>NZ_BAAAFI010000040.1:0-86954 GCF_039523455.1 Algoriphagus jejuensis | reverse complement strand
TTTCTCCAAAGAAACACCTTAGCGAAAACTGATATCACGGAACAACTATGGGATACGCTAACCAGACTTTCAGAAAAAAAATGGGAATGTCGCCAAGGAAACAACTCTCCTCAGCCCTCTTGGCAAGGAGGGGCGTCTAGGGAACCTCAAACCTATTTCAGTAAACTCTGGATGCTTTTCAAAATTGAAGTACTCACTGAGCCATTTCCATTTTTAAAGAAGAGTTGAACGAAGATGGTTACAACTAGCGACAATGTTGTCACCACTTATATTGACACACCGGCGGACTACGACTGACCACTGACTACTTTTATCACCGTTTCCACATACCATCTACCCCTTTCTTTTCACATCTCGCAATCGATTCCGTAACTTGGATTTCAAACGGGTTGCCCCCGCTGGCATTTATCTGGAATTTTACCCTAAATCTTAACCCAAAAAAATAAATGAAATATACCTTCAGAAAGAGCCTCTTCTTTCTTTCTAGCGCCCTGCTGATCAGCTGTTCCAAACCTGCACAAGAAGCAGGAGATGGCTGGACAAATCTCTTTAACGGAGAAGACCTGACTGGTTGGAAAGCCATCGCCGGTACAGCAACCTTTGAGGTTGTCGATGGAGAGATTATCGGTACTTCAGTTGCTGGCTCGCCAAATACTTTCTTAGTCACTGAAGAAACTTACGGTGACTTCATTTTGGAACTTGACTTGAAAGTAGAGCACGAAACTTCTAACTCAGGTGTAATGGCCCGTGGTCAATTTGACCCTGCCGCAAGAGAAGGCAAGGGAATGGTCTTCGGCTATCAGATCGAAGCAGACCCTTCCGAAAGAGCCTGGTCTGGCGGGATCTATGACGAAGCTCGGAGAGGTTGGTTGTATCCTTTGGATTTGAATCCTGAAGCAAAATCAGCTTTCAAGATGGGTGAATACAATCACTACAGAATCGAAGCCATCGGCAACGAGATCAAAACCTGGCTCAATGGACAGGAAGTTGCCTACGTGGTTGACGACATGGACAAGACCGGTTTTATCGGTCTGCAGGTACACGGTGTCAAAGATGAATTTGCGGGAAGAAAGACGTATTTCAAAAACGTAAAAGTCCAAACCGAAAACCTACAGCCACAAGCCTTCAGCAAAGACATCTATGTTGTAAGCACGGTTGACAACACGCTGACGGCGCACGAGACCGAGAAAGGCTGGAAGCTCCTTTTTAACGGACAAAACAGCGAAGGCTGGAGAAGTGCAAAAGCAGAAACCTTCCCGACTACAGGCTGGTCTACCGACAATGGCATGATAACCATCGCCAAGACAGACGGCAGCGAATCCACCAATGCTGGAGATATTGTTACTGTGGACAAATATTCCGCTTTTGACCTCTCCTTTGATTTCAAATTGACTGAAGGAGCAAACAGCGGGGTGAAATACTTCGTGACACTTTCCGAAGGAAACGTAGGCTCAGCTATCGGCTTGGAATACCAAGTGTTAGACGACGAAAAGCACCCTGATGCCAAGATGGGCATTGCAGGTAACAGAACACTTTCTTCCCTATATGATTTGATCACTTCCAGCAAGCAGCCGAGATTCATAAAGCCAATCGGCGAGTGGAACAAGGGCCGTGTGGTCGTCTATCCTGACAACCGCGTAGAGCATTACCTAAACGGAGTGAAAGTGGTAGAATACGTTAGAGGTTCTCCTGAATTCCGTGAACTGGTCGCTGGATCCAAATATCAGAAGTGGGAAAACTTTGGCGAAGCCGCTGAAGGACACATTCTATTACAAGACCACGGCGACAACGTGAGCTTCAAAAACATCAAAATCAAAACCCTTAACTAACCGGACATGACGATCAATCAACAGAACCGAAGGGATTTTATAAAGAAAAGTGCCGCCGCAACGCTGGGTATTTCCGCCTTGGGTTCTGTTGGTTTTTCTGCAAAATCCTATGCCAGAATCATCGGGGCCAACGAACGCCTGAATGTAGCCATAGCTGGTTTGGGGCGCAGACTAGGCGCATACTACGAGCCCATCGGCCTAGCGTCCAGCAATGTCAACCTGCTCTACCTTTGCGATGCGATGCAGTCTCAGATGCCCAAGGCAGCAAAGGCTTTTGAAAAGCACATCAACTACGCTCCCAAGCAAGAGCAGAATATCATGAAAGTCCTCGACGACAAGGATGTGGACGTTTTGATCAACGCCACGCCGGATCACTGGCATGCGCCCGGAACATGGCTGGCATTGGAGCGCGGCAAACACGTCTATGTCGAAAAGCCCTGCTCCCACAATCCTTGGGAGGGTGAGTTGCTGATAGCCTTGCAAAAGAAATACAACAAGGTCGTGCAGATGGGAAATCAGCAGCGTTCGGCACCTGAAAGTAGAGAAATCATCGCTGCGATACATAATGGAGCGATTGGCAAAGCATTTATGGCCAAGGCCTTCTATAGCAATAACCGTGGTGCAGTGCCCAAGCCAATCCAACAGGCTCCGCCAACAGGCCTGGACTGGGAACTTTTCCAAGGTCCCGCTCCGCGCAAAGCTTACATGCACGACACCTGGGATTACAACTGGCACTGGTACGGCTGGGACTATGGCACTGCCGAGACCGGTAACAACGCCACCCATGAACTGGACGTAGCCCGCTGGGCATTGCAGGTAGAATATCCGAGTGAGGTAAATGTCATGGCTGACAAGCGGCACTTTGCAGAAGATGGATGGACGATGTACGATACCATGGAGGCAACCTTCAAATTCGGTGACAATAAGGTGATCCAATGGGATGGGAAAAGCCGAAACTCCTACAAAACCTATGGATCAGATCGGGGAACGATCATCTACGGCACCGAGGGCTCTGTCTATGTCGACCGAGGTGGTTACAAGCAATTTGACCGCAGTGGGAAGATGGTGAAGGAAAACATGGGCGGCGGCTCAGAAGGCGGCACCCAGCTTGGCGGTGGCGGAGACATGAGCACCACACACGTAGTCAACTTCTTCAATGCTGTTCGCGGATTGGAAAAGCAAAACTCCAACATCGAGGAGGGTGCTGTATCTACCTTACTTTGTCACCTGGCAAATATTAGTAGCCGGACAGGAGATTCGTTGATCTGCGATCCGAAAAATGGACACATTCAAAACTCCAGCAAGGGAAAGGCACTTTGGAAGAGAGATTATGAAAAGGGCTGGGAGCCTCCAAAAGTCTGATAGAGATAAATAATTGGTTTTCTTTTTTACCAAACACCTGCTTTCGTTTCGAATGCAGGTGTTTTATTTTTTAAAACCTTTGAGTCTTGCAACGAAGATTCAAAGACACCATAAAATTCGGCCAACTCAAAATTCTTCGCGAGTTGGATCGTATGAAAAATCTCTTTGCGGTGCTGCCTCTTGGCGGACACGCTAAAGGCTGAAGCAAGCGTGTTGTCGTCGTTCCCGGGCAGCTCTCGATATTTTCAAAAGCGCTTTTTCGATAACATTCCTGAAACCACTACCCTACTCAAGGCTCTTCATTTAAGATTCAAGATAGAACGAACTTATACTGTCATGCGGTAAGTTTCCCTCACGGATTCACTGACTTTTAGATTATTCTTTGCTCGGTCTTGAGCACGTAATTTGTCCAAAATCAGATTTACTATTCCACGGTAGTTTCAATCACAGCCAATGGGGTACCAAGCAAGATGAAGAACTGAAATTAGAAGATCTGGATCCTTGTTAGTTTGGTTTGTCCTTAGATTCATTGCGGTGGTCGCAGTATTTTTTTTTAAAAAGTGTCTGAAATTTTTCAAAGATATTTTAAGGTTTACTCTTATTTGACCTCCCAGATGTACAGATAGTTGGTAGATCTTTCAAAAATTTCCCCGTTCAGTAGGGCTCTGATTCTATAGGTCAATTAGCAATATCACAACAAAATGATCTATTCGTTTAATTTTATTCAACTAAATTATTATTTGAATATCAATAATTCAACCGTATGAAATTTCGGAACAGCCTATTTTTCATGTGCAATCGATTTCGTAAATACAAGAGATTTGATTTTGAACTTCCTATACCTTCTATCTACCTTTTCGAAAGGAAAATTGACAAATTTTTCCGCTTATCATTACCAAGCCAAAAATTGGTCAGTTTACTCAAATCAATCTTTTAACAATAACCCCTTTTACTATGCGTACAAAATTTTACACTTACCTATCGGTGGTGTTGCTCTTGTTGCTTAGCGTAGGATATACGCAGGCGCAGGATGTCCAAGTAGCTGGAACCGTTTACGATGAAACTGGCTCAGCCCTACCGGGTGTGACCATCCTCGTAAAGGGTACCACCAAAGGAACAACCACTGACATAGATGGAAAGTATTCCATCTCTGGTCCAGCGTCAGGCGTGCTGGTATTTTCATTTATCGGGTACACTCCCTTAGAGGAGTCGATCGGCAATAGAAGTACCATCAATGTCAACCTCAATCCTGACCTATCTGACCTCGAAGAAATCGTCGTAGTCGGATATGGTACCGTTAAAAAGAGCCAGTTGACCGGAGCAATCTCTTCGGTTGGTTCTAAGGAAATCCAAGAATTGCCAATCACAGATGCTCGGCAGGCCCTTCAAGGTCGTGCTGCTGGAGTGGACGTGACGCAGCCAGGATCTAAGCCAGGTTCTGCACCGCAAGTTCGTATCCGTGGTCGTCGTTCGTTCAACGCCTCCAACGAACCGCTCTATGTAATTGACGGTATTCCAATCGTGGGCGGAATGAACGACCTCAATCCTAATGATATCACTTCCATGGAAGTATTGAAGGATGCGTCTGCCACAGCGATCTACGGCTCCAGAGGTTCCAACGGAGTTGTCTTGATCACTACCAAAAGAGGCAACAAAGGCAAGACAGTCGTTTCCTTCGATTCCTATGCCGGCGTTAACAAGCAATTGGGCAGAGTCGAAGTATTTGATGGCGAAGGCTTTGCAGAGTACAAAAGAGAGTCTCGTAGAGCAGGCGAAGGATATCCTGAAGGTCCGGCTACTCCTGAGGCGGATGCGAAAATCTTCGAACCTGTGGAATTGGAAAGTATCGCGATGGGAAGAAGCACGGACTATGTAGATGGTCTGACCCGCACTGGTGCCATCCAAAACTATCAACTGGGTGTCAGCGGAGGTTCTGATAAGACCACCTTCTTCGTGTCAGCTAACTATTTTAAAGACAAAGGGGTAATTATCAACCAGGATTACACGAGATATTCCTTCCGAGCAAACATCGATCACGAGATCACCAAAAAGATCAAATTTGGCACTTCGACGTTCATCACCTATAGCGAGCGAAACGGCGAAAACTTCAACCCAATCGGCGGTGCTATGGCAGAAAACCCATTGGGTAAGCCTTACGACGACGAAGGAAACTTGATCTTCCTTCCTACATCTGATGGATTGAGAACCAACCCGTTTGCTGAAGTCGTCCCAGGTGCACAAGTCGACCTTGAGAAAGTATATAGAATCTTCAACAGTATCTTCTTGAACTATGAGATCATCCCTGGCCTGAAATACAACTTGGTATTTGGCCCGGACATCCAGATTGAGCGATATGGTCGATTCACCGGATCTCAAACCAACGCTCGTCGCGGCGGTGCTCCCACAGGTAGCGTAAGTGAAGAATTTGCCTTTAACTATACCTTGGAAAATATCCTGACCTACAACAAAACGCTCAAGGAGGCACACAATTTCAACTTCACAGCATTGCAGTCTATCCAGCGGGACAACAAAGAATACACCAATGTAAGCACCTTGGGTATCCCTGCCGAATCCCAACTTTATCACAATCTTGGTGCAGCATCTCAGATCACAGGCGCCGGTACCGGCCTGGTGCAATGGTCTTTGATGTCATTCATGGGTAGATTGAACTACTCCTACAAAGACAAATACCTAATCACTGGTACCGTTCGTGCGGATGGTAGCTCCAAATTCGGAGAAAACAACAAGTACGGTATTTTCCCATCCGTCGCTGTAGGCTGGAATATCACAAATGAAGAGTTTATGAAAAACTCTTCGACCGTCGATCAACTGAAGCTGAGAGTGTCTTACGGAGAGATTGGTAACCAAGCGATCAACCCTTATCAAACTCAGGCCTTGCTGGGACGTACTTCCTACGCCTATGACAATACACCTGCTTATGGTTATCTCCCTGCCACTATCGGCAACCCCGATCTGAGATGGGAGTCCTCAGCGACTTTCAACGCTGGTTTGGATTTCGCACTTTGGAAAAGCAGAATCTTCGGTTCCTTGGAATACTACATCACCACTACCTCTGATCTCTTGGCTCCACAGCCTCTGCCTAACTCCACTGGATTTGGCGGATTCACCACCAACATCGGTGAAACGCAGAACCGAGGTATCGAATTGACCCTGTCTACCTTGAACATCGAAAAAGGCGACTTCACTTGGTCATCTGACATCATATTCACCAGAAACAGGGAGGAAATCCTTTCGTTGCCTAACGGAGATGATATCTCCGCAGGTCGATTTATCGGACAGCCTTTGACAGTATTCTATGATTTGAAAAAAATCGGCATCTGGCAGACTGAAGACAAAGATCTTGCAGCTACTTTCGGCGATAAACCGGGCGAAATCAGAATCGAAGACGTCAATGGCGACAACAAGATCAACGCTGATGACAGACAGTTCCTAGGATCGGCAGTGCCTGATTTCGCAATGGGTTTCACCAACAGATTCAATTACAAGGGCTTCGATTTCTCCTTCTTCCTCTACGGTCGATTTGGATCTCTGATGCGTTCAGAATTCCACACCGGCAACAACTCACTGGCTGGTCGATATAACAACTTGGACATCGATTATTGGACGCCAAACAATCCGACCAATGATTTTCCAAGACCAAACGTAAACCAGGAAAGTGCGAAATATGCCAGCTCGATGCAATACTTTGAAGGCACGTTCATCAAAGTAAGAAACATCAACTTTGGATACAATTTCGCTCCAGAGGCTGCCAAAAAAATCGGTATGAGCAGCTTGAGAATCTTCACCAGCATTCAGCAGCCGTTCATCTTCGCAGAGTACAGATCCAAATACAAAGGTATCGATCCTGAGGTTTATACAGACGGTGAGCAAGGCGTTGGTGCAGGTGCTACCAATGCCAATGTGAGCCCGGCAGTCACTTCTTATACATTCGGTATTAATGCAAAATTCTAAGCAGCGATGAAAAAATTAGCTTTAAATATACATACTTGGGCAAAATCAGCTATGCTTATCCTTGGCCTCTCAGCCATGGCTTCTTGTAGCGATTACCTCGAAGAAGACGTAATCTCCGCCATCGGCAACGATTACCTCAACACGCCAAAAGGTTTGAATGACGGCATCAATGCCGCATACAGCACGATGAGACTGTGGTACGGAACTGAGCGTGGAACCAACTTCACCGAATTTGGTACAGATCTCCTCACCAACGGTGCGGATGGTTCGTGGAAATTCATGAATACCTACACTAACCAGTTTGATTCTCAAAACGGCCACGTTCGGGAATTGTGGGATGGCTTATATACTGGTATTAACACCTGTAACGCAGTTCTTGATAGATCTTTAGATATCACCGGGGTGAATGCTCAGACACTTGCACAACGTAGAGCAGAAGCCAAGTTTATCCGTGCTCACCACTACTTTTTGCTGGTGCAGCTTTTTGGAGGAGTAGACTTGCAACTTTCGGAGACTAAAGTCCCTACCAAACAAGTTTCGAGAGCTTCGGTAGCTCAAATCTATGCGGCAATCATCCAGGATCTGACCGAAGCCATCCCTGATTTGGAGGCAAAAAACAAGTCAGCTGACTACGGTAGAGCAACTCGCCCGGCAGCGGAGCACCTCTTGGGCAGAGTCTATATCACCAAGGGTACCTCTGAAGCAGCTGACCCTTCCGACTTCGCAAAAGCCGAGCCTCTGCTCCAAAGTGTAATCAATAACTACGGCTTCATCTTGTTACCCGACTTTGCCAACGTGCATGCATTTGGTAACGAAATGAACAACGAAGTGGTCTATGCTATCCAATATACCCGAGATCCATTGACCAACGGCGGCGGAAACAATTCGCACGTGTTTTATTTGATGGAATACGATGTACAGCCAGGCATGCAGCGTGACACTGAAAACGGCCGTCCGTTCAAGCGATACAAGTCAACAAACTATACCTTGAACACGATCTTTGCTGACAGGGTGAATGACTCGAGATACAAAAAGACTTTCGTCGATCACTTCAAATCCAACAAGCCAGGAACCTACAATACGACCTTCGACAAATCCAAAGCTACGGTGACATTTGCGCAGGGAGACACCACAATTTGGCTCCCAGGCTACAACATGTCTGCGGCAGAAAGAGCCAAAAAGCCGTACCAAGTCATGACTCCGGAAATGTACACAGAACGTATTTTTCCTTCCTTGAAAAAACACTTGGATCCAGGAAGAGTAGATAGAACCCAGTTTGAAGGCGGAAGAGACTATATCGCAATGCGATTGGCCGATACCTACCTCCTACTCGCCGAAGCTCAATTCCGCCAAGGCAAGATTGCAGATGCTACTGCTAACATTAACAAGGTCAGAAGAAGGGCTGCATTCTCAGGTAAAGAAGCTGCGATGGAGATTACTGCTGCACAACTGACGTTTGATTTCATCACCGAGGAAAGAGGCAGAGAACTTATGGGTGAGCAAACTCGCTGGTTGGATCTCAAGAGATGGGGTATTCTCATCGACCGAGTGAAGATGTACAATCCAGAGGGCGCACCAAATATTCAAGCCTATCACGCGTTGAGACCGATTCCTCAGAATCAGATTGACCGTGCCGAGGGCGAAGCAAGCGGCTTCCCTCAAAACCCCGGATATTAATCTCCACTTACTTACATAACAAAACAGGCTCCGAAATTCGGAGCCTGTTTTTTTGCTTAAGAAGAAAATCAAAACCTATCAATAATCAACCACCGTAGAGGATCTGATCGTGATACTTGAGGGAATGCTGATGATCTGATTGGGTAGATCCGGCTGTCGGGGTTTGGTAAGCTTTTTAATGAGGAGCTTGGCACATTCCTCCCCGATCGTAAAGGCGGGCTGCGTGATCGTCGTCAGTGGAGGAGTCAGGAGCCCTGCTATACTTAAATTGGAAAAGAAACTGATGATCTTCAGGTCTTCCGGAATCTTGATGTCAGTCTTCTTGACCGCATGGTAGGTCGCCAAGGCCAGTTTCTCCACCGAAGAGACCAATCCGTCCGGTCGATCTTCCGACAGAAGCATGTTGCGGATGGCTTCGACGTTTTTCTCCTCCTCATGCGCACAGGTCACCTGCAGGGAGGGAGTGGGTGAAAGCCCCGCCGCCTTCAACGCATCTAAGTAACCACGGTATCGCTCTCGGGTGATGGACAGTTCCTTGGATAGCATCAGAAAGGCTATTTTTCTACATCCCTGTTGAATCAGATGCCGGGTGCCTTCAAAGGAACTCTCATAGTCGTTGGTGATGAACTTGGTAGTCGGGATGCTCTCGCATATCCGGTCAAAAAATATCAGAGGGACACCTCTTTCATGCAACCTCGCCAAATGCGAGATATCGCTGGTTTGACTGGAAACCGACATCACGATAGCATCCGCGCGCCCGTTCATCAGCAGGTTCAGTATTTTTTTCTCCCGCTCCACATCCTCGTGGGTACTGTAGATCAACAGATGGTAACCATGCTGATGAGTGACTTCTTCGATCCCGTCGATCACCTTTGAGAAAAAGTTACTCATCCGCTCCGGCATGACCACCGCAATGGTCTTGCTTTTATTTTCCCTCAAACTACGAGCAAAAGGATTGGGCTGATAATTGAGTTTTTCGGCCATGCTGACGACTTTTTTCTTGGTCGCTTCGCTGATCTCATAGCTATCATTCAGCGCTCGGGAAACGGTCGATGGAGAAAGCTTTAATTCAGCTGCAAGCTCTTTCAGGTTGACTCCAGTACTCATGGGTAAGGGTAGATTTATTGTTCTTTGGGTTGACGAAACTGATTCCGTGGCCTTAAATTAAAGAAATTATTCCAGTTAAGTCATTTCGCAATCGTTTCCGTATTTTCAATGGGGTCAAGGCAGTATTTCAGGGTAAATTCAACCTACGAATTCATTAACTGCCTAGCCCTTCCACCTTACACATGATACCTGTTCAAACCCAAAATTCATTCCTGACCGAAGACTTCCTATTACACTCCGACTTCGCGAGAATCCTTTACCACGATTACGCCAAAGATCTTCCGATCATCGACTACCACAATCACCTCCCGCCTGCTGAAATTTCCCAAAACAGAAAATTTGAGAATATCAGCAAGATCTGGCTGGCTGGCGATCACTACAAATGGCGAGCGATGCGCACGCTGGGTATACCGGAGAAATACATCACCGGAGATGCCTCTGATACGGAAAAATTTGACAAGTGGGCAAACGCCGTACCTTATACCATGAGGAATCCGCTGTATCATTGGACTCACCTCGAATTGAAGCGTTACTTCGGTGTCGATGAACTATTGACATCAACCAATGCCACAGAGATCTACCTCCACACCACGGAATTACTGCAAAAGGACGAGTTCCGTGCCCGGGGCCTTTTGGAAAAAATGAATGTCGAAGTAGTCTGCTCTACAGACGATCCTGCTGACCCTTTGACAGATCACAGGGATTATTTTGAGCAAAACGGAAAGGTAAAGCTCTACCCTGCTTTTCGTCCAGATAAATCCTTCGCCATCGAAAATCCAGAAGCCTACAAAGCCTACCTAATCAAACTCGGCAATGTCGTCGGCTTCGAAATTTCTACCTTTGACCTCCTGATCGAAGCACTCGCCAAGCGGGTCGATTTCTTCCACGCGATGGGTTGTAGACTTTCGGATCACGGCTTGGAAAACCTCGTGCATTCCTCCGAAACCAAGCTTTCGGCAGAGGGAATCCTCGTCAAAGTTCTTCGCGGCATTCCAGCTACTCCGGGGGAAACCGAGTATTTCAAGTACAACGTGCTCAAGAAACTTTGTAAGATGTACCATGCCAAAGGTTGGGTGCAGCAGTTTCACCTTGGCGCTCTGCGTAACACCAATACAAGAATGCTACGCCTCCTTGGTCCGGACACTGGCTTTGATTCCATCGGAGATTTTGACCAGGCCAGAGCCATTGCTTCCTTTCTCAACGAACTCGATTCCTCGGACCAGCTAGCCAAAACTATCCTCTACAACCTCAACCCTCGAGACAACGAAGTCTTGGCGACAATGATCGGCAACTTCAACGACGGCTCTGTGAAAGGAAAAATCCAGTTCGGTTCTGGATGGTGGTTTTTAGATCAAAAAGACGGGATGGAAAAACAGCTCAACACGCTCTCCAACATGGGGCTGATTAGCTGCTTTATCGGCATGTTGACCGATTCGAGAAGCTTTCTATCGTTCCCCCGACACGAGTACTTTCGCCGAATCCTGTGTAACCTCATTGGTCAGGACGTCAAAAATGGCGAACTCCCCTGGGATGAAAAATGGCTCGGACATCTCGTCTCAGACATTTGCTATTATAACGCCAAAAACTATTTCGATTTCTCCCCTTCTAATTACAAGCTTTAATGAGTACTCCGAATTTGTTTTCCCTGACGGGAAAGAAAATTGCTTTTTCAGGCGCCACCGGCGTATTGGGTAAGACCATGGCACTACACCTGGCCGCTGCAGAAGCCGAATTGTTAATCTTGGGTCGCACTCCAGAAAAAGTAGACGAACTTGTCTCCGACGTTACCACTGCCGGAGGAAAAGCTTGGGGATATATCGTTGACGTCACAGACGAAGAAGCCCTCGTCAAAACCGCCAAAACCATCGAATCCGATCATGGCCGGGTAGACGTCTTGATCAACTCTGCAGGCGGCAATATGCCAGGCGCAGTGGTGAGACCCGATCAGAGTTTCTTGGATCTGGACACCCAATCCCTACGCAAAGTGATGGATTTGAACTACCTGGGAACCGTCCTACCCATCAAGGCTTTGCTACCATTGATGCTAAAACAGGGTAAAGGCAATATCCTCAACATCAGCTCTATGGCCGCATCCAGACCTATGACCCGGGTGATGGGCTATGCCTCAGCCAAAGCTGCGATCGACAACCTTACCAAATGGCTTTCCGTCGAGCTGGCGCAAAAACACGGCCCGGAATTCAGAGTCAATGCGATCGCACCGGGATTCTTCCTTACCGAGCAAAACCGGACTTTGCTGACCGAAACAGATGGCAGCTTGACCCAGCGAGGCAATCAAATCCTCACTCATACACCGATGAACCGGTTTGGGAAACCCGAAGATTTGCTGGGCGCCTTGCAATGGCTTTGCAGCGATGCCTCGGCTTTCGTCTCAGGGACCATCATTCCAGTTGATGGCGGTTTCAGCGCGTATTCTGGAGTGTAAAAAAAAGGTCTTAGGCTAGTTGTTAATTTATTGCCGTGATCCTGGATCAAACTTTAATATTTAGCTTAGTGACCAATAACTTCAAAAACAAAAAAACCTTTTAACCAATAACCCTATTTCCATGAGCATCAAAATGGAGCAAACCATGCGCTGGTATGGCCCAAACGACCCTGTTAGCCTGAGAGATATCCGGCAGTCCGGCGCCACCGGCATAGTCTCTGCGCTGCATCATATTCCCAACGGTGAGGTTTGGAGCCGTGAGGAGATTAAGACCCGTAAAAAGGTGATCGAAGACGCTGGTCTGACTTGGTCAGTTGTGGAGTCTGTCCCTGTACACGAGGTGATCAAAACCCGCACTGGCGACTACCTTCAGATCATCGAAAACTACAAAGAGACGCTAAAAAACCTGGCTGCCGAAGGTGTACATATCGTATGTTACAACTTCATGCCTATCCTTGACTGGACTCGCACAAATCTGGAATATGAGTTGGAAAATGGAGCCAAAGCCTTGTACTATGAGAAAAAGGCGGTTCAGGCTTTCGACCTTTTCATCCTGCAGCGACCGGAAGCTAGAAATGAGTATTCAACCGAAGAAGTTGCGGAAATAAAAACCTACTACGAAGGCTTGACTCCAGACGCAAAGCAGCTGATCATCGACAATATTCTCAAGGGACTTCCCGGATCTGAGATCGGCTATACGATGGACGAGTTCCGAGCTATGCTGAAAACATACGAAGGCATCGACGCGCAGAAATTGGCAAACCATCTCCGCCTTTTCTTGGATGCCATCACTCCGGTGGCTGAGGAAGTTGGCGTGTTTTTATGCATCCACCCTGATGATCCTCCTTTCTCGCTTTACGGACTTCCCAGGGTCGTCAGCACCGCATCCGATGCGCGAAGGATTCTTTCCGAAACTCCAAGTCATCACAACGGACTGACCTTCTGTACCGGATCGTATGGTGTAAGGGCTGACAATGAACTTCCGGCGATGGTCAAAGAGTTTGGCGACCGCATCCATTTCATTCACTTGCGCAGCACCAAAAGAGACAAAAACGGTGATTTCTATGAAGACAATCACCTCGAAGGAAATGTCCCTATGGTGGCCGTCATCAATGAAATCATCGAAGTTCAGAATAGACTTGGTAAAAGTATTCCAATGCGACCCGACCATGGCCATCAAATGCTCGACGACTTAAACAAAAAGACCAATCCGGGCTATTCTGCAATTGGCCGATTGAAAGGTCTCGCCGAAATCCGAGGCGTAGAAGAAGCATTGCTTTGGGTAAAAAAGAGTTGAGACAAAAGACGGAAGTTTCGTCTGCCGATAGCAATTGACAGGCGCAATATTGGAATTTGCAATTCCCTCGCCTATCTTCTTGCCACGAGATCCACTTGATCAATTTCAAGTGGATTTTTTTATCCAGAAAAACGATTTTATGACGACAGATTTCTCCCCTTTGCCCAAATTTTACGCCGAAATTCACAAGGCGACAATCGACAACGGTTTTACCATGGCCTCTGATCTTGCAACCGGGAGCCTACTCAGAACTTTGGCAGGCAACAAGCCAAAGGGCAAGTTTCTAGAATTGGGCACGGGAACGGGAATGTCCACGGCTTGGATTCTTGAGGGAATGGATCGGAATTCCAGCCTGATTTCCATCGATTTTGACGAGCAGTTCTTATCTATTGCAAGCGCTTTTCTTGGCGAGGATCCGCGTCTGAACCTGGAGCTGATCGATGGTGAAAAGTGGGTTAAATCCAACAGGGGGAAAAGTTTTGACTACATATTTGCCGACACCTGGCACGGCAAATACCTTCTGCTGGATGAAGTCTTGGAGATGCTTACCATTGGCGGACTCTACATCGTCGACGACATGCTTCCTCAAGACAACTGGCCAGATGGACACGCAGAAAAAGCCGAAAAATTTGTAGAAAAGTTGGATTCCATGCCCAACCTGAATCTCACCAAACTCAACTGGTCTACGGGGATCATCATCGCCACCCGCAAGTATTAACTGCCATTGCGATTCCGATTTTTCCTCCGGAAAAGCAATCTTTCTGTGACTATCCGCCAATGCAATAATGGGCGGTTAAAAAAACTTCCCAATACCCCCTCTGACCCGACAAGTCTCTCAATTCTCAAAAAAACAAGCTCGCTGTCTTCGTCAAACAGCGGACTTGTTGCTATTCAAAATCCAGGATTTCAAGAATTTAGTTTGCCGGCATTCTACATTCCAGTTGTCCCCTGTTTTCGAGTTAACTACCTCATGAGGAAGTTCTTCCTATCGCACCACTGCTTTGACACTCCCACTATTGATGGATATATCTTCGGAATGATGCCGGTATCGAGCTTTCTAAACTGAGATTCGAAACATTACCTTTCGACTTCGCTCAAGGTGACAATGTACCGTGATCTCCGTTTTGATCATTTCCGAGTTTTCAAGACTCAGTCTGACCAAGGCGGAGAAGTAAATTGAATATAGACCTCTGAAGACGCAACTTACTTCTGCCGTCGGTCTATCTGCGTTCCTTCCAGCTCCAACACCTGACCGAAGGCGCCCGATTGCGTAAAGACGCGGAACTTCTCGCCGCCTTTTTTAGGGATCGCTTTAGTATAGATTGGAGAGTTTACCGTCGGATCGGAGCCGTCCTGTGTGTAGCGGATGATAAGTCCCGGAGTCTGCACATTGGCGTAGATCATGCCGTTCTTTTCCACTGCGCCGGGCTTGGGTACCCGGTGATTGAAGCCGCCAAACATCGCCTCCAGTTTTGGAATTTCGTTCTGTCCCACCGCATTGGCAAAGACGTCGAATTGCTGTGTTCGCTGAGTCTTCATCTCAGCCTCTGTTTTGGCATCTGACCAGCTCGGATCTCCGACCCAGGCACGCTCAATGTAGCCGAGCATCTTTGGGAAAATGTAATATTCCAGCATTTCAGGACTGGTGATCGTCTCGGTCCAAACCTGACCCGACACTCCAATGATGTTGTTTTTGCCTTCAGGTGTGAGCTGTGTGAAGTTTTTGGCAACAGCTTCCCAGTTCCATTCTTTGCCTTCGATGGTGAGATCATGGGAAAGATAAAGCTTGCCCGGTACGGTCTTCCAAGACTGATAGATATCGGTCACGCCACTCCAGGTGTGTCCCCGTTCATTGGGATCCCAATCGTAAGCCAGGTCAAAATAGAAGTTGGCACTGGAGCAGATGACCACCGGATAGCCGGCATTGGCCAGCTTGTAGGCCATGTCCTCTCCTCCCCAACCTGCAACGGCATTCCATGCATAAAGTCTCCAGTTTTGATCTGCAAATTTCATGTTCGGTGTGATCACTTCCCCTTCATGGGTCTGGCCGATCTCTTCCCAACCGCCCATTTCCAAATCGTATTTCTTCAGGATCTGTGCCGCTCGGTATCTGAAATAATCGTTCAGATCGGCGATCTTATATTCTGGGTTTCTCGCCACAAAGTCTTTGCAAAGCGGAGATTCTGTCCAAACACCACGTGGCACTTCATCTCCTCCCGTATGCCAGTTTTTTAGCGGAACTTCTACTTCCTCAAACATGGTTTTTACCTCTACCACCAACTTTTCATAAAAAGTATAAGTCGACTCTTGGCATACGCAGGCCGTGTTTCCTTTGAAATTTTGTGCAGAAAGATACTTGCTTTGATCGTTGTCTTCTGCCAAGCGATACTGAAGCGCTTCTTCCGTTTTCCCCGCTTTCAAAAAGGTCTGATAACGTTTTTCCATCGCGCGTATAGCAGCTCGGGAATGCGCTGGCACGCCGAATTCAGGAATTACCTCAATGTTTCGTGCCTTGGCATAAGTCAAGATCTCCTGGAATTCCTTTACCGTGTAAAAACCTGTACCAGTCTGGCTGGTTTTGGGATCAGCCCCGGAGCCGTAGTAAGGCCAAAGAAACTCGGTCTCGTTTTCAGAAAAACCTCTTCTGCCACCAAACTCAGTCAACTCCGGAAGTCCCGGAATCTCGAGTCTCCAGCCTTCGTCATTGACCATATTGAAGTGGAATACATTGAGCTTGTAAAAGGACATCATGTCCAAAATCTTCAAAATCTGGGATTTAGGCTGAAAATTGCGCGCGACATCCAAGAAGAATCCCCGGTAACCGTAGGCTGGAAAGTCTTCAATCTCGAGCTGTGGCAGCGTCAACTCATCCTTTTGCCCTTTCCAAAAGTCTGCGGGCATCAAAGCCAAAAAGGACTGCACCCCATGAAATGCTCCCTTGGGCTTGGAGGCGGTGATTGATACGTTTCGATCCGAAATCTTGATTTTGTATCCCTCATCAGGAAGCGTCGAATCCTTCTCCAATCTAATCTGGATCGGGGTCTCGGCGGCGTTCACTTTTGGTTTGTAGCTGTTGTTGATCGACTCCAACAGAAATGTGGATTCCTTAGCAAATTCGGGAGCACCAACCACGGCCAATTCCGCATTCGTGATTTTTAGCGTTTCTCCGGTGTATCTCCAGGACTTGGGAGTTGGGAGAAAGGGAGGAAGGTCACTCTTAGGAAGCAAGCTCAGCCCCTCATTTCGTTGGTAAAGCTCTGAAGCAATCGGAATTGGCAATGGAGTCCCCGTTGTCATTTCCGCCAGCTGATCTGTGGTAAAGCTTTTGACTTGGTAGTCTTTCAGTTCAAAGTGACTGCCGTTTGGATTCAGGAAAATCAAGGCTTCAGGCGCATAGGAATTCTTAAGGTAAGGTTCCTCAGATCGGTATTCTATTCGAATTTCCTCTCCAACTCCCAATGCAGGTGTTTTTTCTGTTCCCTCTAGCACAAAAAAATCTCCTTGAAGGTGGGTAATCGTTATTCCGGGATTTTCAACCGTAGCAGGCACGGGAATGAAAACCGTATTGAAGTAGAGTTTCCAACCCGCATCAATAGGTTTACCGGAGGTATTCGTCAGTGCCAGTTCAGCACGGTAGTAGCCCTCATCCTTAAAATTATTTTCAAGCAATTGCCAAGAGGCAGTCACTTGGGCTTGCGAAGACACGATACACAGCAAAAGCAGGAATAGAGTTAGAAAAGGTCTTTTCATCAAATGATTGTTTGTATAACTCAACAAGTCATGGTGAGTCGTGAAAAATACCCCAAAAAACCGAAAACAGGCTAGCTGATCGCTTGACTTATTTTTATCCTTAATCGAAAATACTTAGCTTAAAAGAGCAGAATCAACGTACAAATCTGCTTGAAGTGAACACTTTTATGCAGGCTGAGCTAAAACGCAAACCGTCCACAGTATATTTTTCAGATATCGTCGGGTACACTCGGCTGATGGGTAAGGATGAAAATGCAGCCTTTGAACTTATGAGGGAAAACCTCCGCATTCACCAGGAAGTCCTAGCCAACTTCCGTGGAAAATTGATCAAGGAGTTGGGCGACGGGATATTGGCTGTTTTCGACTCCGCTATCGATGCGCTTCACGCGAGCTTGGAAGTGCAAAAACGTTGCATAGCACATGGCCAATACCAACTCCGAATTGGCTTGCAGTCCGGAGAGGTCATCTTTGACCACGGAGATATCTTCGGCGATGCCGTCAATGTCGCGTCTAGAATTCAAAGCGTCGGCATTCCAAGCAGCATCGTTTTTTCCGAGAAAGTCTGTAAGGAAACCTACCAATATCAAGCTTTCCAGACAGTCAAATTGGGAGGCTTTGAGTTGAAAAATGTCGATCACACGTTAGAGCTCTATGCCTTGACCAATCCTCCCTTGGCTATTCCTAAGCGATCCGAAGTCCTGGGCAACATCAAGTATCAGGAGGGAAGTCCCTGGAAATACCGATCAGGCATTGCGGCTATAATCGTCCTATTTGGAGCTTTGATCTATTCGATCTACTGGGGAGACACAACATGGAAAAAAGAGAAATCAGTGGCTGTGTTTCCTTTTGAACTTTTGGATGAAAACGCCGAATTAGATTATTTCACAGAGGGCTTGACAGAAAATCTTATTGGTCAGATCTCAAAAATCAACTCGATCAAAACGATCTCTTATGGCACAATGTCGGGCTTCAAAAATCTGAACTCGCCACTGGATTCAATCGCAGAAGTGCTTGGAGTGAATACGATACTCAAAGGCATCGTTCAACAATTAAATCAAGGCTATCGATTTAAATTGCAATTGATAGATGTAAAGGAGAACAAGAATATCTGGACCGATGAATACACCCGCGAGGGCACTGACCTTACTCTGTTGCAAAATGAAATTGCGAGGGAAATTGCGAGGATTTTAGATGCGAGACTTACTGCGGAAGAGGCCGTCCAAATCGGAAAAGGAGAAACAACCAACGCTGAGGCTTATGACCTACTGTTCAAAGCCAAACGGTTATACAATGAGGCTTTTGAAGACCCCACACTATTTTCTGAAGCAGAAGTTCTTTTGAAATCTGCAATCAATTTGGATCCAAACTATGCACTTGCCTATACTTTGTTGGCAAAAGTCTACTTTCAAATTGCTTTCGACGATCCGAATGGCCCCTGGTATGATCTGAGTTTGAAGATGAGTCAGAAAGCACTCCAATTAGAACCCAAGCTCGCAGAAGCTTTTGGTGCCCGGGGTATGGTATACTATGATTTGGGTCAATATATCAATGCGAAAAATTCATTTGAAACAGCACTCTCTTTTTATCCCAATCTAAGTGATGCGATTGGAAACTTGGCTTCTGTAGAATTTGCCCAAGGAAATTTGGTGAAAGCCATTGATCTCCAAACCAAATCTTTGAATCTTGGCCCAAATTCCTACACTCCTTATCAAAACTTAGGTTGGATTTACAAAATCTTGGGAAATTATCAGGAAGCTCATCTTTGGTTTGACCGATCACTGGATCGAAATGAAGTGCCGGCAACCCATGAGTTAAAAGCCTTTACTTATATACAGGAAGGGAAAGCTGATTCTGCTTTGTTCTTAGCCGAGAGGATTAAAAAGATGGATTACGTTGGCTATAAGGAGTTGGGGTTTATTTATTTTTATAGCCACGAGATGGACTCTGCATTTCAATCATTCGAACAGGTGATGCAAGGTTTTGAGGGAGGAGCATATCCCCGGTACAGCTCTGTTCCGATCGCATATTCCTACTTACTGAAGCTAAAAGGGAAGTCACTCCAAGCCGATTCAATTCTAAATGAAAGCATCCTGGTAAAGAAAAACGCAATCGATCAGGGTTATGAAGATTATTATCTACCACTTGAGCTGGCCAATGCTTATGCCATAAAAGATCAGTTCGAAGAATCCCTAAAGTACCTTCAAATGGCCTACGAAAGGGGCTGGAGAGATTACTTTTTTACTGAGTTCAATCCGATTTTTTCAGACTTTAAGAAAGACCCCAAATACGCCAAAATCCTTTATCAGCTTCAAAAAGATATTCGAGAAATAAATGAAGGATTTATCGGAAATTCGCTTGAAAGAAGTCAGTGATTTCCAGCTCAGTGTTGAACATCAAAGAATTTAAATCAATTCTAAATTCACTGCGATTTGGGCCACTCGGGAATGCAATGAGGGGTTATTTGGTTAAGTTTAAAGTAACATTCACAAACGACTATGAAATCGAGCACGGCTATAAAAGTCATACTATGAATAAATACTAATCATGCGAGATTCCGTCTGACCTTTAAAAAACAATTTGTAAACAGATGAAACAAAAAGAAATCGTAACGCTACAGCGTTCTTTGCTCCCCGATACAGAAGGCCTACTTAACCAACAGGTCGAAATGGAAGGAAAATCTTCCGCCTACTATCTCTCGATGGCTTCGTGGTGCCATATGATGGGCTATGCCAATGCTGCCAAATACCTCTATACCCATGCGGATGAAGAGCGTATGCACATGATGAAAATCTTCCAGTACATCAACGAAGCCGGTGGTCATGCCATCCAGCCGGAGATCACAGGAGTTCGTCACAATTTCAATTCACTCCGTGAGGTATTTGAGTTGATCCTAGAGCATGAGATCAAGGTGACCAAGTCGATCAACAGCATCGTTGATCATGCCTTTTCGGTAAAAGACTTCGCAACGTTCAGCTTTATGCAGTGGTATGTGACCGAGCAGCGAGAGGAAGAAACCATGTCGAGAAGAGCGCTAGAGCTGTTTGAAATCATCGGAGTAGAAGGAGTCGGTCTCTGGACGATCGATCAGGAACTGGGTAAGCTGCATGCTGCGGCTGCCACTGGAGAATAAGGCTCAACTGAACTTCCTGAAATCATTAATCCCCAATTCCGAATAGGTTTTTGGGGATTTTTGATTTGCGCCCTCCAAGCCCAGTCACTGTGCCTATCAAACTGCGCTCCGGTTCGTGTCCCAAGGAACAGGGGCCAACACTTTACACCAATGCCTCAAATCAGAACATTATTTCAAAAAACTGAAATACATCCAATTACAGGGAGGTGATTTTTTCTCTTGCCCCAATTCTGCGCTACACTATACAAACTTGAAAAAATTCAATCCAACCTAAAGCCAATCTTTTCTTTTATTCGTTTTATTTTGATTATTTAGTTAAAATCAAAATAAACTTAATTGATATTCAATCCATTCAAAATTTTATTCTATTCGTTATTGAATATTTTTATGACTTTTTATACATTGAATTTCATTTTTGAGAGCACAAAATAAAGATCATTCACCGACTATGACGATTTCTTCTTCGATTCAGGCGCAGTTTTTCCTAAATCTAAAATCAACGATCCCCTCCTATTCTTCCTTGGTGGATGAAGTTGCCGAAACACTCAATCTGAGCATGGACAGTGCATACCGGAGAATCAGAGGTGAAAAGCTGCTCGATTTCGAAGAACTGAGAACGCTCTGTCACAAATACAACATCTCACTTGATAGGTTTTTCAGCATGGATTCCAACTCGATCCTGTTCCAAGGCAAAACCAATTCCTACCGAGAGGATAGCTTTATGCAGTGGATGGAAGATGTCCAGTCCCAACTCAACCTAGTTAACAGCTTCAGTCACAAGCATGTCTATTTTCTGGTCAAAGACATGCCGCCTTTTCATCACTATTATCACCCGGCGCTGGCAGGCTTCAAATTCTTTTTTTGGATGAAATCCATCTTACTTTTTGAAAGCCTTAAACACTCCAAATTTTCCATCGAAGACAATCACTTCGAAAAATACCGTGAAATCACTCTGCGCACAATCAAAGTATACAATCGTGTGCCCACGTCGGAAATCTGGAATGAAGAGGGCCTGAATACCACTCTTCGGCAAATCGAAGTTTACCACGAAATGGGCCTGATCAAACAAGCCAAAGACACGATATTTCTATACAACTGCGTACTCGAAGTGATCGACCATTTAGAGAAAATGGCCGAAACAGGCAAAAAATCAATATTTGGACACGCACCTACTGAGGATAGCGCCGAGTATAAAATGTACTTGAATGAAATCGTGCTTGGCGACAATACCTTCATGGCAGAATTGGGTGAAACCAAAATCACCTACCTCAATCACAGTGTGATGTACTTCATCGGTTCGACCGACAAAAACTTCAACGAATCCATGTTTAAAAACCTCGAAAACCTCATGAAAAGATCCTCCCTGATCAGCGGAACCGGGGAAAAGGAACGGAAGCAGTTTTTTAACAAGCTTCGCAAAAAAGTAGAATCAAAACTGTGTTTGGTGGAAGTTTGACAGAATTTAGCCATTTAATAGGACTGAAAACTCTTTTTGATATAAATTTCAGGTATGAAAAACCCTACCACAGTTAAAGTGTTGTGTCTTGCTTCGGCTTCCTTGGGAATGCTTTTCTCCTGCGATTCTCCCAAAGAGTCCGAAAAGTCTGTCACCCAAAGCAGCAGCGCAATAACTTTTTCCCAGCCAGAACCACCTCAAAAAGAACCAGGAATGGCCTGGATCCCTGGGGGAAAATTCACCATGGGCACCAACGAGGCCGACGCCTACCCAGCCGAAAAACCCGCTGTGGAAGTAGAGGTTGCCGGATTCTGGATGGACACTCGTGAAGTCACCAATGCCGAGTTTGCTCAGTTCGTGGACGCGACGGGATACGTCACCGTAGCTGAACGTAAACCTGAGTGGGAGGAACTCAAAAAGCAACTTCCTCCTGGAACGCCAAAGCCGGAAGACTTGGTTTTGGTTCCCGGCGCGATGGTTTTCACTCCTCCGCCCTACCCCGTCCCGACCCAAGACATCTCGCTTTGGTGGAGCTGGGTCAATGGCGCCAACTGGAGACATCCTGACGGGCCAGAGAGCGACATCAAGGGAAAAGAAAACTATCCGGTGGTACAGGTTTCCTTTGAAGATGCCCAAGCCTATGCCACATGGGCCGACAAGCGGCTTCCTACCGAATTTGAATGGGAATTTGCAGCTCGTGGCGGAGTGAATGGAAAGCGTTTTGCCTGGGGTGATGAGATGAACCCCAACGGACAATACCTCGCCAATACGTTTCAGGGTGTGTTCCCTCACGAAAATGAAGGTAAAGACGGCTACTTAGGTGCGGCTCCTGTGGGCTCATTTGCTCCCAATGCATTCGGCCTCTATGACATGATCGGAAATGTCTGGGAACTCACCTCTGATTGGTACGATGCGCTCAAGCTGGCGAGACTGGCAGGAGAAGCACCAAAACTGGACGCAAACATGAATCCTTGCTACAATCCAGACAACCCCTATGCGATGGAGCGAGTCATGAAAGGCGGCTCCTTCCTCTGCGCGGCCAACTATTGCGTAAACTACCGTCCATCGGCTAGACAAGGTACTGCCTATGATTCAGGTACTTCCAATCTTGGTTTCAGACTGGTCAAAGATCCAGAGTCAAAAGCAATGGGCATGAACAAGTGATCAGTCTTCAGCCTCAGTTGGCAGGAAGTCGAACCCATTACCTCTCCTGTCGTCGAGATGACTGGAAAAACCAGCAAACTCTCAATATCCCTTCAGCATCCTAGCGATGTATTTTCCCACGATATCAAACTCCAAATTGACGAGATCGTCAATTTGGAGTTGATGGAAATTGGTGAACTCATAGGTATAGGGAATGATGGCGACGGAAAATCTCCCCGGCCCTGATTTGAAGCAAGTCAAGCTGGTACCGTTGATCGTGATGGAACCTTTTTCTACGGTGACATTGCCGGCAGTTTGCTCATATTCCAGATCAAAAAGCCAAGAACCATTTTGATCGCTGATGTTTTTAATTACTCCGGTCTGGTCCACGTGACCTTGCACAATGTGTCCGTCAAATCGCCCATTGGCGGGCATGCAGCGTTCCAGATTTACTTTTTTACCGACCTTCCATCCGGAGAGATTTGTTTTTTGGATTGTCTCATCGATAGCCGTGACCCGATATCGGTCTTGATTCACAGCCACTACGGTCAAGCAGACTCCATCATGCGCAAGAGATTGGTCGATCTTGAGCTCCGACGTCAGTGCGGAACCCAAATCAAAATGCACATTGCTACCCTCGATGGTGATTTTTTCGATAACACCAAAAGACTCAATAATTCCAGTAAACATACCTTAAATTTAAACTTCGATAGATCAATCGGATAAGCAAAAAATGGCTTTCCGGGTTCAAAGTAAGGTAAATATTCATTTATCTTCGGGTGCGGTAACCCAACAAGCATGCTAAAACTCGAAGATACTTACCTCCACAAAGGAAAACGACGCGCGTTGGTGGCCGAGCTCCGGTTAAAAGGTATCACTAGCGAAAAGGTTTTGGACGCAATTAACGCTTTGCCCCGGCATTTTTTCTTTGACACGGCACTAATCTCGCATGCCTATGAAGACAAGGCTTTTCCTATCGGAGAAGGTCAGACCATTTCGCAGCCCTACACGGTAGCATTTCAGACCGAGCTTCTCGATGTAAATACAGGCGACAAAATCCTAGAAATCGGTACCGGGTCGGGTTATCAGGGAAGTATTCTACACCTTTTAGGGGCGGAAGTGTTTACAATCGAGTATCAAAAGAAGCTCTTCGAAGGAACACAACGTTTTCTAAACAGGCTCGGAATCGAGATGCACCTCTTTTATGGAGATGGCACGGGTGGACTGCCGCAGTTTGCCCCTTATGACAAAATAATCGTTACGGCAGGTGCCCCTGTAGTGCCGGAAGCTTTGATTCAGCAATTGAAAGTGGGCGGAATCCTCGTCATCCCCGTCGGGGATCGCAGGCGGCAAGCGATGGTGAGGATCACCAAGAAGTCTGCAAAAGACATTGTCAGAGAAGAATTCGAAGACTTTGCTTTTGTCCCCTTGTTGGGAAAAGATGGGTGGAACCGTTGAGGACTGAGGACTGGAAGTCCAAAGTAGCAAGGCGCTAGTTTAGGATCGGATAACTGGTCAACGGTAAAAATTGTAAATGGTGAACGAATGGCAAAGAAACAATATCAAACGACTGATTTTTCTTGGGCTCACTCGTCAATTTTCAGCATTTCTCGGTGACTGATCTTCATTGAAACACAACAAAAAAATCGCTTGAAATACCAGTTTGCAGATATTAGTTATAATAATTAGAACTTCAACAGAGGGAAGTTGGTTAGCTCTCCCAATACTCACAATCCTGTTCTGAAGTGTTATTTTTTCAGAATAAAATTCCGATTTTGTTTTTCATACTATTCAAAACAGAATTTAATTTCTATTTTTGTTCAAAATCAGTTTTATGGCTAAGCAAAAATTCGCAAAAGAGTCCATCACCATCATGACAGAAATGGTGCTGCCCAACGACACCAATACCCTAAACAACCTGATGGGAGGACGTCTAATGCACCTGATGGATATTTCCGCGGCCATTGCTGCGCAAAAGCACTGCAACCGAATCGTAGTGACAGCCTCTGCGGATAGCATATCCTTTAAGCAACCGATCAATCTGGGAAATGTAGTCACCCTGAGATCTCAAGTTACCCGAGCGTTCAATTCTTCCATGGAGGTCTTTATCGAAGTGACAGCAGAGGATATTCCTGCTAGAAAAAAGATCATGACCCATCGCGCCTATTTCACTTTTGTGGCGGTGGATCAAAACGGTAAGCCAATCGAAGTACCGGAACTGGTGCCAGAAACACCGGAGGAAATCGAGCATTTCGAAGGCGCCTTGAGACGGAGGCAGTTACGTCTGGTGCTCGCCAAGCGGATGAAGCCGGAAGATGCGGTCGAACTGAAGTCTATATTCAATCTGACCGAAAAATAAGGCCAAATCTATTGGTAAAACCTTCAGGTCGAAAGTATCTAAATGCCAGAACTACTATCCGAAATTTTCATCATAGACCCCCTACACTTTCATCGTCTTCCATCTTCCCTTTCGGAAAAAATACAGGGAAACCAAGGCGTGAAAGGAGTGACAAAACGCAATCGAGATAAAGATCCCCAAATATTGCATCCCCATCGGGAAAGCAAGAAAATAGGCTAATGGAACCTCCATGCATAGCAAAACGCCAATATTGATCCAAGCCGGCGTCTTGGTGTCCCCTGCCCCGTTGAAGGCTTGTGTCAGCACCATCCCAATCGCAAAGAAAACGTATCCCAACACAATCACCCAAAGGCCCTTTGCTGCCACCTCCCGCACCTCAGGGATGTCGGTAAAGAATCCCGCCAACTGCTGATTAAACAGCAGGTAAATCCCCGTGACCGAGGCCATGAAGATCACATTATAGCGTGCAGTCAGCCAGACGGCCTTTTCGGCACGATCTACATCTTTGGCGCCGAGATTTTGTCCAACCAAAGTTGCAGCCGCTCCAGACAGTCCCCAGGCCGGCAAAATCGTAAATATCAGTACCCTAAACGCGATTGTGTACCCCGCCAGCGCAGCGGAACCAAACTCTGCATTCATCCTCGTCAAGGCCACCCAGGAGACCGAATCGATCAGAAATTGCCCCATTCCGCCGAGTGAAAGGTCGATGATCTTGCGGATGGTTTCCCATTTGACATGGAGGTTTCGGCGAAGGATTTTCAACTTGTGTTTGCCATTCATCAGGTGATAGACTTGGTAGATCACCCCCATGCTTCTGCCAAAGGTCGTGGCTATGGCCGCACCGTCCAGCCCAAATCCATCCCAACTACCAATGCCAAAGATCAGCAGCGGATCCAAAATGATGTTCAGGCCGTTGGCGATCCAAAGCGACCGCATTGCAAGGTGCGCCTGTCCGGCTCCACGAAAGGCTCCGTTGATCAGGAAAAGCAGCATGATGGCCGTATTTCCTGCGAAAACAATCTTGGCGTAGGTACTTCCCGACTGGACGACGGCTTCCTCCGCTCCCATGACCCGAAGCAGTTCCTCAGCAAAAACCCATCCTCCCACACCGATAAACAAGGAGACAATCCCTCCGACGACGACTAGCTGAAAAGTCGCTGTTCCTGCTTCCTCGTATTCTTTTTCCCCAAATCTTCTGGAAATCAAAGCCGTGGCCGCCATGCTGATCCCAAAGCCGATGGCATAGGTCAAGACAATCACGGCTTCCGTCAGGCCCACGGTCGCCACGGCAAATTCACCCAGTTTAGCCACGAAAAAGATATCCACCACCGCAAACGCCGACTCCATCATCATCTCCAAGATCATGGGAATGGCCAACACGAAGATGGCGGTCTTCAGCGGCAGGCTGGTAAAATCCTGCTCCTTGCCAAGGATTGCATCTTTGATGAGTTGCCAGGTCATTATTAATTGAAAAATTAAATGAGTGAAAAACTGAAAAACTTAAAAGATCGCTGGTCCATTTTGTAAATTTTATGAATTGAAAACAATCCTGCAAAAGAACGAAAAAACAGCACTATCCCGAAAGGTTTTCTGAAGCGATCCTTGAAGACGATTTCAGAATGCAGCATTGATAGCATACCAACAAACTCCTACCACGCGTGACTGTCGGTCAAGTAAACCACAGGTCCTGATTCAATTATCAAGTTAAATTTTCTATTTTGGATAAGAGACAAGGCTCTTTTTTAGATTATTCAACCGTTTGATCCCATGAGTTCGTTTTCAAAAAAACAGACGTCGATTTTTATTTCTTATACCTCGGCAGATGAAAGTTTCAAGCAAGAATTGCAAAGACACCTGCAATCCTATCTGAGCGATGAACTGACCTTTCTGAGAGATTCACCCGTAGAGGCTGGTACTGAATTTTCGACACTTAAAGATTTCTCGTTGCAGGCTGAAGTGATTGTGATCTTGCTGAGTAAGCCTTACCTCGACATCATCAAAACAAGACTTATTCCTGTTGGGACTACAATTGAAATCGATCGGGATTCCCGCCGGGAACTCAACGAATTTTTAAAAATGCTCCGGTCGGAGAGAAAAAGAATCCTGCCCATTTTGGTTGAGGATTGTCCTTGGGAGGATTCTCCTTTTTCCAATTTTATCTTGCTTCCCTTTTCAAAAATCCCTTTTGCAGAATCAAAAAATAGCATCGATAGATTTGCTGAAGTCGTTGCAGCATTCCAGTCTATATTAGAGCTTCTTGAAAATTATAAGGCACAGAATGCGCTGGATCTGGCGAGAGAGAAACAACTCGAAGAACTTACACTTTCCGAAATGGGTCTGAGATTCGTTCCTTTCGATCTATTGGGCCTCCCCTCGTTGACCAATTTATGGTTGGAGCGAAACAGCATAGAGAAAATAGAACATCTCGATGCTTTGGTGAAACTAGAACACCTCTCCTTTGACACTAACAAAATCAAGCAAATAGCTAATTTAAAACGACTGGGCCAACTCAAAGTACTAAACCTCACATCAAACGAAATCAGCGAACTGGAAAATCTGGAAGCTCTGACCAGTCTTGTTCGCCTGGAGGTACGCCAAAACCAAATCTCCTCCCTCCAAAACATCAGACAGACCAAGAAACTTGAGGTGCTGGGAATATCCAACAACCAGATTGACAGCCTTGCGGGAATCGAAGAACTAAAAGAACTCCGGATTCTGTATGCGTCTCATAACAAACTAAGACAAATCGACGAATTGTCCGGGCTGAAAAAGCTCACGCGGATCATCTTGACCAACAATCAAATCGAATCGATTAAACCAATGCTGGAGCGTATCCGAGAAGGTTTATTTGTGGGGTATTCCTTTGATTTCAATGAAAATAATCCGGGGCTTTTCATCAAGGACAATACTTCTCTAAAGACACCGCCAGTGGAGACGGTACAGCAAGGCCGAGAAGCGATCTTGAAGTATTTCAGCGATGCGGATCAATATGGAGTCAAAAAACTGGAGATGTTTAAGATGATATTAGTCGGCAACAGCCGTGTTGGCAAAACCAATCTGAGCCAATTTCTCCGAACGGGTAAGATCGATCCGGAAACCAGCAGCACGCATCTTCTGGATATTCAACCTTGGCATGCGTCTTTTCTCAAATCCGAAGATGACACCTTGACCCGTGTTGCGATCTTTGACTTCGGAGGACAGGACTATTACCATGATTCGCACCGCCTCTACTACAGTCACGACACGGCCTATATTTTACTTTGGGAACCAAAGTCCAACCAATACGAAGAAATCAGAGAAATCAATCCGAAAACTAAAGAAACGCTGATTTTTGAAAATTTCCCTCTGGAATACTGGCTGGAATCCATCCAATATAACTTGAAAGGGAAATTCCAATCCGAATTCAAAGGTGACAAAGGCCAGCTGAAAAAAGGAAATAGCGGGAAGACTGTCCCAGTCCTAGTGCTTCAGAATAAAATAGACGAGGGTGAAGGACGACTCAACCAAGATACCTTGACAATGAGTTATCCCATGATTTGGGGATATTTCGGTATATCTCTCAGCAAGGAAAAACGAACTAAAATCCTTGAAGAAATCCTCAGCGACTACTTCTGGTCTCATGACCTCTCAGGACGCGAGCTGGTCAACTTTGACATGAAAATATTTCGGCATTTTCTGGACAATCCAGACGATCTGGAGATCCTGTCTCTCGATGATTTTTGGAAAAAGTGTATTGCGATCATTCAGGATGCCAGCATACCGTTTAATAAAGACAATGCCCAGATCATCGCCCAGATTCTAAGTAATTCGGGCTTGATACTTTTTGAGAAAATCGAAGACGGCAAGGGTTGGATTTACACCAATATCCGGCAACTCAACGAGTTGGTAAAGCAAGTGATGGAAGTAGCGCGATCTGGAAATGAGCAAGGGATATTTACTAAACAACAGCTCCAAAAAATCCGCTTTCACGAGGAGATTACAGGGCTTTTGGTACGTAATAATTCCATCATCGAGATCAACCGAGATGAGTTTTTGGCTCCGCAGTTTTTGCCAACAGAACCGGATAAATTTATCCGATTTTTCCTACCTGGGTTTGTGCACACGCAAGTTCGGTACCTGTACCGGGCCTTTTTTCATAAAATACTTCTCCTGAATCTTTTCTCTAAATATCTGGAAAAGGAAAATATCGACACGACCCTGGGAGTTAGGAGTTTTCCTTTCTGGAGAAATGGCATCATCATCAAGAGAGAAAATCCTGAGATGAATACGATGGAAATGGTCTATGTAGAGTTTAAAAAGACAAAAGATTTTGGCTTGGTCAACATCCGAACTCAGGATCCATTTAATAAAAATGGGCTGGAACAGGATATCGTGACCACCCTCGATGAACTCAACAGGGGCTGGACCCATGAGAAGCAAATGTCCGCAGACAGCATCTCTTTTTTCAACATAGCAGAAATGGAAAAGGAGGTCGAAGCCAAACAGTATTCTTTCACCCATACGCCCCGATTTGACAACACAGATGTGCGGGTGTGGGAGGAATGGAAAACCAGAATCACTGATCAACAGGAGGGAAATCTGCCTCAAAACATATTTTCTGTATTTGACTTTAAACACATCGTGGACTTCAAGGAGCTTCCCAAAAAGCTTTTTATCTCCTATAGCTCCAAAAATTCAGGGTTTATCAGACGTTTTGCCACTCATCTGGAAGTACTGAAGTCCAACGGCAGCATCAATCCATGGTATGATCGAATGATCGAATCCGGCACCCGTTGGGATGAGTCTATTCTAGAGGAGATGAACCGGGCAGACCTGATTATTTTCATGCTGAGTCCTGATTTTCTAGCTACAGAATACGTAATGAAAACGGAGGTGAAAAAAGCAATTGATCGATTTCCGAGCGGAAACAAGTTCTTTTTTGTGCAACTCACTCCCTGTAGCTGGGATCAAACGATCCTGCGTCAATTTCAACAAACGGACGATTCCCAGGAAAACAGCAAGAACATCATCACCATCGGAACACCTGAAAACGATGGTGAATGGCAACGTGTCATGGCCGAATTGATTAAAAAATTGAAAATATCGTGACAGAAAAGCTTTGATTTCCAACGTCATTTCGAAGAGCCTAGTTTAAAAGTCTTTATATACGCTTTCTAGCCGGTATGGTAATTTTCCTGTGTCAATTGGGTTACCAGCTCTCAGGGTCAACGTGAAATAAAATCGGATGCAATCAGCACTAAGGGTCAAGCAAACTCCTAAAAGACGGCTCCCCCGCCCCAATAAATGTCGACACAGTCAAACACTTTCCAAAACTGACGGCGAATAGACAAATCCTAAAAGTTAAAGATAGTCTACCGCCTTATCAGTTCGATTGCAAAAAAGGATGAGCTCTATCTGACCAGCAGATCCGTTAGAAAGCATCGTCCATATTTTTTATTTCAGCAAAGTTTATTTTGCAGGCACTCCAAGTTTTTCGAGGTGAGCTTCCTTAATCTTCCTACGAAGAATCTTACCGACATTTGACTTGGGGAGTTCCTCCATGAAATGGACTTCTCTTGGCACTTTGTAGTTGGTAAGGGAAATCTTGCAATGCTGAATAACCTTTTCAGAACTAAGACTAGTGTCTTTTTTGACCACAAAAGCCACCACCTTTTCAGTGGATTTATCATCCGGCAGGCCGATCACTCCGACCTCCAAGACACCTGGACAGGAAGCTATCGCATCTTCCACCTCATTGGGATAGACATTGAAGCCGGAGACGAGGATCATCTCTTTTTTACGATCTACGATCTTCACAAAGCCATCCTTGTCCATCACTCCGATATCACCAGACTTGAACCATTCTCCGTGCATGACCTCGGCGGTCTCTTTGGGTCTTTTCCAATAGCCCTTCATCACCTGAGGACCTTTGATATAGATCTCACCCCGCTCACCGATTGGCACCGCATTGCCCTCATCGTCGGCGATCATGATTTCCGTATTGGGAAGCGGGATCCCTATGGTACCAACCCGCTCGGTCCCATCTATACAGTTGCAGGAGGCTACGGGGGAAGTCTCGGTGAGACCATATCCTTCTGCCAAGGGAACTCCGGTGACGGCTTTCCACTTTTCAGCCGTGGCTTTTTGTACAGCCATCCCACCGCCTACCGCGATCTTCAATCCTGAAAAATCAAGAGCTTTAAAAGCCTCCTGATTGAGCAATCCATTGAAAAGTGTATTGACACCCGTGATAACCGAGAACTTCTTCTTGGCTAAATCCCCGATAAAAGCCTTCATATCTCTCGGATTGGTAATCAATACATTATGAGCACCAATCTTAAACATCGCCAGACAGTTGACAGTCAGTGCAAAGATGTGATACAGCGGCAAAGCCGTGATCACGATCTCCTCACGCTCTTTCAGCTTGGGCTTCATCCATGCCGAAATCTGCTGCATGTTCGCTACGATATTGCCATGGGTAAGGTCGGCTCCCTTGGAGACACCGGTAGTGCCTCCTGTGTATTGAAGGAAGGCAGAATCATCCAGATCGAGCTTCACGGGTTTGAAGGTCAAGTCTTTTCCTTGGGCGAGTACTTCTTTGAAGGAAACAGCTCCCGGAAGTGAAAATGGCGGAACGAGTTTCTTGACATGCTTTACCACCAGATTGACGATAGTCCCTTTGAGCCCTCCCAGCATATCACCCAATTGAGTCAGGATGATGTGTTTTGCCTTGATTTCTCCTCGGATTTGCTGCAGATGGGAAGCGAAGTTTTCCACTATGACGATCACCTCCGCACCAGAGTCATTGAATTGATGCTTCATTTCCGAAGGAGTATAAAGTGGATTGGTATTGACCACCACCATACCCGCCCTCAGCGCACCAAACATCGCCACAGGATATTGCAGGATGTTTGGCATCTGGATCGCCACCCGGGTGCCTTTTTTCAACTTCAAAACCTGACTAAGGTAGTTTGCAAAATGGGCACTTTTCCTATCCAGTTCTGAATAGGAGATCGTTTTGCCCATGCACTCATAGGCTGCAGCTTCTCCATACTTTTTGACGCCTTCATCAAAGAAATCAACAACGCTATGGTACGCTTTGACATCCACCTCTTTATCAACTGAGGCAGGGTAAAATTTAAGCCAGGGAAAATCGGTCATATTTTGGGTGTTTTGAACCTTTGATCAATTACTTAAAATTATTGTGCTTCGCCAAGAATTTTATCCTCACTGTAGAATTTTTCGGGCAATCAATTCTTTCATGATTTCATTGGTTCCTGCATAGATCCGCTGCACCCGCGCATCAGCCCAGGCCCTCGCAACGCCATATTCCCACATGTAACCATAGCCACCATGCAGCTGCACGCATTCATCGGCTACTTTGCACTGCAGCTCAGTCATGTTATATTTTGCCGCTGAGGCCATGGCTGCATCGAGCCGTCCGGAATTGTGAAGGCCTACCAAGTAATCACAGTAAATCCTCCCCTGCTCTAGCGCTGCAGTCATTTCTGCGAGCTTAAATCGAGTGTTTTGAAAATCAGAAATACTCCTTCCAAACGCTTTCCTTTCTTTCACATAAGCAATAGTGGCCTGAAGCATATACTCTCCCAGCGCCACCGCCGCCAGCGCAACAACCAAACGTTCTTGAGCTAGCTCCGTCATCAAGTACTTAAAGCCCTCGCCTTCTTTTCCCAGCAGATTTTCCTTGGGTACTTTTACGTCTTCAAAAAAAAGCTCACAGGTATCCTGCGCATGAAGTCCTACTTTGTCAAAAGGAACACCTCTGGTAAAACCCTCCATTTCCCGATCCAGGATCAAAAGGCTTATACCTTTCGCTCCTTTTGCGGGGTCAGTCTTGACTGCCACCACGACGACATCCGACAGAAATCCATTGGTGATAAAGGTCTTTGAGCCATTGACCTCATAACAGTCTCCCTTATCCACTGCGCTAGTTCTGATAGCTTGCAGGTCGGACCCGGCACCTGCTTCAGTCATGGCTATAGCGCCGATGTAGTCCCCGGCAATCATCTTAGGGACGTACTTTTGCTTAGCCACCTCAGTCGCGTAGTGCAGGATGTAGGGCATGACAATGTCCGAGTGGAGCGGAAACCCTACCGCCGGAGCCGAGCAACCGCTCAGGCCAAGCTCCTCGATCAAGATGGCTTTGTACGTGAAATCCTGAATATTGACTCCTCCGAGGGACTCCGGTGCCTGGATACCCAGAAACCCATTCTCGCCAAGTTTCTTCCAAATCTCTCGCGAAACCATCTTGTTTTTTTCCCACTCCGCATTATTCGGCGTGATTTCCTTAGCAATAAATTCTCTGACGCTCTTTCTGAAAAGCTCATGCTCTTCGGTAAAAAGTGATCTGTGCAATCCGAACATATCTGGGCTGAGTTAGTTTTATCCAAAAATAGAGAATTCGGACGGTTACTATCTGACCGCCTGTCACCCCTAAACCCAATATATTTCACTTAGGAGCCCCTTTTCATTTCCAGCACGATTATCTTGGTGCAAAATCAAAGTCAAATGATTGATTTAATCGAACAGAGCAAATTAGAAACGCTGCAACTTCTTCCCTTTTGGGAACCAGAAGAGATCCTGATCCATGCTGAACCGGCTGGAGAAAGCAACATGAATCTGGTACTGAGGATCAAGACAAACCGACGAAGCCTGATCCTAAAGCAGTCCAAGCCATATGTACGAAAGTATCCGCAGATTCCCGCTCCAATCGGAAGAATCTCTGTGGAGCATCAGTTTTTAACTCGTATTGAGCACGACCAGCTCCTGGCGGCCATGTCTCCCAAAGTCATCCTCTTTGATCCCGAACAGCATATTCTGATCACAGAAGACCTAGGCAAAAGCCTTGATTACACAAGCATCTACTCCGGAAAACGCAGCCTGAAAGAAACCGAAATCAAATCGCTGGTCGACTATCTAAATCAATTGCATGCCTTGGATGCCACGGGTTTCCCAGAAAACCTGGACATGCGCCGACTCAATCATGAGCACATATTTCAATTTCCTTTTTTGGAGGAAAATGGCTTTGACCTGAACAGCATTCAGCCCGGGCTTCAGGAAATAAGCCTTACTTACAAAACCGACAGTCATTTAAAGGAAAAGTTAGCCATTCTTGGCGATCGCTATTTAACCTCAGGAAAGATCCTGTTGCACGGCGACTACTACCCTGCAAGTTGGCTCGATGTCCCGTCCGGCATCAAGGTCATCGATCCAGAGTTTGGCTTTCCCGGCGAAGCAGAATTTGACTTGGGGGTGTTTTTGGCGCACTTGGATCTCGGTCAACAAGAAAAAGAATTGGCAGAGTCTATCCTATCGGCCTATCAAAGGCCTTATGATCTCCAACTCGTCCAGCAATATCGTGGGGTAGAAACGCTCCGACGGTTGATCGGAATTGCTCAACTTCCTGTTGATTTGACCCTGAGGCAAATACAAAGCTTACTGGAAACCGCCAGAAACCTCATTCTAAACTGACGATGCGTTTATTGATTTTCATGCTGGTGGCTGCCTTCTTTTTCTCCTGCGGAGAAAATGAAAACCAACTCTCCCGTCCGGAGTTTTCAACCGAGCTCACCACGGCTTCCGGTCTGACGGAGGCCCAGCTCCACGACAAAGTTTTGGGGATGCTCGTCGGAGCAGCGATCGGGGATGCCATGGGTGCGCCCACCGAAATGTGGCCGCGGGAAAGCATACAGCTAGAGTATGGCTTTGTAGATGGCCTGGATTCTATGATCCGAGAAGTGTCTCCAGAAGGAATCTGGAAGGCCAATCTCCCGGCCGGCGGAACTACTGACGACACACGATGGAAAGTGCTGGCGGTGAACTACCTGCTGACCCAAAAGCCCGGATCGCTCGATCCTGCCGACTTTGCGAAGCATATACTAGGCATCTACGAAAAGGACGCGGACAATCTCAAATCGATCGAAAGCTCCGACCCCGAAGACTTCGAAAACGGGATGCTACGCATAAACTGGCTATCAGAATGGGCCAAAGTGAGCAAGCCCTATCTGGACGACAACCTCACCGGCTATGCAGATTCACTTTCCAAATTCTATGGTGGCGAAATGGTCTGCGCAGGCTTACTTTATGCGCCTGCATTGGGAATTTTCTTTCCCGGAGATCCGGAAAAGGCTTACCGGGAAGCCTTCAAACTTTCCATTTTTGATCTGGGATACGCACGGGATTTGACAGGGATAGCCGCTGCCATGACTGCCGGTGGGATGAAGCCAGAAGCTACCAAGGAGGACTTACTTGCGGTAACGCGCCTGGATCCGGAGGCGTATTTTCAAAGTCGATTGGTTGGAAGGACTGCCCAGCGGATTTTGAAGGATGCACTTTGGATCAATCAGGAAGCGAAAAAGCTAGACAGCGTTGGAAACGTAATGAACTTCGACAGCCCCTCTTTGGCTAGTGCCTTCGCACAACTCGATCAGAAGTTGCAGGATATGCCCTTTCATGCCGGAGAGATTTACCTGCAAACGCTCACGGCGATGCTGTACGCTGATTTTAATTTCAAGAACACCCTCATCTTCTTGGTCAACTATGGTCGGGACAACGACACCACGGCAGCCTTGGCCGGTGGGATATTGGGTGCTTGGATTGGTTTTGAAAAGTTACCTAAGTCAGAACGGGAGCAAGTCCTGCGCGTCAGTAGCGATGAGCTGGACATCGATTTGCAAAAAGTTGCTGAAGACCTGACCGCCCACATGTTGAAAAAATAAAAGCTCCGAATCCGAAGATCCGAAGCTTTTCTACAATAGGCTGGGTTTAGTCACTCAAAGTGAATGGTTTTGGTTCTGCCCAATGCGTCTGTTACGTTGATATAGACATCTTCAGGAGACACCCCATTTAGCCGATAGTTTTTGCGGAATCCCTCTGGTTGCTCGATCTGATCTTGGTGAAGCAATTTGTTGGTCTCTGCATAGCGGATCTCAACTCCTACTCCAGGTTCATCCAGACCAACTACAGTTAGATTGACGGTCTGGTCATCGATGATCTTTCCATAGGCCATCAGCGGAAGCTCATTTTTTGGGATCGGCTTGTCAAATGTAGCCACGGTGTAGTCAACTTGTTCATCCTCAGTGGTGATTCTGACTTTATATTCTCCGCAAGGAAGATCGGTTAAGTTATAAGGAACGATCAAGTCTGAATCTCCGACTTTTACTTTTCTTTGGTGAAGCTTTCTTCCGGTGTTGTCGTAAAGTGCGATTTTGGCCTCGCCCACTCCTTCTTTAAGGAGTACGTTTACTTTCTTGAATTTTGCTTTTACGTTTGACAGTGCCATCAAATCGTCATCTGCTGCGGATACGGCAAGGCTGCTAAAAGACAAGGCGCCTGCAAGTGCTAAAGTGAATAAGGTTTTCATAACAGTGTTGGTTTAGTGTTGTGCTTGACCTTATGCGAAGCCCATACCAACCCATTCCTATGCGTAAAAACCGCCTTTTTTATTCCTTTCCAATTTAAACTGTATTAAGACTGGAGGCCAAAGATCCTTTTGAATTGGACATCATTTGATAATCTGGCCTTGTGCGAATTTGGGATTTCGGCGATTTTCTGTCACAACAGCGGACAAAATTGCTCGGAATTGCCAAATCAGCGGGTTACACATTATTGCAATTTGTTAAGGAAATTTAATTTTCAAAAAATATAAGTTCCTGAAATCAAATGGTTTGCACAAAGAAAAACCTGTACGGTGGCGTACAGGTTTTGTCCGTCTGGACACATTGTTTTTGATAAAAGTCAAAGATCAGAATGCATAGCCCAATCCAACTCCGGCATACAAAGGCCAGAAACCGTTGTTGTTGTAGATCGGAGTCAGATTGACTCTCCAGGTAAATCCTCCGTCCACCGGTACGCGACGATAACCGAAGTTCATCGTACCCATCAGACTCGGCGATCCGTCCACCGGTAGTATAAACTCATAATAGCTATCCTGATCTTGATAAGATGTGCAGACGTAGTTTCCATTGGCGTCGTAGTAGCCGTTGTTACAATAACTATAGTTATCTTCATCAAATGCAAAAAACGTTAACCCAAAACCCAATTCGAAATAGTGAGGTCCTTTACCGTAGAGTTTATTCACCATCACCGGTAAGGAAAAGAATGAGTCGCTTCCGGTGGTGTATCCGCCTGCCCCGACCCGCATTCCCCAGGAGTCCATCCGTTCCTTGTCAAAGCGGAAGTCATAATTGAAACTATAAGGAAGCCCTGCGCCTCCCAATTCCACATAGACAGACTTGGTGGGAAGTACATCCTGAGCATGTGCGAAAACAGCAGAGGCCAGGAATAGAAGAACGAATAATGTTTTTTTCATAGCTATTTTAAAAGTTAATCTAAGATAGAACGTGAAACGAGAATCTTTTGCTACCATGTCCAGCAGAAAGAAATCTCCAATAGGTCCCCGCAATTTAAACTCTTGAATTCCTTACTTTTAAGGATGATTTCAGGTTATTTTTTCCAAAAAAAAGACTTAAAAAAAGCAATGGCAACCTTTGCCCTTTGCGCTTCCTATCTTTTGCTGCTGCTGACTTTCGCCTGTATCGATCAGGAAAATCTTGATCAAGGCGACGGCTGTCCTCGACCTTTGGAAGCTGATGCAATTGATATTAAGCAGGTTTTCTTCAGTCCTTACAGTAACAAAGCCTACGCTACTGCCTCGGATACGGTATTTTTTTCGGAGTTTGGATTCAACTTTGAGCTGGAAATCCAGGAAAAGGAAATGTCCTATGCCTCTACCCTTCCTGGACAGGCTTTGGCGCTCAGCTGTATCCGAACCTATACGATCCGCAATATCTCAAATATTGCAGTGATTCTTCTAGAGCCTTTTGCCGGTCTTCCAATTGGCACTGATATCGCCTATGCGCTCATTACACCTGAGAACAACAAGCTGTCCCAATTACGGGAGTTTGAAAATGTGTCGATTTATTTTGGTACCAGGCTTACCCTGACTCCGGAAAATTATTCTCAATTAAAAACAAGAACCTTTCTATTTTTGAAAAACGGTACTCAAAAAACCTTCGACTCTACGTCACCCTTCCTCAAAACCAACTGATTTTTATGCTACGCAAAATATTCCTGGGCTTGTTTGCCACAGCCATAGTCTTGGTGATCGTCTACATGCTCGGTCCAAGGATAGAAAAACAGGAACTGACGATTAATTTCCCCGAAGTTCCCACTCGGCTAAGCGAGCTCAGCGAGTACGTCCGCAACCGGGAAGACACCGTTATCGGACTCAAACCCGGAAACGAGGCATACATCCAATGGGCCGACAGCAGCAACAAAGCCAAGACGCCCTATTCAATCGTATACATCCATGGTTTTGGCGCCAGCCCGATGGAAGGTGATCCTGTTCACCGCTTCCTAGCTACGCACTTTGGCGCAAATCTCTTTGTAACTCGTCTGCCTGAGCATGGCATCAAGCGAGACAATGGCATGGAATACCTGACCGCACAAAAACTGGCAGATGCAGCCGGCGAAGCCTATCAAATCGGCAAAAGCCTAGGAGATTCTGTCATCGTCGTCGGTACTTCGATGGGCGGAGCCTTGACGCTTTTGCTCGCGAGTCAACAGCCGGACATCAAAGCAGTAGTACTTTACTCGCCCTGCGTCCGTGACGGCGGGGAGCAGCTCAATGCCTTGTTTAAGCCTTGGTCCAAACAGCTGATGGAAACCTTCGCGATGAACAACAGCGTGCTCCACGATGAGCGCACCGGCGAAAAGAAAGCTTACTGGTCCGAAGACTATCACATCAATGCGTACGTAAGCTTGGCGACCGTAGTCTATAGCGAAATGAATGCACAGACTTTTGCTCAAATAAAACAGCCCCTATTCTTGGGCTACTATTATAAGAGTGCCGAGGAGCAGGACTTCGTGGTCTCAGTCCCTAAAATGCTGGAAATGTACGGTGAACTGAGCACCCCGGCAGCGCTCAAACATGAACAGGCTTTCCCAAAGACCGGTGACCACGTGATCGCGTCATCCATTACTTCCGATGATTGGCAGGGAGTGATGTTCAGCACGATTGACTTTCTGGAGAATGTCGCCAAAGTACCTGCCCGGGCAGAGTTTCAAAAGAGGGTAGACGAAATGACCCTTGCAAAGGAATTAGTCGAGGAGATTGATTAAAGGCGGTCAGTTTGGACTATTCCTGTTCTTGCTCCAACTTAGCTCTGAAAGGCACCGCTGGCAAATTCAGGTTATTCACCAAATTTACCTCAGGATTGTCGGCCCAGGCATAGCGGACGCCGATCGGAACAAAACCTTCCGGAACTTTCAGCCTGACCTGATCCTTGCCGGAAATCTCTCCTGTCAACGCCTCAAACTTCCCAGCATCACTCTCAGCAATAAACCCAACAACTTCGTCACCTGAACTTAATTTCAACCCTTCTCCGACTTCCGCAAAAGTCAAAACCAGTTCATCGTTCCTCAATACCATTTCTTTGAAAACCGGCCCTGAGGCCAGAATTTTTTCACCAAAGGCCACTTTTTTGGCTTGGAGCCAAAGCCGCTCTCCTACATCCTTTTTATTTCGCGGGTGAATATCAGTTTCCTCTCCTATATCTATAATCGTTGCCATTCCGGTCGCAGGAAGCTCCAAGGTCTGAGTTTGTGACTCTCTCAGATGAGCCCAACTACTTTCGGGCTGAGGAGCTTTCCGCTCCATGAAATTCGCTAATTGAACGAACAGAAATGGAAAGTCACCAATCCCCCAGCGTCCTCGCCAGTTGGTGATCATCGCGCCGAAAAGCTCCCGATATTCGTCAGCCCTACCCGCGTTGCTTTCGCCCTGATACCAGATCACCCCTCTGATCGCATAATTGGTCAGGGGAGCTATCATGGCGTTGAACATAAATCCAGGCCGCCAATTGTGGTATTCCACCACCGGAACGCGTGGTTCCACAATGTTATTGGAATAAGTCCAAGCTCCTTCCAGGTTGATTTTCTTTTCGTTTTGGGTCAAAAACATCAAGTCAGCGGAGCCAATCTCAGGCTTATTATTCCATCCATTCACTGCACGAATCGCCAGTACATTTTGCCCCTCAATCAAAATCTCAGACGGAATCTTGATCTCCGGTACGGCAGCCCCCCAGTCTTTGAAATAGACCTCCGTGCCGTTGACATAGAAATACGCCATCTGCTGCACCTGCGGCAAGGTCAAGATCGCCTCTTCCGTGGAGGAAAGTTGGAATTTCTTCCGCACCCAAGCGATATGCTCCAGTGGATTGGAGGCTGGCAAGCTGATAGTCCTCCAGTTTCCATCCTTGTAGTTCACAGAGGAAACTTCTGCCCCTTTTGCATCTACCGGCGAGCCGATCAGACTGTCTCTGATCTCCCGGCGACGCTCATTTTCTGCCAGAACTTCTTTCCATTTTTCGGCAGTTTCTATTATTTCTATCGACTCAGCGGTATAGGATCTCTCGGGGATCTCAGCCAAGACTCCGACCTCTGTCCAGCCCTCTGCCGGAGTCCCTCCCCAATTGGATTCGATCACGCCTACCGGCACTCCTTTTTCCTGATGATTTTTCTTGGCGAAAAACCAGGCAACGGCAGAGAAATCAGGGAGGTTTTCGGCGTTGGCAACTTTCCACTGACCATCGGATACGTCCCATTTCTCTTCGACACTGTAGTCTTTTTCAACTTTGAAAAAGCGAATCTTTGGAAAATCAGGATTTGCAAATTCGGCCTCTGCCCCGATCACACTAGACTTCAACGCCCACTCCATATTCGATTGGCCACCTGCCACCCAAACATCGCCGATATATACATCCTTGACCGTTTGGACATTTACTACCAATTCATACGGCCCTCCAGCCGGTAACGGAGGCAGTTGAACAGACCAAGTACTATCAGGCAACACCTGTGAACTCCCGATTGCTCCGGCCAAGCTTGCGCGGATTTTTTCCTTGGGAATGCCCCGACCCCAGATTTTGATCGGTTGATCCCGCTGGAGTACCATGCCTTCGGAAATTAATTTGGGAAACTGAACGGCTGAGTCTGGCTTGGAAAGTCCACAGCCAAAAAACAGGGGGAAAAGCAGGAGTAAGAGTAAATTTTTTTTCAAGGGTCGGTAGGGTCGATTAGTTGGGAATTTGCTCAAAATAAATGATTTCTCCCGCCCAAACCTCCAGAAACTTTCGCCTTCATTTTCAATTTCAGCCCTTCTAAAAGCCATTGGAAGGCAATTGGTGGATGAGCAAGAAAAATCAGATTGCATCTATACCATTAATTCCTTTTTTTGCTGCTGTCTTTTTTATCTTGCCATCTTCTATGAGTCTTACCAAAATCAGCACAGTTGCATTTTTCTCGGTTTTTGCTCTTTTCTTATTGGGCTACACCTTCAAACAAAACGAAAAGAAGATTGTCCACGGCGACTTGGCATTTGTGCAGATTTCGTATACCAATCTCTACGGTATATCGGACTCCCTGTATCAGGCCTTGGAAGAGCAAATCGACAAAGCCTTGGCCTCCCCTGAGCATGTCGACCAAAATGAATTGGACATATTGCGATACTTTGACAAACGTCGTAAACACAATCTTTTGCGCAAGCCACAGATCTTACTTCGAAAGGCAGATGGTACTTATCTGGAAGTGTACCTGCCTGAAGATGAATACGCTAAAGTGAGGAATTTTCGGCTTAGGGAATTAATCCAAGAGGGCTTAAAAGTTTCGCTTACCCTGCAGATCGAAACGCTCGACAGCGCACTTTACTATTCTGACCAAATCATCGAATTGAAAGTCGTAGATGGCCAGACCTATCCGGATGTGCAATACATCGACAGACTCTGACAGGGGAATCCGTACGCAAGATTGCAGAGAACTTGGGCTGAGAGGAGTCGCTCCTGAGGGTTTCCCTTAACTTCTTACTTTGACGGTGAGGCAGTCGGAAGATCCAAGGATATCTATGTTTCTGGAGGAGGTGAAAATGTGATCTACAAAATCTCGAAGTGTCGAAAATGGTGTTGCAAGCGGACTTTCTTTTGAATTCAAGCGTACTCCGACGAAAGGTATTTTCATACGTTAAGTGAAACTTCTTGCAAATGGATAGGTTTATCAAAGCCTATCCATTTTTTTCTGGCCATCGACCCAAGACTTTCAAACCTCAATCCGATTCTGCCTCCGTTGCCTGAATCCCATTAACTAGGTAGGCAAATGCCGCGCTCCAGTTGATCGCAATCTCATTGGAAGCATAGCTACAGGAAACATCTGCATAGGACTCGTCCGGCACCTTGCTTGGATAGGCACATTTATCCTGTTGAGCTGGATTGGGTCCGCCTACCATGAATCCCGGCAAAGGCGGCAATTCTGGTCTGGAAGTGGCCAATCGATGATGTGGATGCAAGGGAGTTTTGCTGCCAAATCCCGTCACATAACTGAAGCCCGTTGCATTCCTGCCCAAGATATAATCCAGGTTAGCTCTGGCACTTTGGAGAAAACCCTCCTCCCCGTTTAGTCGATAGGCCTCAAGCAGCAAGATCCCCTGGTTGGAGGCCACGGCATTGCTACCCCAGATGAAATCTTTGGGGTCGGCTCCCATTGGCGAAAGATAGGGCTGGTTTTGTCCTGCCGACTGATAGGCCTTTGCCGCTGCGATCAAGTTGATCTTGAGCATGGACATCCACTCCACCGGGATCTGGGACAGGGCATCCTCATGACGAATCAAGGAATAAAAGCCCAACCATTTGACTTGAGACCAAGACGGCAAATGGTACTCCAAATCTGCATCTTCCAAGATGCTCCAATAATCCAAATTGTGGGTACTGATATAGAGCTCAGATGCTGCCCAAATCCATTCGTCGCCCAGGTTTTGATCGCCATAGGCTCCCGTGGTGACATCGGGATCAAAGGCTTCATTCATCTCGTTTTGACGATAGCGCAGCTCCGGGTTTTGGATGGCCCAGTTCCAGGCTTTCTCGGCCGCCTTCTGGTAGACGACTGCCCCTTCGGGGGAGAATGGCTTGAAAATCCGCGAGGCCTGCGCCATCACCGCAGCAAAATCCAAAGCCGCGGCAGTACTTTTTTGCACCAAATAACGCTGATTGACAGCCTTGTGAGGTTCCACCATCCCTTCAAACTTGGCCGTGGTCAACTTGTGATACACGCCCCCATCGGCTGGATCCTGCATACTCAGCATCCAGTCCAAGTTCCACAGGACCTCATCCAGAATATCGGGAAGCGCATTGCCAGACTCTGGGATATTCAGTTTTTGCTTTGCAAAAAAGGCAGGAAAGGCCTCATAGAGAGATAACAGCGTTCCCATTGTAATTCCGCTGTTGACGATGTACTTATTGTAATCGCCCGCATCGTACCAGCCTTTTGGAGCAGAAATGACTGTCCCCGCCGGACGCGCGGTACTGGCAGCCGAAGGGTGAATCTCCACCTGCGTATCCGGATGCCCTCCCGTTCTAGCCCACTTCCCGGCAAATTCGGAGAGGATATCAACGGAGGCACGCTGAAAATAAAAAGCTTTGAGCGCCGCATTTGACAAGTCAGAATAAATTTCTCGGTGGACAGAAAAGGGATGGGATTTGCCGAAGTCAACGAGACCGATTTCGAAGTTTCCTTCTTGCGAAAACCCTGTAAAATCAAGCTTCCACACGGTGTTGCCAGACAGAGTCTTTGCCTCGACTTTCTCCGGACGTCCCTCAAAGACGATCCTTTGCGCAGTAATATCCCAAATAAAAAACCCACCCAAAGTCTCCTCCGACAGGACGATCGCTACTTTGCTCTGATCCGGAAAATACCCAACCTGATTGAGCCGGATAAACTCGCTCAACTCCAGTGTATTCTTAGCCTGATCACTCGAACAAGTCGTCCAAATGGAGCAGATCATTAATACAACTATTGACTTCAAATACATATCCTAAATTTCTGTCTTCCAGATTTTTATAATTTTCACCAAAACAGTTTAATCAAGCTGTTTGAAAGATTGTAAGCCTTTGCCTCTTGTACCAATCCACACTTCCCTACCCAACTTCTGAATCGCCGACACCTCCCCATCTAACTCAAATCCAGACTCCGACTGAGGGACGGTTTTCCAGCTTTTTTTCACCGAATCCAGCTCCAGCAAGAGTCCTCGGTTGGCATCGAGCCGCCCGACCTTCAACCTTGGATTATCCTGATTTCCTCCCAACAGCAAATACTTTTGACCTCGGTGTCCCGAAAGCGAAACTGCCGCATTGATCGGTGAAAACTGAACCTGAGCCGGAAGAGAAACGGTTTCGAACTTGCCGTTATTCAAGGTAAAGAGTTGGGTTTCCAAGATTTCGGCGGAGAGGATTTCCGCTTTTGAAAGTTCCTCTGCTGTTAAAATTTCGTTGATCGTTGCGGTGGAAAATCCTTCATGGGTCGGAAAAAGTGCCTTTTTTCGATATAGCTGCCCAGCAAGTTCGTCCCGTGAAAGGAATGGCGCTTCCTTTCCTTGAATAGGGAAAGTCATTAGTGGATCGACAGAACCGTTTGCATCAAAATCGGTAAAATAAATCCGAACCGGAATGTTCGATTCCGTCTTAAGGCGGGAATTCAAGCCCCAATTTCCAGCCAAAAGCTCGGGGCTTCCGTCGCCGTCCAAGTCTTCCAGCAAAAGACATCGCCACAGTCCCGATTTACCATCAGCAAAAAACTCCAGCGTCCGGTCTTCCAACTTTCCATTTTCAAAACTGATCACCCGAAGCCTATCAAACTCCGACGCGACGATCAACTCACCTTTTCCATCCCCGTCCAAGTCATAGGCCACAGCGGCTTTGACCCGTTTCAAGTCTACTAATACGGGATCTTCAAGGAGCTCAAACTTCTCTCCGCTTTTCTTCAAAAGGTAAGAGCCAGCTGACTCCGGCCATTTTCCAGGCGTGTAGCCGCTGCCGACAAAGACCTCATTTTCACCATCTCCGTCATGATCCCAAGCAACGGCCACATCAGTCGCAGTAAGTCTTCTCGGTAATTTGCCCGCTTCGGCTGGTTGGAAATTCCCCTTGCCGTTGTTTATGAGCAATTGATCCTGGAGCGCCGGATCCGAATCGGTGAGATTTCCGTAGCCACCTTTCCCCAGATAAATATCTAGATCGCCATCGCCGTCTGCGTCGAAGCATAGCAGCGCAGAAATAGTCAGCGTGCCCTCAATCAGCGGAAACGCTAGAAGCTCCTGTCTTTTGCCATCAATCAACCAAAAACGCCCCCTATACGTCGTGAAAATTATATCTGATTCTCCATCACCATTCACATCCCCTTTGGCCATCACCGGCCCGGGTTGACTCAGCCCATAGAGCAATTGGCTTTGGCGCTTAAAGTCATTGAATTCCATAACAGCAGGGCCAAATTTGTTTTGCGATGCAATCTCAAACCTCGACGCTGTTTCTCCATTGGCGGAAGTTTTCGGCGCGGCATCTTGAAAATTCAACTCCAGGCGCTGATTGATTTTCGGAGAAACTAAGGTTTGTTGCTCACCAGAAAGCCACTCGATTCTCATCGAGTCCACGGTGTCGCGTTCCAAACCGAAGTGCAAAACCTCGGTTACGTTTCCCTGAAAACCTTTGTAAATCTGCTGCTCCTGATATTGAACTTCTCCTTGGGAATACACCTTGATTTTGGCACCGATTCCAGAGGGATTTCCTTCAGCGCCGTTCAATTTCACCTGAAGAAAATGAGTATTTCCAGTCTCAGAACTCCCATTCCTATAGATTTGAGAGGGTTCGTTCAAGTTATTGAGAATAAGATCCAAGTCGCCGTCATTGTCTAGATCGGCGTACACCGCTCCGTTGCTGTTGCCTGGGATATCGAGTCCCCAAGCAGCAGAAGTGTTTTTAAACGAACTCCCGTTCTCATTTTTGAAGGCATAGTTTCCGACTTTGGTTGCTGGCATCGCGGCGATCAGATCCAAGACTTGCTGCTGCCCCGGCTTGGGATTTTGCAAAACCTCCTGTCGGTAGTTGATGAAATCCAGGTTGGTGAAGTCCTTCAGGAAACCGTTGGAAATAAACAGGTCTTGCCACCCGTCGTTGTCAAAATCCGCAAAAAGCGGTGCCCAACTCCAGTCCGTCGCTGCAATCCCTACGGCCTGCCCGATCTCCGAAAACGTGCCGTTGCCGTTATTGACCTGAAGCATATTCCGCATCAGCTGATGGTGCAGACCCACTTCGAGAAAAAGCTCGTAGTGCTCGTAATTCTCCGGACTGTGCAGAAGTTTTTGTCGCTTGCCATCCTCCGGCAGCATGTCCAGCGAGATCAGATCCAGATGGCCGTCGCGATTGATATCCGCCGCATCGACTCCCATGGAATAGAGACTCGTGTGTCCAAATGACGATTGAAGCTGATCGACAAAAGTCCCGTCCCCCTGATTGACGTAGAAATAGTCCGGAGCAGAATAGTCGTTGCCGATGTAGATATCCGGCCATCCGTCGCCATTGAAGTCCGCAATGCTCGCGCCCAGCCCATAGCTCAGCGTGCCGGTTGCAATGCCGATCTCGGCAGATACGTCTCTGAATTTGTCCTCTTCATTTCGATAGATCTTGCTGGAGCTCATCGTGTCGGAAGTCGCAAGCATCCTCTTGAATGCATTTGCATTCAGGTTATTGAAGAGCGCCGGATTGTGATTGAGCAAGAGCATGTCCAGATCTCCGTCTTTGTCCAAGTCTGAGAAGTAGGCCGAGGTGGAAAAAGCCGGATCATCAAGCCCGAAATCTTTCGCCATCTCCTTGAAAAAAGGAATGCCTTTAGCGTCTAACCCTTGGTTTACAAAAAGTTGGTTTCTCCGCATATCCCCCGGCAAATCGCCAGAATAGCAGAGGTAAATGTCTTTGAGTCCGTCAGCATTGATGTCGACGATGACCGCGCCTGTGGACCAGGCTTGTTCTCTCCCGCCCGTGCCGGTGGCCAGCGTGATGTCGCGGAATTTCAGATTTCCTTGATTGAGGAAAAGTTTGTTTTGGCCTTGGTTGGCGGTGAAATACAAGTCTTCAAGCCCGTCGTTGTTCAGGTCGCCCACGGCCACGCCGCCTCCATTATAGAAATACTGGTAGGTCAGAATATTGGCCTGGGCGGTTTCTTGGATTTGGTTGGTAAAATGCAGGCCGGAAGAATTGGCTTCAACAGCCTGGAAAAGATATGCCACCTTGTTTTCTTTCTTTTTGCATCCCGAAAAAAAACAAACAGCCAACAGCAGAACTGTCAAGCGTGAAAGAAAAGGCAGGTGAAAGCAAACCAAGGCTGGATGTGTATTTTAGGTGGGTCGTTGTATTAGAAAAATCTCCGAGGCAAAACCCTCTGCCTCGGAGACTGAATATGTAAAACCGTCTATGAAATTATTGAACCGCTCTGACGATGCGGACATTGTCTATGCCGACCACAGCTTTGATGTCATTGCTGGTCGTGTTGATGACTACCAAGCGTAATTGCTTTGTGCCACTTTTGTCTCCAGCCAGCAATTCTCCGTAGGTGTTCAATCGAGTCGAGCCATTGGTCAATCTATTTAGCGCAGACGAAAGCGTGTACCAACTACCATCAGTCGCTTTGATAAAGTCACTCAATGGAATATTATAAGACAGGTCTCCATTTTTGGAAGGAAACCAGATTTGCAGCTCCAGTCCCGTAATATTTTCGGTCGTATTGATGGCGATGTCAAACCGTACGTCGAAGTTGGCCGACGGCGCACTTGAATTATATTCGTCAGCCGGAACGGTTGGGAAGATTTGCTCTCCTCCCCAGTTAGTGAGGTTGATTACCTTGTCGTTGTTCCAGCCGTAGTTGGCCGGAAAAGCCTGATTCATCCCACCAAAATCACCGTCAAGGCTTTCGATGCCTGGCTGACTGGATTGGATCATGTCACCTGACATTCCCCACCCCCAGTCCCAAGGCCACTTGAGTGCTCCATCGGTATCAAAGTCTGCGACCATCCCTTTCCCATTGTAGATTTGGGTATTTCGGTTGGTGGCAGAGCCCCCACTTTTGGTCACGACTCTGATAGATTGAAATTCACTGAAGTCCAAGCCATCCGGCACAGTCACCGAAAGAGAGGTACCTGAGGAATTCGTTTCAAAACCAGAAGTGACAAACACGTCCTCTCCGGGAAAATAAACCGTATCCACGAAGTAGAAATAGCGACCGAAAAGAGTCATTTTATCTCCTGCTTTTAGGTATTGATTTTTAACCTGAAGGATCTGTGGAGCTGGAGGGAGCGTCTGAAATTCAATGATAGACTCACCGCTTTTGGTCACCAATCTCAATTTGTTTGACACGTTAGGGTCGGTGGCGACAGTTGGCACGCTGTCTCCTATCGTCACGATGACGTTGGTGTTGGTCACATAGGCAGTGTTCACACCGAGTGGGTAGTCATTCAGGTATACTTCCTGTGTTCCCAGGAAGTTGGTACCCAAGATGGCTATTGTACTTCCCAAGGTCGCTGAAGTAAATGCGCTATCCGCTGTGGTCGGGTCAGTTGTCCTCACCCGCTCGATTGTCGGCGGGCCCACACTGATTTCATCCTCTTCTTGGCAAGCGCCAAGGAAAACCGTCGCCATCAGCATCCCTGCTACCAGCATCGAAGGAGAAGATTGAGTTATATTTTTGATAATGTTCATTTGATTTTCGAAGGTTTAAAATCCTAAAGATCAGTTTCCTGCCGTGAAATCATACGGCACTGGAGGCTTTCGCAAATTGGGCGCCCGAGACAATTCTGAAGATGGAATCGGAATCTTAAAATTTGACTCCCCTACCGCAAAGAACCTTGGCGAGGTGTCAGAGTCTGGAATCTCAATTTCCCACAAGGTCGGATCAGGAATCTGGTCCGCGTAGATTCTGAAAGTGCCACGATCTTGGTTGGCTAAGATGCTGTAAGCCTTAGCTGGATCGTAGTATTGCAGTTTGGTAAACTCGTACCATGCCTGACCTTCCATCGCAAATTCCTTGATCCTTTCCTCGAAGATCGCCTGCCAAGTGACGTTGTCCAGCTCGTTGACTCCGGCACGCTTCCTAACAAGGTTGACATACTTTAAGGCTTCAGCAGGGTTTTTATCCAAAACTGCTTCTGCATAAGTCAAATAGACATCAGCCAATCGAAGGATATAAGTATTGATCTCAGTGCCTTGCTGCACCACTTTTCCCTCGTTGTCTTCGGGTCTGCCGACGACGTATTTTTTCACCCAAGCTCGGCCATTATATGGTCGGCTGCCGTCCAAGCTTCTAGCCGGAACTCTGAGCTGCTGCGCAGATCCTCCGGGAGGCACCTGCGTGATATAAGGATAATGGTCCCCAGGAAACATGAAGGAAGCTTTTCTTCTTTTGTCAAAAACCAAATCATCATACATGTCCAGCATCCACTTGGAAGCTCCGATGTCTCCACCCCATCCGTCACCAAAACCGGTGATTTCTGAGCCGAAAGCAAGGAAAGCTTGCACGGAGTTTTGTGCGCCCCACTGACCCGCCTGACCGGCGTTATACACCCACTGCAAAGCGGCCAAGGTCTCCACGTTGCCATTGTTTTTGGTTTTGAACAGGTCTTCATATTCCGGCAAAAGTGTCGCACCGCTGTTGTCAATGACACTTTTTGCAAAATAGGCAGCGGAATCGAGGTCGGATTGTTTTCTGGTACCGCCTACACCTGCCTTGGTCAGGTACATCTTGGCCAACATGCCTTGAGCACTCCATTTGGTCAGACGTCCGCTCAATACCGCAGTTTCGGGAAGATTCTCCGAAGCATATCTGAAGTCCTTGATAATGAACTGCCAGACTGATTCCTCGGTGTTTCGGGAAATAGTCGTATCCTGAAGCAAAGCCGTATTGTTGGTGATGATCGGCACTGGACCCCAGTTTTGTACCAAGTAGGAATACGCCAATCCACGCATAAATCTGCCTTCGGCAAGGCCGTGGTTTTTGATCCGATCCGTCACGTCCTCACCCACAAACTGCTGGATGTTGTTGATCAGCGAGTTGGACTGGGCGACTACGTTATAGAATGCACGCCAAGAGGCTCCATTTTCGGCTGTTTCACCGGTGGTGTTGAAACGGACGTTTTCGAGCTGGTAGGATCCTGAAGTCAGGATACCACCCCGTGCATCTCCGATGCCATGGCTGGCTTTGTCGTTGTAGGCAAACCATACCATATTGTATAGCGGTGCAGAAGCAGCCAAGATTTGGTCATCGGTCTTGTAGAAATTTGCGTCCACAATCGCATCAAGAGGCGGTCTATCCAGAAATTCTTCCGAACAACCTACCAATCCTCCCAGCAAGAGCGTAGCGCCTGCCATTATATTTAGGAATTTCATGTTAGTTTTCATCGTTTTCATTTTTCGGATTAGAAATCAATACCTAAGCTGAAGGTGTACATTCTGGTCAATGGATATCGGCCATAATCGACACCAATCAGCTGATTTGCCGCGGACACATTGTTACCTACATAGGCACCCACTTCGGGATCATAGCCTTTGTATTTGGTAAAAGTGAATGCATTCTGGATTCCTGCCGACAGTCTTGCTCCCTGGATTACCTTTTGTTTCCCCATCAGAGATGAAGGAAAAGCGTAGGCTAGCTGGATGTTTTTGATCCGGATATAGCTACCGTCTTCTACAAATCGGTCGGAGATTCTGGTACCGTTTCCATTGAGATCGGTCGCGGTGATTCTTGGAATGGTCGCCTCGGGATTGCTCAGATACGGATTTCCGCTGTCATCCATCTCAACACGGGCATAGCCGTAAGTCTCCAAGAGCATGTTTCTTCCCAAGTTCACGTTATTGGGATTCGTGTTGTTGAATCGGGTGTAGTTGTAGATGTCGTTTCCAAAGGAGCCGGTCAACAATACGTCCAGCGTGAAGTTTTTGTAGGAAAACTGCTGGGTAGTACCGAAAGTAAACTTCGGCCAGGGGTTGCCAATAAAAGTCTGATCGCGTTCATCAATCACGCCATCCTCGTTGATATCGACATATTTGATATCCCCCACGTAGATCCCGTTGGTCTCACTCACCGGAAGAGGAGCTCCTGCGTTATCTACCGGGCGGGCACTCGACTCGACTTCTTCGATGGATTGAAAAATTCCATCCGCTTTATATCCAAAGAATAACCAAGGAGCTTGTCCTGGGATAGCCCGCTGGGTAAAATTGTTCATGTACCAAGCCGTACGATCGATGAAGGCCGTCTCAGAGAAGAATTTGGTAATCTCTGTTTTGAACCCTGAGAAATTGAAATTGGAAGTCCATTTAAACGTGCTTGCACGGTTGTCGATATTGATCGTATTGATCGTGATGCCGTAGCCTCTGTTTTCAAGTGCGCCGATGTTGACCGTTGGAGTTCCGATGCTTCCCTCGCCCGAAGTTCCCATGTACCAGGGAAGTGGGTTTGGTAGCAGGAGGTTGTCCGTCTTTTTTATATAGTAGTCTGCCTCGACCTGCACTCTGTTGTTGAACATGTTCAAGTTGAATCCGAAATTGACTGTAGATGTCTCTTCCCATTTCAAAGCCGGGTTACCGAATCTGGAAACCAAGAACCCGCTGCCCCATGGCGTAGGTATACTTGGTGAGCTCAACGGCGCGTAGATAGCATTTGCACTTCCTTGGTTACCAGTCAAACCCGTCTCGAAACGAAGCTTCAACTCGTCCATCCAAGTGGCATTGCTGAGGAAGCTTTCTTCAGAAACTCTCCAAGCTGCTGACATGGATGGGAAATATCCCCAACGGTTGTCAGGCCCGAAATTTGCAGATCCATCTGCTCTAAAGGCTGCAAGAACAATGTATTTTTCGTTGAATGTATAGTTCGCTCTACCGAAGAAAGACTCCATTGCCCAGTGACCTGCGCCACCGCCATTGGTTGCTCCTTGAGCAGATCCAAGCCCCATTTCCTGAAGATCATTGGAAGGAAAATTTACTCTCCCTGCATTCAGATATTCGTATTCGTTAGCCTGTGCTTCGTGGCTGGCCATTACGTCCACAGCATGCTTACCCCATACTTTGCTGTAGTTCAACATTTGGCTCCAGTTCCAGCCAAAGCTGGAATCGGTGTTTTTGTTTAGGCTATTGACATCGTTTGTTACCGAACCGAGGGTGTAGGTTGGCGTGAAGAAATGTCCGTTGTTATAGTTGACGTTTCCGTTTAGCATCGTTCTGAATTTCAATCCTTCGACGATACCGATCTCGATGTTGAATCCACCCAGCGCACCTCTTCTGATATAGGATCGATCGAGCAGATTTGCCAAAGCAATTGGGTTGGCAGGTGTAAACTGCAAGCTGGAACCGTTGATTGGATCCGCGCCACCCCAAGAGCCATCCGGGTTAGTCACCGGAATATTTGGCGCCATTTGGATCGCGTTGTTGATGACGTCGGAACTACCCGTAGCCAACTGCTCATCAGTGTGAAACAACTGAAGGTTCATTCCGATCTTCAACCATTTCCTGGTTTGGTTGTCGATGTTGGTTCTGAGAGAATACCTGTCGAAAGACGAGCCGATAGCAACACCATCCTGGCTGAAGTACTCACCGGAAATGTAGAATTGAGTTGCCTCGTTACCTCCTGATAGGTTCAGGGTGTGCTTGTTTAGACCGGCTGTTTTGAACAGTGCGTCCTGCCAGTTAGTCCCATCACCCAGCAAACTTGGGTCAAGAAATGCCGCGGGAGGATCACCACCTGTGATCTCCCGAATCTCGTTGGTCATGGTCGCATATTGACTGAGCGTCATTACATCCAACTCATCAGGCTTGTCCTGCAAGCTGTAGAGGTAGTTGTAGCTGATCTTGGTCATGCCGGATTTGCCGCGCTTGGTGGTGATCATGATTACCCCATTGGTACCACGTGAACCGTAGATAGCCGTCGCTGATGGACCCTGAAGAACTTCCATGGATTCAATGTCACTTGGGTTTAGACCAGCCATGGGATTGGTACTTGACGTATTGCCGTAGGACACAGTCTGAGGCTGTATCTGCACTCCGTCAATCACATAAAGCGGTTGGTTGGTACCACTGATGGAGTTGATCCCGCGGATGTTGACTGAGATGCCTCCTCCTGGTGCACCGGTGTTTTGCGTGACATAGACACCCGCAGCACGGCCTTGAAGGGCTTGCTCCACGGTCGTATTTACCGTGCGCTCGATGTCTTCGGAGGTTACAGAAACCTGGGCACTGGACATGTCCCGTTTTTTCATGGTACCATAACCTACGACGACAACCTCATCGAGAGAGGACATATCCTCCTCCATAGTCACGTCGATGGTGGATTGGTTTCCTACCAAAATCTCCTGGGATTTGAAGCCGATAAAGCTAAAAACCAACACAGAGTTGGCATTAGGGGCGGAGATGGAATAGCGCCCATCTCCGTCGGTGGCGACACCGGTGGTGGTTCCTTTGACCAAAACCGTTACTCCGGGTAGGGAAAGGCCGTCACCCGAGGAAGTAACTGTGCCTCGCACGGTCACCTGGGCTTGAACCACCCCTACCAACAGCATAAGCCATAGTGGTAATAATTTTTTCATCATTAAGGGTTTAATTATTAGAAATTGAATAATAGGTATGTGAGGGAAAAGGCATTTTCCAGGGAGGAGAATTCATTGACAGTTGATTTGTTCACGGTGTATGAGTTTGGGGTAAAAAATCGCTGCGATATTCCCAAAGAAACCACCGAATATTCCATCACTTTCGAAGTACAAGGACTCCAGTTTACACTTGCAGAGCAAATAATTTGAAGCAATGGATCGAGGTTTTGGGCTTATTGTTTTGATCCGAATAAATGTAGTTTGAGGTATTTTAAAGGAGGGTACTCAAATGTTTTCAATACGGGTATCAAATGTTAACACCGTAAAATATCGATTGAAAATGCCCTAAACGGGGTTTTCGAGCTGTTTTGGAAAATCCTTTTTTGCTATTTTTTTGGACATTCTATCGCAAAGTTTCCTTTTTGTTAAATGACTTCAGTTTCGAAGCCAGTTTTTAACTCTGCATCAAGCCTAAAGACTTTACTTTTCCTTTAGGATTTTTCGCACAGCCTGACCCCAGGGTTTGAGCTGAGCCTCCGTCCAATTTCCCGTTGACGAAGCGCTGGGCATGAGCATGGAGCAGGTTTCATCTTTGTCCGCCACTGACCAGGCTGTCCAGCTTATTCTTTTACTTTCCATCCAAGTAAGCCAAGCGTTCCAAGATGCCTGATCGATCGGCCCGTCTCCAGTCGCTTCCATCCCTGCACATTCCGACACGAAGATCGCTAGGCCGGCGTTAAGCGCTGCGTCCGCTCTGGTTCGCAGGTAGTCCTTGTGCGTTGCCGCATAGAAGTGCAGCACGTACATGATGTTGATCTGGTTTCGGATTGGATTCTGGGCGACCAAGTGCAGGTCCTGACTCCAGGTGGGTGAGCCGACTAAGATGATATTGTCGGGATCGTGAGCTCGGATTTCGGTAATGAGTGCCTCGCTGTATGCTTTGACTTCCCCCCAAGTCTCATAGTCCGGCTCATTGAAAAGCTCGTAGATCACATGAGGATTTTTGCCGTAGGTCTTTGCCATTTCACCAAAAAACTCCAACGCCTCGTCCTGATACAAGTCGTGGCTGTGCCAGTCGATGATGACATAAAGGTCAGCGGCAATGGCCGCTTCAATCACTGCCTTCATCTTTTCTAGCGCAAAATCCGGGTTTTCCAGATAGGCGCCATCGGGATCGACTCCCATGGATGCACGGACTACATTTGCATTCCAATCTGACTTGAGCCATTTGACGGCAGCCTCGTTGTAAAATCTTGGCCACCAGTTGTGCCATCCAAAACTGACCCCCCGCAGCATCACCGGATTCCCGTCCTGATCACTGAGTTGGGTGCCTTTGACCTGGAGCGGTCCAAAATATTTTTGGGTGGAGATTTCTTCGGGAGGTTTGACGTCAGGAGTTTGTTGGGAAGGCTCAGACGCCTCAGTGCATGACGCCATCAGCGCCAGACAAAGGATCAAGAATCGTTTCATGGATTGGGTCGGTTAATTGAGGAGCAAGTTTAAGCCAATCAATTCGACCCGATGGGTACCGATTGTTTCGGATTGGGGGGGTGAAAGTTAACAATGGGAAGGTAAGGCGTCGTCGCATACAACAATGAAGGGAAGTTTCAGTGATCAGTCGCTGTATTCAGTCATCTAGACGTTAGGAGAGATCTTTTCAAACATACCGCTGCTCCACATAAAAAGATTTCTCCCTGCGGTCGAAATGACATGTCCGCAGAGATCACCGAGACTGGTCACTACCTACCGGCATCTGTTTGGCAGCATACTCCGATGGTAGGATCTCATATTCGGCCTTGAAGTGCTTGGCAAAATACTTGGCGTTGTTGTATCCGACTTGGTAAGCGATTTCGGACACATTCAGCTTGCTTTTACAAAGCAATTGTGCCGCACGCTGCATCCGGATCAAGCGGATGAATTCAATCGGGCTTTTTCCCGTGAGCGACTGAAGTTTCTTATAGAGGTGCACCCGGCTCATCCCTAACTCAGCACTCAAAAATTCAACCGACAATTGCGTATCGTCCAGGTGTCGCTCCACCAGTTCAACCGCCCTCTGGATCAGCAAGTCATCCATAGAGACCACGTCCACTTCGGTTGCGTTAACTTCTATCTTTTTGCGGTTTTGCTCCTGCAGGACGTTTCGTTCACGGAGGAGGTTTTTGATACTCAGATTTAATACTTCAAGATTGAAAGGCTTAGTGAGGTAAAGGTTACACCCACTATCCAGCCCTTTAAGAAGGTTCTCGTCAGACTTTTTTGCCGTCAGCAAGATTACCGGAATGTGGGAAGTCTTGATGTCACCCTTGATTTTCTGACAAAGTTCCTTCCCGTCCATCATTGGCATCATCCAATCCGAGATCACCAAATCCGGAATCTGCTCCTGTGCTATCTCCCATGCCTGCACCCCATTTGCAGCGGTCATTACATGGTAGGTTTCAGACAGGCAGTCCTTCAGATAGTTTCTGAATTCCCGATGATCTTCCACGATCAGGATGCTATCTTTTTGCGATTGGGACAAAGCTTCATCTGGCAGCCCATTTTCTTCCCATTCTTCCGACAAAATCAATCCAATCGGCATAGTCAATATAAACACCGAACCCTTACCCAGTTCACTTTGCAGGGTGATATTCCCCCCCATGACCCTCGCAAAATCCTGAGCAAGCGAAAGTCCAATTCCACTTCCCTGGTTCAACTGATGACCGTGACCTTCGGTAGTAAAGAAGCGATCGAAGACTTTCTTTTGATCTTCCTCAGAGATTCCCACTCCGGTATCCGACACGGATAGCGACATAATCCCCTTGTCTTCCTGCTCAATCTGCAACTCCAAGTTCACCGTGATCTTGCCGTCCTCCGGTGTAAATTTGAAGGTGTTGGACAGCAGGTTAAAAATAATTTTCTCGAGCTTATCAGAGTCAAAGATTGCCTGCTGAGAATCTAACCCACATTCGAAGCTTAACTCGATGTGTTGATTTTCTGAAAGCTCCTTGAAGTCGGCAATACTTTCTCTTACAAACTGCACAATGTCGCCCTCCGACGGGTGAAAAGCCAATGCACCTTTGTCGACATTTTTCACATCCAAAAGTTGATTGATTAGTTTCAGCAGCCGGCGGGCATTGCGCTGTATAATGCGGTATTGTCCCGTCAACATCGAATCCTGGGATCCGGCAATCAAGTGCTCCGTCGGAGTCAAAATCAAAGAAAGCGGAGTCCGGAACTCATGGCTAAGATTTGTAAAAAACTTGGTTTTCAACCGATCCAATTCTTGGACTCTCTTGGCCTCTCTAATCGCATTTTCCCGCTCAAATTTCTCCCTATGCCGTACCAGCAGTTGATTTCTAAAAAAGTAAACCAACGCCGCCAGAACAAGCAAATACAAGAAATAAGCGATCGGCGTCCTCCAAAACGGAGCCTGAATCACGATCGTCAATGGGTACTCTTCCGTACTCCATCCTTCCAACATGGTACCCGGCTGCACGATCAAGGTGTAGGTACCGGGATCCAGGTTGGTAAAGGTGACTTTGGCCAGGTCATCATTGAGATAGATCCATTCCCCGTTGAACCCGAGCAATTTATAGCGGTATTTATTCTTTTCCGGATAAAGAAAATTAAGCGCACTAAACCCAATGCTGAACATGTTTTCGTCATGGTTCAGGATCAACTTTTCGGTGTGTTCCAGGGATTTGGTGAGCAGCACTCGATTTCCAATCTCTTGTCCGACCTCGACCATTTCATTGAACAGTTGGAAATAAGTAAAGACCACAGGAGGATTGTTTTGCTCAAAAGCGAAGTTTTCCGACTTGAAAATATTGTAGCCATTTGGCCCGCCAAAGATGAACTCCCCAGACTTGGTTTTGAGCGCCGAGTTTTTATTGAAAAGAGAGGCCTGCAAGCCATCTTTTTGGTCAAAGTTTTGGAAAACAATCTGGAAGGGTCTCGAGCGACGGTTCACCTGCGCATAGGCCAGCCCCTTTTGGGTGCTGATCCAAAGATTGCTCCGGTCGTCCTCCAACACGTCGACTAGATAATCTGACGGAAGTCCTTGCTCGAGTCCATAAAAGACAAAGACGCTGTCCCGATTGTCAAAATAGTGCAGGCCTTTTTGTGTCGCGGCCCAGATGACTCCTTCCGAATCGGTGAAAAGCTCCGTAAAACTCGACTCCTTCAGTCCATTGTCTTGGGTGTCTGAATAGAAAGAGGTCGTGTTTTTATCGTAATTGATGACGTTCAGCCCACTGCCTCCCCCGATCCAGATATTCCCGGCCTTGTCTTCAGTGAAGCCGGTGATGTATTGATTGTTTGTCCTGAATGGTGCACTGCCCGCAGGATAATTATGAAAGGTTTTGCGATCCGGATCCAACATCGACATGCCCGATCTCAGTGTACCGATCCAGATCCTATTTTTGCTGTCTTCAAAAAGCTTCCAAATATTCGGCCCCGGAATCCCATTCGTCGCACCTTGTTGGTAAGGATAATTGGTGAATGTGCGACCGTCAAATTTCCCCAGTCCATTGAGGTAGGTTCCTACCCACAAAATTCCCTCGTGATCCAGCATCAAGTCCACGATGACATCGCCAGTCAGACTTTTTGGATTGTCCGGATCGTGTCTGTATTGTTTATACTGATTTGTCTTGCGGTCATGGTAGATCAGGCCTCCCCCATTCGTGCCAATGTATAGGTTCCCTAAACTGTCCTCAGCAAAGGCATTGACATCGTTGAATGGCAGGGAATTAGGATCGGAGAAAATTTTTCTAACGTGAGAAAACCGAAGCAAACCTTGATGGTAGTAGGAGACTCCTTTTTTATGGGTACCAATCCAGACAATATCCTCCGGATCCTTGTATAAGGCATACACCACGTTATGCGGCATTGCCAATTCAGGATTGCTTTTGTCATAAAAAAATCCTACCGTTTCCGACTCCTTATCGATCACGTTGATGCCACCATGATCCGTGCCGAGCCAGATTTGACCCTTTTTAGCTTCAACCACCGCCTTAACCATGTTGTTGTTCAGACGCAGTTCGCCATCGCCCTCCCGACACACCCGAATCTCATGACTGAGCCCATCGATCCAAAACACCCCTAAATCCTGCTCGGGATTGTAAATCCAGGCGTCCCCCTCCGAGTCTATAAACAGGTCATAGTTTGCCAAGGCGGGGATCTTTGATTTGGGAAGTTTCAGGGTTTTTGTAACAATGAGTCGATTGGGATCGATAAGTTCTACCGTTCCGGCCTGATCAACTGCCCAAATCATCCCATCAGGGGACTCCGCGACGGCAGCCATTTGCCCGGTTGCCAAATTGCCATTGATGGTGCCCGCTTTTAGGTAGCTGGTGGTTTGGTACTTTGGGTCAAAGATGCTGATTCCTTGCTGCGTGTGAGTAAACCAAAATCGACCTTGGCGGTCCTTCATCACTATTCCGATCGAATCGGAAGCCAGGTGATACTCACGCGTGAACTTCGCTGTTCCTCGAGTAAATTTTCCACTTTTTGGGTCGTAGACGTCATAGCTGCCGTTGACGTTCTTCACCCACAGTTTATCATCTGGACCGATGCCGAGTTTATAGATCGAATTATGTGAAATCGAAGTGGAGTCATTGGTATTGAAAAAAGCCTTGACCCGAGTACCATCGTAGCGATATAGCCCAAAGGCAGTTCCGTACCACATCATCCCACTATTGTCACGAAGGATTGAGAGGACATTGGAATTAGAAAGACCCAAATCCTCGTCAAGATTGCGGAAAACCAGCTCCTCCAGCTGAGACTGCGCGCTCAGCTGCTGAAGTGACATGATCCACACCAAACAAGTTCCTAGAAAATACCGTCCTACTCTCCCCATATTATTTTGAATCAGCGGCAAATCCCTGTTTTGTTGACAAAGGATTAACTTAGCTCGACGACCAATGGCACATTTCCAAAAGAAACAAAAAATTCAGCCAATGAAAACACGACGGGAATATCGATGGTTTTTTTTGAATCAACAGGTTCCTTTAGCCCTATGCTTTCCTCACAAACTCAGACTTCAGCGCCATCGAGCCAAATCCATCAATCTTGCAATCGATGTTGTGATCGCCTTCGACTAGGCGGATGCTCTTCACCTTGGTGCCTGCCTTGATGGGTTTCGGCGCTCCTTTCACCGGAAGGTCTTTCACGATCACGACTGCGTCGCCGTCAGAGAGCAGGTTTCCGTTGGCATCTTTCACCACCAAACCTACCTCTACTTCAATTTCCTCCGGAACCCACTCGTGGCTACATTCTGGACAGACCAGCAGATTGTCCATTGGATAGGTGAACTCTGACTTACACTTCGGGCAAGAGGGTAAATTTTCCATTCGGCAAAAATACGCTATTCTAGTACCGAATGGTTGGATCACCGGAAAATCGGCATTCTAACATTCCAAGTTAGGGCTGCTCACCAATCAATTCAGTGTAGCCAAGAGTTGATAGACTGCGATATCGAGGTATTCCGCATTCATTTGCTTCAGCCCGTAGGTGATGCCAGTCCCCACACCCATCCAGGAGATATCATTAGTCTTTGTGTCTTGAATCAAAAATATCACCTTACCCACCATACCGGTGTTTATTGTACCTTCCACAATACTCGAAGTGGGTATACTGGAGAAAGCGTTGCCGTTGTAGACGCGATTTCGAACCAGATCTCTGGTAACCACGACTGCTTGAATCAAAAAATCAGGATTCTCTGAGGACTCTTCGAAACCATACCTGAGCAATCCCTCTCGGAAAGCCATGGTGAGCTGTTCGTTTCTCTTGTCAGAATAACTATCTTCTACTACTTTGAAGGTTTGGTATTGTCCGAGTTTCTCATTGTTCGCAACAGCGTCCACGGTAACGGTTTCGGAGGTTTTGCAGGAGGAAAAAATAAAAAAAGCGACAGAAACCAAAATGAGATTTTTCATCCGTAGATAGATTTAATGGAACTGACTAAAAATACGAGAAAACTATAAAATAGTTTTCCGATAGCCAGCTTTCTCACCAAGGTATTCGAACGGAAGATCCGGCTAGTCCCAAACTTATATTCTCCATCAATTCAGCCAATTCTTTCGCTTGAGTTTTATGAAAATCATACATGACCCCGTGCCAAAACCGATCAACCTGGAATTATCGGTTCGCAAACCTCTTTCTTTACTATAAAGTCCTCCTGTCATGAAGGCCAAATCCAGTGAACCATTGAGCAAAAGGATTTTCTCAATGCCATGCTGTGCGTCAATCGTTGCCCAAAAATCACTTCCAGGCGACTCTTTGGTCGCATGCCAATAGGCTAAGCCTGCAACTAAGAGATTTTACGGATTTCCGATACAAGTTCATCTGATGAAATGCTCTGGTTTCTCCGGTAGTTCGGCTGGCTCCTATCCCACCCCGGACCATATTTCCAATCGCCCAAGAGCCCAGAATCATCATTCCTTGGAGGTTGTAATCCAAGCGGGTTTGGCCTGCGATGTGAGAAAGTAGAAAACAAGTAGAAACAGTCCGAAAGTGAAAGGAGCTTTTTTTCATTTTTGCACGACTGGTTTTCCAATGCGAAAGTTTTGTCAGACTTGATACGTCAAGTAAATCATCCTCAGCCCATAGAAGATCAAGGCCCCGCCCACTCCTTTGTTGAGCAAGCCCAAAATTTTTGGCGTGACAAACCGGCTGAGCTGCTTCGCGACGAAAGCTTTGGCCAGATCAGTGCACAACACCGTCAGCAAAATCCCCGAATAGTAGAAAAAGGTCTGGATACTTGTCCAGTCATCGCGAAGCGAAACCAAACTGGCGATGGAAATCCAGAAAAGCAGCACGAATGGATTGATGCCATTGATGCTAAATCCTTTGGCGAAAGCGTTTCGTCTTCTTGCAACCGGAGGATTGAGTGCTTTGGAATTGGCGTCCGGCTTCTGTCTTTTCATTAATGAACTGACGCCAAAACCGACTAAAATCGCGCCTCCGACGTATCCCAATACTTCTTCAAATAGCGTCGTGTTAGCCAAAAAGCTAATGCCAAAATAGGTCAAAAAGCCATATAGCGAATCACTGACGAAGATTCCCAAAGCCAATACCGCAGCATATCGGAAACCATGCTGCATGCTGCTGCTGATCAGGGCAAAAAAGACTGGCCCAATAAGCAGCGACAGCAACAGCCCCATGCTTATCCCCTCCAGCAAACTTTGACTCATTTTTCCAACTCTTTTTCTGCCAAGAAATCCTTCCAACTTTCTGCCTTCTCTCCTTTTAAAACACGCGGAAACTTGTTTTGTCCACCTTCCTTTCCCTGCGATCTCATCCAATCGTAAAAAGCTGCCGACGGAAGTACCGTGACTTTCACTTGTTTCAAGGCATGTCTTCGCTCTACCGCGTAGTCGTCGTTCAGCTTTTTCAGGTGCTCATCAATGGAGTTTTTAAGTTTTTTGATCGAAACTTCATCATCCGATCCGATGTACCAGTGGTGTGCAAACAGGTTTTTATGTGGCTCTCCCAAAACAGTAAATTCCTTCACCCGAATACTGAGTTCGCCAGAGGCCAATTCAATAGCCTTGTTCATATTGTCCACGGACAGATGTTCTCCACAAAGACTCAGAAAGTGCTTCGTGCGACCGGTGATGATGATTTCGGATTCTTCTTTAGACACAAAGCGAACGACGTCCCCGATCAGGTAGCGCCAGGCACCGGCGCAGGTGGAGATCAGCAGCGCATAGTCCCTACCCTCCTCCACTTCGTCGATTTTGAGCGTCTGGGCATTCTCTTTCACATTCCCCTCCTCGTCAAAGTTGGCTTCGGTGAAAGGTATGAATTCATGGAAAATCCCATTGTTCAGCACCAGCCGCATGGATTTTCGATTGGGCAGTGCCTGCAAGGCCAAGAATCCCTCTGATGCCAGATAGGTTTCGATGTAGATCAGCGGCTTGCCCAGCAGCCCTTCAAATCCTTTTTTGTAGGGTTCGAAGGATACTCCCCCGTGGACGAAAATCTGCAGATTCGGCCAAATCTCGTGGATGTGCTTGACCTGATATTTTTCAATGATCTTTTCAATCAGAATCTGCAACCATGCCGGCACACCAGCTATAATCCCGATATCCCAGTCTCTGGCCTTTTCCACGATTTGATCCAGCTTGTCACCCCAGTTTTTATTTCTGGCAATTTTCTTTCCAGGCTTATAAAATCGTTGCAACCAGATCGGCAGCTTCCCGGTAGTGATACCGCTCAGATCACCGGAGAAATAGGTTCCGTTGAACTCCAGATCCGTACTTCCTCCGAGCATCAGGATACCTTTGGTAAAAAGCGAAGCGGGTAAATCGTACTTGGAAAGGCTCAGAATCTGCCTCACCCCCGTGCGCCTGATGGCCTTCACCATGGAGTTGGTGATGGGGATGTATTTGGATGCCGACCCCGAAGTGCCGGAGCTCAGCGCAAAGTATTTGACCGCTCCCGGCCAGGTGACGTTTTTCTTGCCAGAGAGAAGCCTGTGCCAAAATTCGGCGTGGATTGAATCATAGTCATAGATTGGAACCTGGCTTTTGTAGGTCTCATAAAAAGTCCCATCACTCTCCCGAAACGTCTTCAGGATACCGTGAAAATCATACTTCCTACCGATCTCGGTGTCTTTGGCTTTGAGTAGAAGTTTCTTCAACTGATCCTTTTGTAGGTCAAGCGGACTGGAATACTCCTGTTCCAAACTCTCCCGAAGTCGGATCCCTTTTTTTAGCAAAGTGCTGATGATTGCCATATCTTTGTTTTAAGCTCAAAAAGCAAAAAGTGAAGTCTAAAATTATACAATGGACATCAAAGCCAACCTCCAAACAGTAAAAAAATCCTTTATCAACCCCGACTGTCAGCTCATTGCCGTGAGCAAAACCAAGCCCCTTCCAGACCTTCAGAAAGCTTATGCGGCTGGGATTCGGGATTTTGGTGAAAACAAAGTTCAGGAGATCCAGACCAAGCAGCCCGAGATGCCCGCCGACACCCGTTGGCACATGATTGGTCACCTGCAAAGCAACAAGATCAAATACATCGCGCCGTTTGTTCATTTGATTCACGGAGTAGATTCTTTTAAGCTCCTCAAGGAAATCAATAAGCAAGGCAAAAAGATCGACAGAACCATTCCGATATTGCTGCAGATGCACATCGCCGAGGAGGAAAGCAAGTTTGGCTTTGACGGAAGTGACTTGGAAGAAATGTTAGCTTCAGACGATTTCGCTGCTTTAAGCCATGTCCAGATAAAAGGACTGATGGGAATGGCGACTTTCACCGAGGATGTAGCCCAAATCCGCAAGGAATTCCGCTCGCTCAAAAGTCTCTTTGACTCCCTGAAAGCAAGAGATCTTCCAAGGTTTGTTCAGCTTCAAGAACTTTCCATGGGCATGAGCGGAGACTATAGGATAGCCCAGGAGGAAGGCAGCACGATGGTACGGATCGGTTCGGCGATATTTGGGGCAAGAAATTATTCTGAAACATGAAAGGAAAAACCATCATCATGATAGCCGGCCTTTCAGGCACGCTTGCGGTGGGTCTAGGTGCGTTTGGCGCTCACGGATTGGCGGAAATTCTAAACAATACAGGTCGAGTGGATACCTTTCAAACTGCCGTCGATTATCATTTTTACCATACGCTGGCATTGCTTTTTATTGGCCTTTTGGCACTGGTACGACCGAACTGGAAAAGCTTGCCGTTCACAGTCTGGAGTTTCATTGGAGGAATTCTGTTGTTTTCAGGATCACTTTACATTCTATCCTTAACCGGGCGAACTTGGTGGGGTGCTGTAACTCCTTTGGGGGGTGTCGGATTCATTATGGGCTGGTTGGGTTTGTTTTACGCCGCATTAAGAAATGACCAAATTTTACCCGACTAAGCTTCTTGTAAGTTTGCTGTTTCTTTTGTTTCTCAGGGAAGCAAACGCTCAAATTACCCGAGATCAATACATCAAACTGGAATCGGCTCTGGGAGAAACCAGCTTTTTCAGCGGGCATATGACTGGATTCATGCTGTATGATCTGGATTCGCAGCGGGTTTTGTTTGAGAAAAACTCCCAGATTCGATTTCTTCCAGCCTCTACTACAAAACTGTTCACCCTTTTCTCCGCACTTCTAATCCTCCAAGACAGCACCCAGACGCTGCGCTATGTGACGGATGGCGACACGTTGAGAATATGGGGAAGTGGTGATCCGAGCTGGAAATACATGGAATTTGCCCAACCGGATTTTACCCGGTTTCTTGCCCCGTTCAAGGCTGTCGTCTTTTCGGATGCGAATCAGCTCACACCGGTTTTCGGCTACGGCTGGCAGTGGGACGACTATTACTACGACTATGCGGCAGAGCGGACTTCCCTTCCGATCTATGGCAATTTGGTTCAGGTGAGAAAGATCGGTAGCCGAGCGCAAGTCTTTCCTGCAAGATTTCAAAGCACGGTTGCGACTACCTCCCGTCCGATCAAAGAACTGGAACGGGACTTCCACTCCAATACCTTTGAATACAATCCAACAACGTTCTTGGGAAAAGAGGAATTCATTCCCTTCCTCACTTCGCCGGAGCTTTTTACAGAATTTGCCAGCATGGAAACTGGGAAACCATGGATCTACCGTCCCGACCCTTTGCCTCTGGAAAACCAAAGCTGGAGGGGGGCTCCGCTTTTTCCCCTTCTGAAAGAAATGATGCTCGAAAGCGACAACTTCATCGCCGAGCAGCTGATGTTGATGGTTTCCGACCGCCTTTTTCAAAATCTGGACACCGAGCGCGCCATCGAATACATCCAAAAAACCTATTTCTTCGATCTGCCAGACCAACCAAACTGGGTAGACGGAAGTGGACTGAGCCGACACAATCTTTTTACACCCCGATCCATGGTGGCGCTTTTTGAAAGGCTGTATCGAATCCTTCCCGAGAATCAGCTTTACGAGATTTTGCCCACCGGAGGCAAGAGCGGTACACTGAAAAACAGCTACAGGGCAGCGCAGCCCTACATATTTGCCAAGACCGGCACAATGAGCAACAACCATAGCCTCGTCGGCCTGATCAAAACCAAAAGCGGCAAAACCTATTGCTTCGCCTTTATGAACTCCAACTACCCCTACACGGCCTCAGTTGTGCGACGGGAGATGGAAAAGGTCATGGTGATGGTGAGGGAGATGTTGTAAGTTTTTCCGAACAGCTAGGAGCCACTGCCAACTGCAGGTAAAAGATCAATCCCGAAACCCTTGCCATCTTCCGGCGCGGACGGATGGATAGTTATCGCGGCGAAGATTTTTTCAAAATTCTGTAAGGTTTGGCCAAGGCCTTAGTCTAAAGAAGAAAAAACACCATGAAAAAGTTGATACTTCTTTACCTCTGCCTCTTTGGCTTGACAGCGACGGTACAATCCCAAAACCTGGAAGTCCAAGTGACCGGTTCCGGCCCGAAAATCGTCCTCATCCCTGGCCTGGCTTCTTCAGGAAAAGTTTGGGATGAGACGGTCAGCCAACTTTCCAAAAGCTACGAGTGTCATGTCCTGACTTTGCCGGGATTTGCCAAAAACTCACCCATAGACTTAAGTGCGGGGTTCCTTTCAACAATGGAGGGGTTGGTCAGCTCCTACATTCAGCAGCAAAGCGAACCTGTAGTGCTCATCGGACATAGTTTGGGAGGTTTTCTTTCTCTCAAGCTTTCTCAAAGTCTTCCTGATCGAATCGATAAAGCCATCATAGTAGATTCCTATCCTTTTTACTCGGCAGCTTTCAATCCCGCAGCGACCGAAGAAAACATGGTAGAAATGGCGGATCAGATGAAAAAAATGATGCTTTCGCTAAGCCCCGAGCAATACCGGGAACAACAGCAAGCCACCATGCCGGTGATGACCAGCAACCCGGGAAAACTTCCCTTGGCTGTAGAATGGTCCATCGAAAGTGATCGAAATACCACGGCGGAGGCGATGTATGCGCTGATGACGACGGACCTGCGGGATGAATTGGAAGAGGTGGGAACGCCTATTTTGGTCCTGGGAGCTTGGTATTCGGGAAAAAACTACGGTATGACCGAAGCAAGCGTCAAAAAGAACTTTGAAGGCCAGTACCAGCTGGCCAAAAATATCCAAATTGAAATGGCTCCAACAGCCCACCACTTCATCATGTGGGACAATCCAGAATGGTTCATGGATCAGATAACGCAGTTTCTCAAATGAAAAACTCCAAAGAACTTCAGTTCGAAGGCTTGTATCAAAGTCACAAGGATAAAGTGTACCGACTTTGTCTGGGCTTTGTACGGGAAAAAGAACTTGCAAACGACCTCTTTCAGGAGATTCTGATCAAGATCTGGCGACACTTAGATACGTTCAAAGGCGAAAGCGAACTAAGCACCTGGATCTTCAGAATCGCCTATAACACCGCCCTGACTTTCGCAGCAAGGGAAAAGAAAAAAGAGGGAAACCAGACCGGACTTCCGGAAAACCTGGATCTGGCCGAACCTGAAAACTTTACGGAGTTGCAGGAAAGCCGAATTCAGAGGCTGTATGAAGCGATCAACGGGCTTCCGGAATTGGATCGAGTAATCGCCACGCTGCTTTTGGAAAACACCCCGTACAAGGCGATCGCCGAGATCAGCGGAATCTCGGAAAACTATGTGGCCGTCAAGGTCAATCGGATTAAAACAGTTTTAACCCAAAAACTCAATCCTCAACTCCATGGAAACTAACTTCAACGATATCCAACAACTTTGGCAAAGCCAAAAAGCAAGTGATTTTGATCTCTCCGGCCTAATCAAACAAATGAAAGCCAACGAGAAAAAACAAAAACTAGGTTGGATGCTAGGCTTGATTTGTACACCAATCACAATCTTGTTTTTGGCTTATGTGCTTCCTTTAAAAGACAGCCTACTTGGTATTTCAACCTTGGTATTAATTGCTTTTGGAATGGCCTGGGTGATATGGCTCAATAGCAAATCGCTCCTGAATTCAGTGGAAAATTCAGAATCCTACAGCCAGCGGAAATTTGTGGAAGATCAACTCCGCAAACTCAACCTTCGCAGCAAGATCATTCAAAAACATATGATCACCTATGGAATTATACTAGCCGTGGCAATCAATCTGGGTTATTTGGAGGTTCTCTCTCCGCTTTCCTTGGAGCTAAGACTTGCAGCGCATCTTGGGGCGACTTTATTTGTCTTTGGAATCATGTGGTTTACCCTGAGAAAAAAGAGGAAAACCTTTGAACTTGAATCCAGACCCATAATCAGACAATTGGAAAAATTATTGGCTGAATTGGAAAAATAAACATAACCCTGTCATTTGGCAGGGTTTTTACTTTCTACCCCTCGGAAAAAGGAATTATTTTCACGCCAAATCCCAGCAACATGAACAAGCGCACCTTTCTAAAATCATTCGGGTTATTGGCCACGACTGCACCTTTTTTGGGTTTTGAGATGAAGAATCAAGCCTCAGAGGCCGCACTCCTGCCCAAAGCGATCAAGAAAGGAGACACCATCGGGATCGTCTCCCCTTCAGCCGCTTCTGCAGATCGCATGGAATTCACCTATGCGAAAGAGGCCATGGAGGCTTTGGGATTCAGGGTAAAGCTGGGCGAAAACCTCAGGAATCGTTTTGGCCATCTTGCCGGAACCGACGAAGAACGCGCCGGAGACCTAAATGCCATGTTTGGCGATCCAGAGGTAAAGATGATTGTCTGCATCCGTGGAGGTTCGGGTGCGGCGAGAATCCTCCCCCTTCTCGACTATGAGTTGATCAAGAAAAACCCAAAGCCGCTTCAGGGCTACTCCGATATCACGGCGCTCCACTCGGCGATTCAGAGTCAAACGGGACTGAACACCTTCCATGGACCAAATGGTTCGGGCAGCTGGAACAGCTTCAATGTAAAGCAGTTTGAAAAGGTCTTTTTCGGCACCGAACCGATCGTCTTCAAAAACGAAACCAGCAAAGGAGATGAGCTCGTCGCCAAGGCAAACCGCATCCAAACGCTCACTGGTGGCAAGGCTAAAGGAAAGATTCTCGGAGGGAACCTAACTGTATTGACTTCTTTATCAGGAACGCCATACTACCCTGAATTTCAGGATGCTCTTTTATTCATAGAAGACATTGGCGAGGATCCCTACAAGATCGACCGAATGATGAGTACGCTAAAGCTGAACGGCACTTTGGACAAGATCAAAGGTTTTGTCTTCGGGCAATGCTCGGACTGCTCGCCCGGTGGAGGATATGGGGCATTCACGGTCGATCAAATCATGGATCACTACGTCCTACCCCTTAAAATCCCAGCTTATACCGGCGCGATGATCGGACACGTGTCCCGCCAGTTTATCATCCCCGTCGGTGCGGAAGTTGAGTTGGATGCAGACTTGGGAACGATCACGGTGACCCAGAAGCTTTTTCAATCCTAAAAAAAGATGTCTTTTCTTATCTCGATTTTTCAACTCTCTCTAACGATTCTCGCCATGTCAGAACATTCATTACAAAATCAGAAGCCACTCACCTACCTCGCCCTTGGCGACAGTTATACGATTGGAGAGGGTGTTGCGGAAAAAGACCGCTACCCCGTTCAGCTTGTTCGAGCTTTAAATTCAATGGGTAATGACACTTGGTCAGATCCACAGATCATCGCCAAAACCGGATGGACGGTGGACGAACTCCAAGCGGGTATCGATGGCTCGGAAACCAATCCACAGGGATATGACTTGGTCACCTTACTCATAGGTGTCAATAACCAATATCGCGGCCGGTCGGTAGCCGAGTTTGAGAAGGAGTTTGAGGCTCTGCTGACTCGGGCGATCGGATTCGCGCGGGGTAAAAAGGATCATGTGGTCGTAGTATCCATTCCCGATTGGGGCGTCACTCCTTTTGCACTAAACAAAGGATCAGATCAGAAAAAAGTAGCCGTGGAGATCGATGCTTACAATGCCGCGAAAAAAGCGGTGTGTAGCCAATTGGGCGTAGCCTTCGTTGAGATCACAGCGGACTATCGGGCGATTGGATTTCAACCTGAAATGGTCGTCGAGGACGAACTCCACCCTTCAGGCTTGGTCTATTCACGCTGGACGCAAAAGCTTTTAACCCAAGTTCAAGAAATCAAATTTTGATATGAAAATCCTACTTTCCGTACTCGCTGTACTTCTGATGGCACAAACCTGCGAAAAACAAGGTTCTGGAAAAGCCGAGGCAAACACTGAAACGTGGTGGGTCAATTCCGCCAAAGTCGATTGCACCGGTGCCGGTCCCATGACCTGTATGCAGATCCAAAAAGGTGAATCCATAGAGGAAGGCGAATGGAAACTGTTTTACGACCAAATCTCGGGTTTTGAGTACGAGCCAGGCTTCATCTACCAGCTCGAAGTTGAAGTCAGCAAGAAAGAAGAACCTATTCCGGCCGATGCTTCTTCGTTGTCATACAAACTTGTAAAACAGATCAGTAAGAACCCCGATCCGAAATTGGCCCTGACCAACATCTGGAAACTCCTACATGTGGGCTCGATCAAAGATCCAAAGTCAGCAAAAGGTGAGGCGTTGGTCTTTGAGATCAACGGTTCCCAAAGCTCTTACTTTGGGGAAACAGGCTGTAATTCCATCCGCGGCGGGTTCTTTCTAGAAGGTGAAAATAGGATTCGATTCGGCCAAGGGGCGGCGACTATGATGGCCTGCCCGGATATGACGGTGGAAAGCGAGGTCAAGAAAGTAATGGAGCTGATTCGCAGTTTCGAGATCGAAAACAATGTGCTCTATCTCCGGGATGAAAAAGGACAAGCCTTGATGAGCTTGAGGGCGGTGGATTGAGACGGTGCCAGCCTGTACCTATTCCCCGTCTTTATAAAAATGTATTGGCGGGGAATTTTTATTTCCGCCCTGCCGTTTTCCCTTTTCCCGACTTTTCGGGACATAGGATCTTTTCAAACCAATTTACTACCACATGGATTTAAAACTCAAGGGCAAGAAAGCCCTAATCAGCGGTTCTACCGCAGGAATCGGATATGCGATCGCTTCACGTTTTTTGGCCGAAGGTGCCAGCGTCGTCATCAACGGCCGGAGTCAGGGAAGCGTCGACCAGGCTATCGCTGAGCTGAAAGCTAGCTATCCCAATGCCGACATCGCCGGCGTAGCTGCTGATCTTGCCAAAGCCGATGAGGTCAACAAGCTTCTTTCCCAAGTGCCCGAAGTCGACATCCTAATCAACAATACGGGGATCTTTGAGCCCAAAACCTTTGCCGATATTCCCGACGAAGACTGGCTCCGCTTCTTTGAGATCAATGTGCTAAGCGGCATCCGACTCGCCCGCCACTATTTCCCAAAGATGCTGGCGAAAAACTGGGGCCGAGTTATCTTCGTCTCCAGCGAATCAGGCGTATTCATACCCGAAGAAATGATCCACTACGGCATGACTAAAACCGCCCAGATTGCCGTAAGCCGAGGTTTGGCCGAGATGACAAAAGGCACAGCCGTGACCGTCAATTCCATCCTACCGGGCCCAACCAAATCCAAGGGAGTAAGTCAATATATCGAAGAGCTGGCTGTTGTGGAAAAGAAAAGCACCGCTGAAGTGGAGCGGGAGTTTTTCAAAGACATGCGTCCTACCTCACTGATTCAGCGATTTGCCGAGGTGGAGGAAGTAGCTGATACCGTCGTGTATTACTCCAGCCCACTCGCCTCTGCCACCAATGGCGCTTCAATTCGGGTAGAGGGCGGATTGGTCAAGTCGATTTTGTAAATTCACAAAACGAGTTGTAGGTATCGACTGGCGCTGCTCCATGTTCGGTCAGTTTTGCAGACCAAGTAAGCAGCGTCATCAGCACTCTCCATACATCAAGACTTCACCAAAACCCAGAATCCTATGGATGCAGCCACCCAAACCATGATCGACAATCTCCACAAAAACACAGGGAAATCCCTGGACGAGTGGATCAAAATCGTCAACGCCGAGAAGCTCCAAAAACACGGAGAAATCCTGAAGTTCCTAAAGGAAAATCACGGCTTCACACACGGGTTTGCAAATCTGGTGGCGCATAAGGCGCTCAAATCCGATGCGGGTTCTGCCGATGATCAGGATGAGTTGGTGAAAAAGCAGTATGTGGGCAAAGAGTCGTTTTGGCCTATTTATGAAAAAATTAGAACCGAAATTGCGAGCCTGGGGAAAGACGTTGAGTTTGTACCTAAGAACACTTATGTGAGCGTCAAGCGCAAGAAACAGTTTGCTATGCTGGTGCCCGCTACCAAGACCCGATACGAGGTCGGCATCAATCTCAAAGGCCATCCAGCCGAGGGAATCTTGGAATTGGAAAGCAAGTCAAACGCCATGTGCAGCCACAAAGTAGTCGTCAACCACGAGGAGCAAATAACCCCCGAATTGATCGACTGGCTCCAGAGAGCCTACGATGCCGCAGGATAATATCTATTTTCCTCCTACATGAAAAAGGGCCGTCCTGTACAAATTCAGGGCTGCCCTTTTTTCTTTTTGGCTATCTTCAAATATGCCCTAAACCTTGTTTCATGAACAGCTCCAAATATTCCGCGATTTTTCCAGCCCTCTTCCTTGCACTTGCCAGCATCTCGCCCCAGAGGCTGAGCGCCCAAATCACCGAAGACACGTATCACCGCGCAGAGTATTTCCTGCTCAATTCCATCCAAAAGGAAGTCTATCATCTCGAAGTAATCCCTTCCTGGACTCAGGAAAGCCGGGCATTTGTCCACTCGACCTACACCGCTGAGGGGAAGCGCTTCTTCAAGACCGACACGGAGGCATTGACGACGATCCCCGCCTTTGACCACTCAAAACTTGCCAAACTCCTCGAGGACAAAAGCGGTGAAAAGATAGACCCCCGCGAGCTCCCCATCGAGCGCGTATCCCTGAGCAACGGCTCCAAAGTCACTTTTGTGTGGAGAAGCCACAACTGGGTATGGAATACCAAAAATGATTCGCTGGAGTCACTCCCGATGTCGGATCGGAACGAGATGGAATCCTTTTCTCCCGACAAAAAATGGATGGCCTACTCCAAAAACTATAACCTCTACGTGAAAAACCTGTCCACCGGAGAGGAGACTCAGGTGAGTTTTGATGGAAAAAAGGGCTTCGAATACGCCTCCTACTACGGATGGAGCGATCTCATGAGCGGTGAAAATGGCGAAAGGCCTCCCCACTTTACCGTCAACTGGTCGCCCGACTCCAAAAAGATCTATACCCAGATCGTGGATCTGCGCCTAGCGGAAAAGATGTACCTGCTGGACTTCAGCAAGGATGAAAAATTCCGCCCCGAACTGCTCTCCTACTATCGTGGGTCTCCTGGAGACAGTACCGTGGTCATGTATATTCCGGTGGTTTTTGATCTGGAGAAAAAAACAGAGCAAAAGCTGCCAGCACTCGCCTCTCCCCATTTCATCGGTATCAGCCTCCGCTGGTCGGAGGATAGCAAAAAACTCAATGGCTTTCATTTCCCAAGAGGTTTCAAGGAGTTCCTGCTCCTTGAGATGAATACCGAAACGTTTGACATACGCCAGATATACTCCGAGTCCGCCCCCACCCACATCAACCGGGAGCATGCCTTCCGAAGATTGGAAGATGGAACGTTCATCATCAGCTCCGAAAAATCCGGCTGGAACCAACTTTACCTTCACGACTGGGTCACGGGTGCGGAACTCCACCCCATCACTACGGGCGAGTTTGTGGTCAATAGACTGAGTTATTTGGACGAAGAAAACGGCCTGCTCTACTTCGAGGCTTCCGGCAAAGAAGCAGGCGAAAACCCTTATTTCAACCACCTCTACCGCGTCAATCTCGACGGCTCTGACCTACAGTTGCTGACTCCCGAAAATGCCTTCCACGAAGTTTACATTTCACCTGACGGGAAATTTGCCGTGGACAACTTCTCCGCCGCCAACCAGCCTACCCAATCCGTCCTGATCGACCTGAAAAGCGGCGAACGAATCCACCAAATATCCAAGGCTGACATCAGCAACCTGTCGAGACGCGGCTACAAACTGCCAGTTCCCTTTACCGCAACTGCCAAAGACGGCAAGACAGAGATCCACGGCGTATATTTTCTCCCCACTACTTTTGATACGAAAAAGAAATACCCTGTCATCGACTACACCTATACTGGCCCGCATACCTCCACTGCGCCAAAAACATTTAAATCGGCGATCCTTGGCCATCAGCAGGCAACCGCAGAGATCGGGTTTGTCGTGGTGACGGTGGACGGACTTGGGGGAGCTGGCAGATCCAAGGCCTTCTCCGACGTGTCCTACAACAATCTCGGTGACGGCACCACAGACCATGTCTTGGCGATCACACAGCTGGCGGAAAAGGTGAAATTCCTGGACATCAACCGGGTTGGGATCTTCGGACACTCTGCCGGAGGATACGATGCAGGACGGGCCATGCTTTTGCACCCCGACTTCTACAAAGTCGGCGTGGCCTCAGCTGGAGACCATGATTTCCGGATGGAAAAAGCCTGGTGGCCGGAGATGTACATGGGTTACCCCATCGGCGACTACTACCACGAGCAATCCAACATCACCAATGCCGCCAATCTAAAAGGACATTTGCTCCTGGCTCATGGTGGAATAGACGAAAACGTGAACCCTTCGGCTACCTTCAAGCTGGCCGAAAATCTCATCAAAGCCGGAAAGGACTTTGACCTCTTTATATGGCCGAGCCGCAACCACAGCTTTGGCCGCCCTCCGGGAGATTACTTCACCAAAAAGCGCTGGGACTATTTCATCGAGCACCTTATGGGAGAAAAGCCGATAAGGCATTATCAGCTGCAGTTGGAGGACTAGAAACAGCTAAAAACGAATCACATTCGTTTGCTGGCATTCAAAAGGGTGATCCCCACTACTTCACCACCTTCATATCTTATGATAAGATCATCCTTCGTCATTTCAGAGTCATCGGAAATCGCATTTTCTTTGAAGTGGACGTATAGCACGTCCGACTGCTCGTCATAGCTAGTCCACAGAAATTTATGCTTTAGAAAATAGGGCAAAACCGCCTTGATGTCCTTATAGTCTATCGTCTCCATAGCAGTTTTTTATTTTTTAGCCGATCCAATTTTGATATCAAAAACGAGGTAATTAGAAACCCCTCGTCTCGAGTTGATTCTCGGTAAACAACAACAATGAGCTTCCCGAAGTTGCTTAAATAATCTCTTACAGCAATTTTTTCTTTACTATTTCCTTCAAACACAAAATCTGGCAGCTGCAAGGTCTCTAACACTTCCTTCTTATAATTAAGCATTTCTGGATGTCCCAATGCCACATGCTCCCATCTTTCATCTGGCACACGAATAGGCACTTGATCGATTGACAGCACAGTTTGCATCCTCTTAAAATAACAATTTCTCACATCTTAGTGACCATCTCTCTAACACAGCTTAAAAACAGAGTTCTAACTTCATTCTATCCGACACCCAGCATCCCGCTTCCAACAATTTCACCTCAAAATTTGCATTCTTTCATCGCCCGGTTATCTTTGCCAACCTGAATGGAAAACAACAATAGAAATATTGGATTTTTAGCAAATGCACAGCACGCCTACATGCTGCATCACTTCCATCATTCCTCCTGAGGAAGACTTTTACATACCCCATCCGGTGATGCTGATGACAGGGATTCGGCCATCCACCAAAATTTTACTGAAACCAAAACTTTCCAAGCGTAACTTGTCCCCATGGAACAAATCATCCGCATTGCCGTGCAGAAAAGCGGCAGACTATCCGATGACTCACTCAGCCTAATCAAAGAGTGCGGCATCAAATTTTACAACGGTACGGGCAAACTCAAGTCCACCTCGACCAATTTTCCTGCTGAGTTTCTGTTCCTCCGCGACGACGATATCCCCGGCTATGTCGCTGACGGCGTCGCTGATCTGGGCATCGTCGGCCAAAACGAACTCGTCGAAAAAGACAAAGACGTCGATACACTCAAGAAGCTTGGCTTCTCCAAATGCCGTCTTTCCCTCGCCGTTCCGAAAGGTCAGGACTACTCCGGCATCGGGTATTTCGAAGGAAAAAACATCGCCACTTCCTATCCGAAAATTCTCGGCGACTACTTGAAGACCCAAAAGATCAACGCCGAAATCCACGAAATCAGCGGTTCGGTAGAGATTGCTCCCAGCATCGGATTGGCCGAAGGCATCTTTGACATCGTCAGCTCAGGCTCTACCCTCATGATGAACGGCCTCAAAGAAGTCGAAGAAGTCTTCAAATCCGAGGCAGTTTTGATCGGCAACAAAAATCTGGCAGATTGGAAGAAGGTCATCCTGGACAAGTTGCTCTTTAGAATCAACGCCGTCCAAACAGGCAAAAGCAACAAGTACGTGCTGATGAATGCACCCAACGATTCGATACAGCGCATCATCGAGCTCATCCCCGGCATGAGAAGCCCTACCATCCTACCCTTGGCGCAAGAGGGCTGGTCTTCCATCCACTCCGTGCTGAGTGAAGATCAGTTTTGGGAAAACATCGAAGAACTCCGCGCCGCCGGTGCAGAGGGCATCTTGGTGGTTCCAATCGAAAAAATGGTTATTTAATCTTAGTCAACAGTCAACGGTCGACAGTCAGCAGCAAATCGTCAAGGCCAAAATTTGGTGGCACTTCCGTCTTCGGTCTTCTGCCTTCTGTCTTCTGTCGTTCCACCAAAATCGCCTTCGGACAATCTTAATTTTCAACATCCTATGCAACTCTTGGTCAACCCATCGCCCGAAAAGTGTAAAAAAAACCTGGCCCGTCCAGTCCATAAAACCAAGCAGATCAACAAGATCGTCAAGCCTATCCTGAAAAAGGTGGAGAAAAGCGGTGACAAGGCACTTAAGAAATTTGCCCAGGAATACGATCATGTGCAACTCGACACCCTGCTGGTGACCGAACAGGAAATCACTGCCGCCAAAGAACTGGTAAGCAAGGAGCTGAAAGCCGCCATTGCCGTGGCCAAATCAAATGTGGAGCGCTTCCACGCTGCCCAAGCCACTCCGGACTTGGTCGAAGAAGTCATGCCGGGAGTGGTTTGCCGGAGAAAAAGTGTCCCCATCCAGCGCGTCGGCCTGTACATTCCGGGAGGTACCGCTCCGCTTTTTAGCACGGTGCTGATGCTGGGTATCCCCGCGCAGCTGGCCGGTTGCCAAGAAATCGTCCTCTGCACGCCCCCAAACCGTGAGGGAAAAATCCATCCCGCGATCCTCTTTACCGCCGATCTGATTGGCATCAGCAAGATTGTAAAAGTGGGAGGAGCGCAGGCTATTGCCGCGTTGACCTTCGGTACGGAAAGCGTGCCCCAAGTCGACAAGATCTTTGGCCCGGGCAACCAATACGTCACCGCAGCGAAGCAGTTGGTGACCAAGTACGGCGTAGCGATCGACATGCCTGCCGGGCCCTCGGAAGTCTTGGTGTATGCCGATGAGTCCGCGGTTCCCGCATTTGTCGCGGCGGATTTGCTTTCGCAGGCTGAGCATGGCATCGACTCCCAGGTCGTCTTGGTGACTCCTTCGGAGAAATTTGCCAAGAAGGTCTTGAAAGAAATCAATGAACAGCTGGAGACGCTACCGCGAAAGGACATCGCTTACAAGGCGCTTTCCAATTCCACTGCCGTGGTGATGGAAGATCAGGAAAAAGCGATCTCGCTGATCAACCAATACGCTCCCGAGCACCTGATCATCGCCGTGGAAAATGAAGACGAGGTCGTCGACAAGATCGTCAATGCAGGTTCGGTTTTCATCGGAAATTATACTCCGGAATCCGCAGGAGATTATGCCAGTGGCACCAACCATACCCTGCCGACCTATGGCTACGCCCGCAACTACAGTGGCGTGTCCCTGGATTCTTTTGTCAAAAAGATCACCTATCAAAAGATCAGTCCGGAAGGTTTGAAAACCTTGGGTCCGATCGTGGAGGTGATGGCCGAAAATGAGTTGCTTCACGCGCACAAGAACGCCGTCACTATCCGTCTTAACTACCTGAAAGGCAAAAAGAAATGAGCTTCGACCTGAATTCACTTTTGCGGCCACACATCGCAAAACTTCAACCCTATACTTCAGCTCGGGACGAATACACCGGCAAGGAAGGTGTGTTCTTAGACGCCAATGAAAACCCATTTGGCTCGATCACCGAGCAGGATTTCAACCGCTATCCAGACCCCTACCAGAGCGCTTTGAAGGCTGAGATCGCCAAGATCAAGGCCGTACGTCCGACCCAGATCTTCTTGGGAAATGGCTCCGACGAAGCAATCGATCTGCTTTATAGAGCCTTTTGCAATCCGGGCAAAGACAACGTGATCCTCCTGCCTCCCACTTACGGGATGTACGAGGTCAGCGCCAATATCAACGACGTGGAGATCCGCAAAGTCGCCCTGACGGAGGACTTCCAGCTTCAGCCCGAAAAGATCCTGGCAGCGGCCGACGCCAAGTCCAAGATCCTCTTCATCTGCTCGCCCAACAACCCTTCGGCCAACAAGGCCAAGCGTGAGGATGTGCTATTCCTGCTGAAGAACTTCAAAGGTCTGGTCGTGGTCGACGAGGCCTACATTGACTTCAGCGACGAGCCAAGCTTCACGACCGAGCTGGACAATTATCCCAACCTGCTCGTGATGCAAACCTTCTCCAAAGCTTGGGGCCTAGCCTCTTTGCGTCTCGGGATGGCTTTTGCCAGTGAGGAAATCATACGCATCCTCAACAAGATCAAGCCGCCCTACAACATCTCGGGGCTTACCCAAGACACCGTCTTGGCGGCAATCACGGATAAGGAAAAGGTGGATCGCATGATCCGGGAGATCCTCGACGAGCGGGATTTCCTGCAGGCGGAATTGGAAAAGTTGCCTTTCGTGCAAAAGATCCATCCTTCCCATGCGAACTTCCTTTTGGTGAAAATGCCTAACGCCACGCAAGTCTATGACGACCTGATCGAAGAAAAAGTGATCGTGCGAAACCGCGCCAAAGTCCTGCTTTGCGAGGACTGCCTACGGATCACCGTCGGGACGAGGGGAGAAAACGAAGCGTTTTTGTCGGCACTTTCCAAAGTCAATTCTCAAATCGAATCCTCCAGGCACTAAAACAGAGGTTGGGTAAAACCAAATCCTGAAAATCAGCCCGTAAATCATAAATCCAAAATCGTACATGAAAAAGAAAGTTCTATTCATAGATCGTGACGGCACCATCATCAAGGAGCCACCTACAGATTTTCAGGTAGACAGCCTGGAAAAGCTCGAATTTCTCCCCAAAGCCATCTCCAACCTTCGCAAGATCGCGGAGGAGACCGACTACGAATTGGTCATGGTGACCAATCAAGACGGCTTGGGTACGGATTCTTTTCCCGAAAAGGACTTCTGGCCAGCGCAATACAAGATGCTGAAAACCCTGGAGCAGGAAAATATCTTCTTCAAGGCGATTCATGTGGACAAGACTTTTGAGCATGAAAATGCGCCAACCCGCAAGCCTCGCACGGGCTTGCTTACCCAATACTTTTCCGAAGAATACGACCTGGCTAATTCCTATGTAATCGGCGACCGCCTGACCGACGTTCAGCTGGCGAAAAACCTCGGTTCCAAAGCCATCTTCATCGGGGAGGCCAACCCTGATTCGGCACTTTCTACGACAGACTGGGATGAGATCTACGACTTTCTCAAAATGCCGCCTCGCGCTGCGGAGGTAAGCCGTAAGACTTCCGAAACGGACATTTACATCAAGTTGAACCTGGATGGAAGTGGAAACTGCAAGATCTCTACAGGTCTGCATTTCTTTGACCACATGCTGGAGCAACTCGGGAAGCATGGTAGCACGGACTTGGAGATTCAGGTCAAAGGCGACCTCCACATCGACGAGCACCATACCATTGAAGACACGGCTTTGGCTTTGGGCGAAGCTTATTTGAAGGCTTTGGGCGACAAAAAAGGAATCTATCGCTATGGCTTTTTACTGGCCATGGACGATTCCCTGGCTCAGGTGGCAATCGACTTTGGTGGAAGACCTTGGCTGGTTTGGGATGCGGACTTCAAGCGTGAAAAAGTTGGTGATATGCCTACAGAGCTGTTTTACCACTTCTTCAAGTCCTTTTCCGACACCGCCAAGTGCAACCTCAATATCAAAGTAGAAGGTGACAACGAGCACCACAAGATCGAGGCAACTTTCAAAGGACTTGCCCGCGCGATCAAGATGGCCGTGATGCGTGATCCCCGTAACATCAACCAGCTTCCAAGTACCAAAGGAGTGCTTTAAATTTCGTCAACGGTCGACAAACGACAGTCCACAGCCGAGCAAAATGAGATTATGAATATGATTAGTAAGACAGATTTATCCTCTATTGTTTAAAGAATGGAAAAAGTTAACCTAAACGAGAAATTCGGACTTTTCAGCGAGCACTGGACACCAAAAATCGTCGGCGAACTCAACGGCCAGCACGTCAAATTGGCTAAGCTTCAGGGCGAGTTTGTATGGCATAAACACGATGCTGAGGACGAGCTTTTCTTTGTTGTAAAGGGCACTCTTTCTATGGAATTCAGGGACAAGACGGTGACCATCGAAGAGAATGAGTTTTTGATTGTTCCGAAGGGAGTCGAACATCGGCCTGTGGCGACAGAGGAAGTCTGGGTCATGCTCTTTGAGCCAGCCAGCACCCTGAATACGGGTGACGCTGAATCAGAACTGACCAAAACGAAGCTGGATCGAATCTGAAAATGCCCTAAAAATAAGATCGATTTGTAAAACTGCCGGAGCTAAACCTCCGGCAGTTTTTTTTTGAAAAAGAGAGTTGAAAAGCCCGCTCTTCGGAATCTGCAATTCCGAAGTTGTATCTCAGGATTTGTAATCCGAAAGATTCTGCCCTAGGATTGCAAATCCCGAGGAACGACGGAGTCAACGATTAAATCCTCTCCCAATCCCCCTCCCCCCTTTGATGTTGAGCAGGATTTCAAAATGACTTGGAGTCGAAATGGGAATTCTATCCAAAATACCTCCACCTGAGCTTAGCTTGAAACCGCCTCCTGACCTCCCAGAATTTTTAACCCTTCCCCTTTACAATCCGGTTGTATTTTTGTTTATTTCGTTATGAAACGATTTTTAAATATTTCTACGATCATCTCATGCACGTTTTTGCTGCTCTCCTGCTCAGCCGATCCCGCACAGATCGAGGCTATGTATAGGGATGGGAAATACGAACGGGCCATTCAGGCTATCAATCGACGCTTGTTTATTCACGTCAATGAGGTAAAATCCTTACACATACGAGCCCGCTGCTATGAAGAGTTGGGAGACTTCGATAAAGCCTTGGATGACTTCAACCGCATACGCGACATCGATCCCAACTATGCACAAGCGTATGCTGCAATCGGGAAGATCCTCTTCGAAAGGGAGTTTTACCAAGATGCAGAATTATATATCCTGAAGGCAGCAAGTCTGGAACCGGAGGACTTTGAGATCGTTTACCTCACCGGTCGTTCTCAGTTGATGGTCAAAAACTGGGACAGAGCTGAGATTTTTCTCAAGCAAGCGGAAAAGATGAATCCGGAATTTGCTCCGGTCTACTACTATACCGGCATGGCCCGTGCAAGCCGCGGAGATATTTATGGCGCAGCGGCTTCTTTCAACACCTATCTCAAAAAAGAACCGGACAACCTCGCCGCCCGCTATAACCGTGGCTTTGCTATGTTGAAGATCGGTTACCTGCCCTGGGCCTTGGAGGACTTTGAGTTCGTGTTAAAAAATCAGCCCAATCATATCGAAGCCTTGGCCAGAAAAGGAATCTGCCTCGCTAAGATGGGAAATCCGGAAGGCTGCCAGCTAATCCAAGAAGCAGCCAAAAAGGGCAGTGACTATGCAGATAGTCACTTGGAGGAGTATTGTTTGTGAAGGAAATAAGCTCGTCTAGCCATCTGTCATGTCGACGATCGAAGTAGACTCAGCTAGGTAGAGGTCATCACGACGATAGGAGAAAACTCCCTGCGTAGAAATGCCAGACGACTTCATAGAAACCAGCCTTGCGATTGCGCAAATCGCGGAGAGCTCAGCATCTCAACCTACATTCTCCAAAAGCCTCTCCCTCAAGGCCTCTCTATAATTTGGAATCGCCTTTTCCGACAACGCCAAAAACAGGTAGGGCTCGATCAACTCCAACTCCATCAAATGGAAAACGCCACCAATCTCCACCCCATCTACCCGGGCATAAAGCGTTTTTGAGCCAAATTCATTGACTAGCTTTTGACAGGAATCCAACATCGCAACGCTGGGCTGAATCTCTTGGATAGTACCTCCAAAATAGTGCTGTACCCGAAAATCCGACTTAGCCGGAGTTTTCAAGACTGCGTGTGAAAACTTTTTATTGAAAAAAATCAGGGAATATTCCCCCACCTCAGCGACCTCTGACACAAAGGGCTGTACCAAAAAATCCTCAAATTGCATGAACTGAGTGACTTTCCCTTCAAAGTCCACCCATTTTTCCACTGGAATCTTATGCGTGTTTTTTGCTCCGCCGCTGACCAAAGGTTTGACCACGATCGTGCCACTTTTGACTTTTTCCGCTATCTCTAATATGTCGGGCTTACTTCCTTTTTTCAAGATCATTCCGGAAACTACCGGAAAACCTTTGGCTTCAATTTCAAGAAGATACTCCTTGCTCGAGTTCCAGACGACGGTATCCAAATCATTCCAAACTGGAATTCCCAACGCCCTGATTTTCTTAATCCAATCCAAAAATTCGGGATAATAATCAAAATAGTCCCAGGGGGATTTGATCAACAAATAGCTGTAACCTGTCCAATCAACGGAGGAATCTGACCATACCCGAATTTCGTGCGCAATTCCCAATTCGGTCAGGATCGAGGACAAGATTTTGTCTTCATCTACAGTATTGGAATCATAGGCTCCGACGGACAAATAGCTGACGATGGCAACTTGATGTGGCATGGATGTTTTTTATGCAAAACTAGCTTTTAAGCAAAATTCACAATTGCCATTCTTCAAAAATCCGCCCGAAACCTTACTTTTGACCTTTGATAGCAATATGGCCAACCGGAAACTCGTCATCATCCCCACCTACAATGAGCTGGAAAACATCGGCGATATGGTGCAATCGGTGATGGAACTCAGAGGGGATTTTGAACTTTTGGTCATAGATGACGGCTCTCCCGACGGTACCGCAGCGATCGTCAAATCCCTTCAAGCTAATTATCCTGATCGACTTCACCTGTTGGAGCGAAAAGGAAAATCCGGGCTAGGAACAGCCTACATCGCCGGGTTTAAATGGGCACTCGAGCGTCCCTATGACTTCATCTTTGAGATGGACTGCGATTTTTCCCACAATCCAAAAGATCTCATTCACCTCTACGACGCAGTAAAGGAGAGAGATTTTGACTTAGCCATCGGTTCCCGCTACATCACTGGCGTCAACGTGGTCAATTGGCCAATGGGTCGTGTCTTGATGTCCTATTTCGCAAGTGTATACGTCAAGTTCGTCACCGGACTTCCAGTCAAAGACGCGACGGCTGGCTTTAAATGCTATCATCGAAGCGTACTCGAAGGGATCAAATTGGATGAAATCAAATTTATCGGCTATGCATTCCAGATTGAGATGAAGTTTACCACTTGGAAGCTTGGATTCAAAGTCAAAGAAGTCCCGATCATATTCACCGACCGTACCAAAGGCACTTCCAAGATGAGTTCGAAAATCTTCAAAGAGGCCGTTTTGGGCGTGATTTGGATGAAAATCAAAAGTATATTTTCCCCCTACAAACTCAATCAAAGCGGATCGATTTAATCGGATCAACCCTCGAAATCACCATCACCGGAATCCATAAGACCAGCGAGGTCAACAATGCTATACCGATATTCAGCGCCACAAACACAGGCCAATTCCACTCAATCGGCACATAGCTCATGTAGTAACTCGCCGCGTCGAGCGGAACCAATCTGAATTGATATTGCAAAAATCCGATTCCCAGACCGATCAGATTACCCAAGACCAAGCCCCTTCCAAGGATTTTCATTCCGTTCCAAAAGAATATTTTTCGAATCTGCGAGTTTCTCGCTCCCATCGCTTTCAGTAATCCAATCATCTGCGTGCGCTCCATAATCAGGATAAAAAGGATGGCACCCATGTTAAAAATTGCGACAAAACCGATGAGGGACACGAAAACAATCACGTTGGTATCCAGCAGGGTCAGCCAGTCAAAAATCTCCAAAAACCTCTTCCGACTATCTACAAGCTTTAGGTCAAGATCCAGTTCATCTTCGATCAGGGGAAAATAGTTCTCTGTTTTCTTGGGATTATCTACGAAAATCTCCAGCCCGCCGACCTGATCCACTGTCCAGCCATTCAGGTTTCGAATCGTCTGAAGCTCGCCCACCACGATCTTTTCGTCAAAGTTTTCGAGGTAAGTTTCGAAGATTCCCACGACCTCTACCCTCCTGAATCGGGGAGGGTTTTGGACAAAGTACATCGTGACCTTATCCCCTACCTCCAGAGTCAGCTTGTTGGCGATCAGGCTACTGAGCATCACCTCGTTGCTCACTCCAGAATCAGGCAAATGAATCATCCTCCCCTCGACGAGGTATTGCGCAAAAGCCAAGGTATCAAAGTCTTTCCCCACGCCCTTCATGAGAATCCCTTCTACTTCTTCGTCACCCTTGAGCAGTGCCGCTTTGTGGGCAAAAGTCTGCGTCCGTGTCAGAAAAGGAAGTTTTTCGGTGTTTTGGGAAAATTCGGAATTGAGCGAAAAAGGAACCTCTTCGAAGGCATTGCTCATCTGAAAACGCTGAACCTGATAGTGCCCTGTGAATCCGAAAACCCGCTCCGAAACCGTATCCTGAAAACCGCCCAGCACCATAAACGCGAGGATCGAAACCCCAAGGCCCAAAGCCAGACTCCCTACCGCAATCCGGTGGATGGTGCCAGAAAAACCTCCGGCCTGCTTGAAACTGATTCTTTTGGCAATGAAATAGGAAAGGTTCAAGGGCTTGTATTAATTTGGCTCGAAATCCCCGCAAAATAGCATGAAGCAAACGAAAAATTCATTCCTGATTTACTTTTTGGCGTTTTCACTTGGCCTTTGCACGGAGCATTTGGCACTAGCACAGCAGACTATTCTCACCGGGGCCGAGCGTGCGGATCTCTACCTTCCTTTGCTAGAGGGGAAAAAGGTCGGTTTCGTCGGCAACCAAACCAGCATCCTGCCCCAGTCGGCCAACCAACATGTGGTGGATTTTCTGCTTGAGAAAGGCATCGCGGTGAAAAAGGTCTTTGTGCCCGAGCATGGCTTTCGTGGCACGGCCGATGCGGGCGAAAAGGTGGACAACAGCGTAGATCAAAAGACCGGTTTGCCGATCGTATCGCTTTATGGCAACAACAAGAAACCGAGCGCTGCCCAGATTGCCGATCTCGATGTCGTGATCTTCGACCTTCAGGACGTAGGCACGCGCTTTTTTACCTACATCAGCACCATGCACTACGTGATGGAGGCCTGTGCCGAGCAAGGGAAAAAGGTCATCATATTTGACCGTCCCAACCCCAATGGAGGCTATATCGACGGGCCGATGTTAAAGCCCGGCTTCGAATCTTTCGTGGGCATGCACAACATCCCCATCGTTCATGGCCTGACTGTAGGCGAACTGGCCCAGATGATCAATGGTGAAAAATGGCTTAAAGGAGGCCTCAGCGTAGACTTGGAAGTCATTCCCGCCACCAACTGGAACCACGCCGATCCCTATGCCCTCCCGGTAAAACCATCTCCAAACCTCCCCACAGACTTGGCTATCAAACTCTATCCAAGTACCTGCCTCTTTGAGGGCACGGTGGTGTCGCTTGGTCGAGGCACTTATTTTCCTTTCCAGGTTTATGGCTACCCTGATCCCAAGTTTGGCGACTTCACCTTCACCCCCGTCAGCATAGACGGCATGTCCAAGACTCCTCCGCTTCAGGACAAGCTCTGCTACGGTGTGGATCTCAGAGGGGAAGCTATGGATCATCACTTCACCTTGAGCTATCTTCTGGATGCGTACACAAAGTCAGGCATGAAGGAGAAGTTTTTCAACAACTACTTCAACACCCTAGTGGGCACCGATGAACTGAAAAAGCAGATCCTGGCCGGAAAGACCGAATCCGAAATCCGCGAAAGCTGGAAAGCCGGACTGGATGGGTACAAGGTGATGCGGGAGAAGTATTTGATTTATGAGTGAAGGAGGATTTGGGATTCGAGGTTTGAGATTTGAGATTGGCAAAGCCTGATGTTGAGGTTCCCGCTCTTCGCTGTTCTTCGGAATTTGCAATTCCGAAGCGTTACAACAGAAAGAATTTATACTAAGTATGAAATGTGGAAGTCAAATCTGCTTCCTATTACATTTTCAATGCAATCAGCAATTTTCATATTCACACTAATTTCAATATCCTTTCAGGCATTTTCACAAGAATTGGAATGCTCCTGTGACAAAGCTGAGATCGCTGAAGAAAACCATTACGAATGTGATTACCAACGTTTTCAGAATGGCTCCCGCCTGTATTGGCAATGGAACTGTGATTCTGCTTGGCTGACTTTGAAAACAATGAAAAAGTGGTTTTGAAATCCTGCGAAAATGAAACAGTTTACGGATGCGAAAGGACAGGACTTGGTTTTCTAAAAGAGTATCCAAACTACCTCTTGTTTCAATACAAATGGATTAGTGGTTGTTGCGCTTCGCCAGACATCATATTCATCAGCAAAGAGTCAGGAAAGGAAATAAACAGAATTTCACAGGATCAATTTGTTTGGGGCGACCTAGAAAAGAACTATTTACTTTACTTTTCCGATAGCAGTTTCACTTCTCTGGCGCTTTTGAATCATTCGACAGAAAAGATTTACAGTTTGGAATTTCATGTCAATCAAATCGACAATTCCATTAGAGAAAATCAAGTTCTACAATTGACTGACTTGTTCAAAAACATCCAAAAAACCGATAGAGCGTTAACATTTGAATTTCTTTCCGAACAAGGGAGGCTAGAACAAAAGAGAATTGTGAGCATTCCCCCAAAAACGGGACAGTAAATTAAGTTATGATTAACCCCTTAAATTTACTGTGATGACCACACGAAGAAAAT
>NZ_BAAAFI010000039.1:0-81055 GCF_039523455.1 Algoriphagus jejuensis | reverse complement strand
GGGATCATTTAACAAATCCTCAATTGTCTGTCTTTTTTTCATTTGATGTGAATTTAGCAGACACACTTAATTGAACACTCTCGGTGCCTGGCAAGTATTGTAATTGCCCTTTTAGTAGTTTTAAGGTTAGCAGCAGTTTTTCTTGGATCCAAAAGTCAGTAAAACATGTCCTGAAGCTTTCAAGCTTCTGAAATTTATAGCCTTGAAAAAATAGCAACAGAAAAGCTATCGAACTTTTATAAAAAACTCCTGTCGCATACCGCCTTTTCTTTGACGTTTTTAGACCATACAAAGTCCCTGGCTTAGAGGTAGATTTGGATAGATACAAATCACAAACACTAAGACGACAAACTCACTATGGCACTGATCAATCCTTACATCAACTTCAACGGGAATGCAGAAGAGGCATTCAATTTTTACAAAGCTGTCTTTGGTGGAGAATTCGCAAACGTTACGCGTTTCAAAGACCTCGACATTCCCGGAAACCCTATAGCAGCACATGAGGCAGATAAGATCATGCACATTGCCTTCCCCATCGGAAAAAATGTCCTGATGGGCAATGACGTTCCTGAACGAATGGGGCGTGTAAATGAACTGGAACACAGGTCGAAAATATCGGTCGGAGCAGAAAGCAAAAAAGAAGCTGACAGGATTTTCAACGGACTTTCAGCAGGCGGAAGTATCGAAGTGCCGATAGCTGAAAGCCCTTGGGGTTCCTATTTTGGGATGTTCCGAGACAAGTACGGCATCGAATGGATGGTGGATTTTGATCCGGAACGGAAAGGTGTCGTCTAGGTAGTCCAGGGAAAATGAATTCAACATTGTTTTTTTTGTCAATTGGGTTTGAAGACCGATGACCGATGTTGCGTCTCGAATAGTGTTGAGAACTCCTAGTCCTAGTTTAAGGGGCCTAATGGCTAAATAACTGATATCAAATTCCAATTTTTTGGAATAAACCATTAAGTCAAATAAGGGAATTAAGAAGCAAAGGGTAGGCTATAGCGAAAACAATTGCATTGAACAGAATTGCGGAGGGCCTTAATTTCCTTAATCCCCTTCATGGTTTAAGATTTTGCAAATTTGAAGTGATTTTCCCCAGATGGATATCGCAACTGAACTTCTTTTACCGCTGAGGAAAGTATTTTTTCCTCAGCCAAAAAGAGATCCGCACGAGCAAGATCAGCGCCGGCACTTCTACCAGCGGCCCAATCACTCCTGTAAAAGCCTGTCCGGAATTCAATCCAAACACCGCAATTGCCACCGCGATCGCCAGTTCAAAGTTGTTGCCGGCAGCAGTGAATGCCACAGAAGCTGACTTTTCGTAATCCGCACCCAGCGCTTTGGTCAGGAAGAACCCAATCAAAAACATCAGGGTAAAGTAGATCAACAGCGGTACAGCTATCCTTACCACATCCATGGGGATCTGCACGATCAGTTCGCCTTTGATCGAAAACATCACCACGATCGTGAAAAGCAGCGCCACGAGCGTCATCGGTGAAATTGCCGGGATGAATTTGGTCTTGTACCATTCCTCACCCTTTGCTTTCACCAAAAAATGCCTGCTCAGGATCCCCATCAAAAATGGGATTCCCAGGTAGATTGCCACGCTCTCTGCGATAGTCCCAATCGAAATATCGATGATGGCCCCGTCAAAACCGAAGTACGGAGGAAGCACAGTGATAAATATCCAAGCATAGAAACTATAGGCAAACACCTGAAAAATACTGTTGAGCGCGACCAAGCCAGCTCCATACTCGCTGCTTCCCTCGGCCAGATCGTTCCACACCAGGACCATCGCGATGCACCTGGCCAGCCCGATCAAGATCAGACCCACCATGTATTCCGGGTAATCCTGTAGGAAGGTCACCGCGAGCGCAAACATCAGCACTGGCCCAATGATCCAGTTCAAAACCAAGGAAATCGACAGGATCTTCACGTTCTTAAAGACCTTGGGCAGTTGCTTGTAGTCAACTTTCGCCAGCGGCGGATACATCATCAGGATCAAGCCGATGGCGATGGGGATATTGGTGGTGCCGACGCTGAAAGAGTCGATCACCGTCGAACTGGACGGGAAGAAGTAGCCGATCGCCACTCCAATCGCCATGGCCAGGAATATCCAAAGTGTGAGGTACTGATCGAGGAAACTTAGCTTTTTGTGGGCCATGAGTTAAAGTGGGCTGGATATTTTGGAAAATACATAAAACATCTCAGAAGCGATCTGCAGCGATCGCTCATCGTACCTGTCAGCTTCCTGAGGAGTATCATCAAAGGCCTTCGGGTCCTCGTATCGCACGGGAATCCGCTCCTCCGCGCCGGGAATAAAGGGACAATTTTCATCTGCATGGGCACAGGTCATGACGGTAGCAAATCGATCCCCCCGATTGATGGGGTCATCAAAGAGTTTGGAGAAAGCCACAATAGGTTCTGCTTCGTCTGAGTGAAACAGGAAATAGGTGGGGTTTTCTTCGCCTTTTTTGGAAACTCTGAAGCCGCTTCGCTTGATCGAGTCCACAGCCCGTTCGTTGAAGGCGGTGACCTCAACCCCGCCCGAGAAGCAATTGGCCGGTATGCCAAAGTAATCTGCCGCAGTCTGTGCCCAGATCTGCGAAAACTGGCTTCTTCTCGAGTTATGCGTGCAGATAAAGTTCAGGTTAAGCTCTTCCTTGGCATCCACCTTTCGCTGAATGTAGTCAATCAGACGCTGGAGGACTTCTTTTCTTTCCGCAGGAAGCGGAAGGGATTTAGCTTTTTCTATGGTTTTTGCCAAAGTCGGCAGGCAATTAATCTTAGGCGAATGCATGAGGTTGAGATTGAGGGGAGATTAGCAGCAGCCAGATCCTGGGGTACAGGACTCAGCAGCTTTCAAGGTGGAAAGTCTTACTCTTGGCTTTTGCTCCGGGATGCCGCATTTATCCTTAGCCAGGCAGTCGGTTTGCTTGCTAGTCAACAGGAAATTCACTCCGTCAAAATCCAACCCAAATTTGCCGATCGTCTCTGCCTGATATTCGACTTCCACTTCCAGATCTTCCAACTGGAGCACTTTCTCAGAGAGCTCAATGATATGGACGAGCTTCTCCGGATGTAGTCTGTGATTGTAGTCGTCCGCATTCCAAAGCTGGAAATTGGCAACTTCCTCATTTCTCACAGTTCCTCCGCAATCGATGAAATGCTTGGTGATCTTGCCCACTTCGGTGACGTGAAAGTGAGTGGGGACCAATTCCCCGGTGGGCAGCTGGAAAGCGATCGTCTCCAACTTGCCCAATGCTGATTTTACTTCGGATAGTTTCATGGTTAGATTTATTTATTGCGATAATACGATGAATGGATTCAAATTTTTTTAGCAGCAATTGCCGGTAGGCGCAAGATCCTGATCAAAAAACTCATTCAGGAGCGTCTTCATCTTGTTCCAATTTTCTCGGTCGATGCAGTAGCAGACACTCGTGCCTTCGATGTTCCCCTTGATCAGGCCCAACTGCTTGAGTTCTTTGAGATGCTGGGAAATCGTGGGCTGCGCCAAACCGATCTCCGCGACCAAGTCGCCGCATACACAGGTGTCCATCTTGAACAGGTGCTGCAGGATCGCCACCCGGGCAGGATGCCCAAAGGCCTTGGCAAACACGGCGATCTGGTTTTGTTGCTCAGAGAATATTTCTGTCTTGGTCAGTCCCATGATGATAATTTGTTAATTGCAATATTACGATAGATAAAATTGAATGTCAACAAAAAATTTCAAAAACTTCCAGACCGGCGGCAGGAACTTAAAAGATTTTCGGGCACTTTAGAGTGATCAACCTCATTTGAAAAACCCATGTCAATAACAAAAGAATCCGAGCTGATCGGAATGAAAAAGATCTCTGAAGTGGTGGGAACCACGCTCCGACTTATGACGGAATATGCGAAAGTGGGCATGTCCACCAAGGAACTGGACGAGTACGGAGGAGAAATCCTGAAAAGCTACGGGGCCAAATCCGCACCTTATGAAACGTACCGGTTTCCGGGATATACCTGTATCAGCGTCAATGAAGTGGCGGCTCACGGGATCCCTTCCCCGAAAAAAATCCTGAAGGAAGGAGATCTGATCAATATCGACGTCTCCGCCGAACTCGATGGCTTCTGGTCTGACAACGGCGGTTCCTTTGTACTCGGCAGGGACATCCACAATCATCAGCCGCTGATGGATGCTTCCAAAAATATCCTCCGCAAGGCCATCTCAGCCATCAAGGGCGGAGTGAAGATCGCTGACATTGGTCATCTGATAGAGACTGAAGCCAGGAAATCAGGCTTCAAAGTCATTAAAAATCTGGCCGGACACGGAGTTGGAAGAAGTCTGCACGAGAAGCCGGAGGACATTTTAAACTACCGGGTCAAAAGCAATACCGAGCGATTTAAGAAAAATACCACCGTAGCCATCGAGACCTTTATCTCTACGACTTCTACCATCGCCGTGGAGCAAAATGACGGATGGACGCTGGTGGGAAACAAGGGCGGATTTGTCACCCAACACGAACAGACCATCCTTATCACAGACAACGCTCCGGTGATCCTGACTGAAGCAAATGGGCTTTGGGCTTAATCTTTAAATATTATGAAAGAATTTATTTCTACACTCCTTTTTCTTTTTGTTCTCACTACAGTTTTTGCACAAGAGACGTTTAACAATGCCAGACATTCATTACCAGAAATAATCAAATACGAATCAAATTTTAACTCAATTCTTGGGGATACGGTGGATTTTAGAATTCAAGAATACCCATCAAAAGAATCTGCAAACTCTATATCTACAACTTCATACATTTTTGACCGAGTAAATGACACATTCATCCCAAGACTACATGTATGGTATCACTTTGACGACAATGCTCATGAATTAATAGGTGTTAGGTACAGTTGGGGGTTATATAATCCCAGTTTTGATGCGAATAGAAACAGACCTTTGCTTGAAAAGCTAGCCTCGGATGAAAAGTCATTCCGAAAGAAATACAGTCAAATCCATGAAGACCGGAAAAAGGAATTTGGTGTAGAAACAAGAAATGAAATAATAGTAGATGCTGAGCATGCTTATATTCAGGAGATTACCTGGGAATTAGACGATAAGATCATTGAATTAAGCATAAGTTTCACGCGGGAAATACAAGATTTTCCGGGAATCGGATTGGCGGCAAACCAGTTCAATATTGAAGAATTCATAAGATTTAAATAAATCCGCACTTCAGACATAAAGGACTCGAGACCTTATTCTTCTACCATCGCCGTGGAGCAAAATACGGTTGGACGCTGGTGGGAAACAAGGGCGGATTTGTCACCCAACACGAACAGACCATCCTTATCACAGACAATGCTCCGATGATCCTGACTGAAGCAAATGGGCTTTGGGAAAGTAGCCTGAAACAGGCCTAATCGAAAATTCACATGCATATTTTCGGTTACGATCGAGAATTTACAAGTTAATTTTCGGTTAGAGTAAAGTACTGAAGTCTTTTCATCGGCTTATTTCTCGTTAAAAAACAAACCACTAATAGCTAACTGGCAAAATGGGATTAATTGAAAACCTTGTCAAAAAGGTACTCGAAAAGGGGACAATCGAAGAGAAGATCCAGCTTTCCGAATCAGTGTATAGACTGCGGATCAAGAGTGAGTACATCAAACACGTCGAGTTTGTCCCTGGGCATTTTTTGAGATTGGGAGTGGGGATCGGTCAGGATGAGACTTCACTGAAAGACAAGGTGAGGAGCTATAGCGTTTGGGATCTTGACCGGAAAGATGGCATCCTGGATCTGGCCATTGCCACGCACAGTGGGGGAGTTGGCGCAAGATGGGTGGAGTCCTGCGAAGCCGGGGACCAGGTTCATTTTAGGTGGAAAAAGGGAAACTTCCTCTTGGATACCTCTGCCGATAGCTACTTGATGATCGGTGATTTGTCCGCGCTTTCTCACTTCCATGTGCTAAAGAGGAATTTGCCCAAGGGCAAGCAAGTCCAAAGCCTGATCTATAGCCCAAAGGTGGAGGAGTTATTCGCCGATGTGGACGGAACAAAGCCCTTCGACTTTTATCAAATGCCAGAAAATCCCATAAAAGAGATCAAAGCGAAACTGAAAGGCTTAGTCTCCGGGATGCAGGGGCGAAAGATGGTCTATCTGGCGGGAGACAGTCGGGTATGTGTCGCGCTGAACAGCTATTTCAGGCAGGAGCCGAACTGGGAAACCAAGCAGATTAAGACCAAGCCTTTCTGGAATCCAGGGAAGAAAGGATTGGAGTGATTTTCGGAGGTTGGGTTGGCAGCAAATTAATTTCCTACCCATTAGCTTATCGTGACGAAATTATTAATTTAGGATCTCCAACGACCCGAACACCTGTGGATAAGCACGATATAGTCGCAATAGGGGGAGGGAGTTGGATATATACAAGTTGTTAGCTGCTACCGGAATGCCTCCGTAACTTCACTTTGACAGACTTCGACCGACCCTTTTACCAGTTAAAATCTAATGAAAATTGAGATTTCCTACTAATTTCGCAGAAAGTGAAACGAATTAATTTAATCAAATGATAAAATCAGCAATACTTAAAAACTTTATGAGCTACAGTGAATTCAAGAGCAATGAATTTGCAGCAGTAAATGTTATTATTGGTAAGAATGATACTGGGAAAACCGGTTTACTCAAACTGCTCTACGCGTCCGCTAAAACAATTGATGTTTACGGTAAAAGGAAAATAAGTGATGATGTAAGTTTTAAAAAACTTTTAGCTGAAAAGCTTACCGATACATACCAACCTGGAAAAAAAGGGCTTGGTGAATTGGTAAGTAAAATAACAAGGGAAAAACTATCCGTAAATATTGAATTCAAACACTCACGACTAAATTATGAAGATCGATTACACTTTTCTTTCGGCGAATCAACTACAAATACAATTGTTGACTGTCAGGAAGACATAAAAACGATTTCAGACAATTTTCGGTGTTTGTTTATTCCTGCCAAAGAGGTGCTTACTTCCCTAAAGGCAATTAGGGCGACTCGCGATAATTTGCATATGCCTGGCTTTGATGACACCTACCTAGATTTGATAAGAGCCTTGGTAATTCCTACACAAAAGGGGAATATTACCTCCGAATTGTTAGACGTAAATAAAAAATTAGAAGCTCTTTTTGAAGGACAAATAGAACAACAAACGGATGATGATTTTCTGTTTAAAAAGGGTAAAACAGAGTTTCCAATGCAGTTGACAGCAGAAGGGATAAAGAAAATCGGCATTCTAACTACGTTGATCCGTAATAGACAGTTAAACGCAAATTCTGTTATATTTTTGAATGAACCTGAAACAACACTACATCCTGAAGCGACAAGAGAATTAGTTGAGATGCTTATGCTTATGGCGAAAGCAGGCATTCAGATTTTCATCGCTACTCATAATTATTTTGTATTAAAGCAAATGCACCTATCAGCTAGGCGAGATAATGTTGAAACAAAGTGCTATTCATTAGACCGTAAAAAAGGAAAATCTGTTGAATTCAAAATCTATGATTTAAAGAAAGAGTTCCCTGAAAATCCAATTTCAGATGAAGCAATTAGAATGTCCGACGAAGAAGTAAAACTTGATTTAGGATTATAAAAAATTGTTATGCCCGGATTCACAGAGAGTAGTATTACACTCAATTTCCCTGATACAAACTTTTTTCGTTTTGCAACCTGTGCCGGATATTCCGCACTTTCTGGAAACCATTTTAAAGAAATGGATGCGTGTTGGTTTGACACAGATAATAATTTATACTGGCTTATTGAATTAAAGGACTTTTCTTTAGCCTCTTTAACTACGCAAGAAACAATTGAGAAAAAATCTTGGGATATCGTCAAGAAAGCGATCGATAGTTTATGTATGTTTCTTTCAAGTAAACATGGGTACCCATATGCAGATGGGTTAAATCCTTGCTTTCCTGCGTCAACTCCTAACAACACAACACAATTTAAATTTGTTACAATTATTCATTGTAATGCGAGCCAAAAAGCAGATGTCCAACTTATTAATGAAAGATTTAGGAACAAGTTTAAGCCTTATGCGGAACTTTTTGAAATCTCAAATTATGCAGTTGTAGAACATTCAAGGGCCATATCTATTCTTCCAAACAATATGATCCAATAATTCAAACGACTACTTGTTTATTGTAAATGGTATTCAATTACCTGAAAAAAGAGACATGGGCTGTGTAGTGTATAAAAAGACATTAGGGCAGCCGCTAACCACTGGGTTTTCGCCCGGCTTGCAAAGCCAAGCATGATTCCGATGGCGCCTGGTATCGGGAAAACCGGTGAGGTTGTTATGGGGATTGAGTCGACAAGCACATTGTCTAAAGTTCACTGAAAACCATGCGAACAGCTGTATTTTCGGCAAAGACCCACCCATGAAAAACCTTCCCGCTCTCTTCGCTTTTGCGGCTGCGTTCGCATTTTTTTCCTGCCAAGAAGAAAACCCCAACCTCATCCTCGCCGATCAGCTGGAGCATCCCTTCCGAGCAGAAGTCTTCGATAAGTGTGATTAGATGTCCACGGACAGGACGGATGGGGAATTTCCGAGCTCGTTTACCTATGACTTCAAGCCGCTGGGCGATCAGGAGATGCTCCTGGTTTTGCACTCTTTGACACCGACCCAGCCGATCACTATCAACTAGTGACCACCAGCTAAGCAGTCGTTTAAGGTTTAAGATCAAAATCCGGCAACGTTAATCGCATTTCCGTTGAACCCGCATTCTCGCCCTGTGTTGGAAGATTTACCCGGTCTAACACGAAAAGTTTTTCACATCGGCGGCTTTGGCTTAGATTAGGTAACTATTGGATTTTTAACCAACCGGGACCTTATGACATTCAAAAAAAATCTACTGCTATCGGCCTTTGTGCTCTGCTGCAGCCTAGCGCTGGCACAGGACAAGAAGCCAGTTCAACTCAGTGACCTGACCAAGATCGTCACCGTCGACAATCCGGAGATTACGCCGGACGGAAAGGTGATCTTTGTCAAAAGCTTCATAGAAGCCGGAAAAGACGGCGAATTTGACTACAAAAGCCAGGTCATCCGTCTCAGCCTGTCTGATCCTTCGCAATCCCAGGTACTCAACAGTCCGAGCTACGATCTTTCAGACTTTGCACTTTCGCCTGACGGCAAAAGCCTGGCTTTTACCAAAGCTTGGGAAGGGAAGCCCCAAATATGGATTTTACCGCTGACTGGGGGCGAAGCTCAGGTGTTGACATCTGAAAAAAATGGAGCCACTTCGCCAGTTTGGTCGCCAGACGGAAGCAAAATTCTGTTTTCATTTTCCACTCCGCTATGGGCCATGGAAGGAAATCCAACCTGGGAAAACCCACGTCCGGGTCGTAGCTATGGGGATGAACCCAACTATGCGGCCATCAAAGAAGGCTTGGCAAAAGAGGAAACCAAGCCCAACATGGACGGCAACGTGGACGAACTTCGAGCTTGGCTGGCAAAAAACGCCTCCAAAGACAATCCGCGTGTGATCGACCGACTCAACTTTCTCGGCGAAAGAGGCCTTTCGACAGACATCAGCTTTCGTCACCTCGGTATGGTTGAGGTTGCGACGAAAAAGAGTTCGGTGCTGACTTCTGGGTATCAGAGTTTCGGCAGTGGCACCTGGTCACCGGACGGCAGCTATATTTTGGTAAGCAGTGTGAAGAGTGAGGATCATCCGGATTTGTCATGGGAGTCAGATTCGGATATATACAAGATCAACGTTTTAGATAAGTCGGTGAGTGTTTTTCTTACTCAGAAGAATTACCGTTTTTCGGATGCGACTTTTTCCCCTGACGGGAAATTGATTTTGATATCGGGGCAAAATACCGAAGACAGGAGTTTCAATCAGAGTCTGATCGGCGTAGTGAAGCCCGATGGAAGCGGACTCAAGTGGTTTACCGAAAAACTGGACCGGAGAGTGGGAGGCGCCAAATGGGCTGACGATAGCAAATCGGTCTTTTTTGCGGGTCCCAACCAAGGCGGAGTGACTTTGTATAAAAGTGAAGTTGGAAGCGGAAAAACTACCGAGGTGATTTCTGGCCCGGTTGGCGTTAATAGCTTCGACGTTCATGGCAATCAGCTGGTGTATTCTCTGACCAAAGTCGCCAATCCAAGTGAGTTGTATATCTCCGATCTGGCTGGAAAAGGAGAGAAGATGGTAACCCAATACAACTCGGTTTGGCTTGCTGAGCGTTGGGTTTCTGAGCCAGAGGCACATCATTTTGAGCAAGATGGCTTTGGGGTGGATTACTGGGTGATGGAGCCGTATGGGAGGAAGGATGGTATAGAATATCCAACACTACTGGAGATGCATGGAGGCCCGACTGCCATGTGGGGTCCTGGCGAATCCAGCATGTGGCATGAGTTCCAAGTCTTGGCTGGAAAAGGCTATGGTATCGTCTATGCCAATCCTCGGGGTAGCGGAGGCTATGGTAAAGACTTCCAAAGAGGCAATTATCGTGACTGGGGCGACGGTCCGGCCAAGGATGTGCTGACAGCGTTGGATAAAGCAGCGGCTGAATATGAATGGATTGATGAAGACCAATTGGTGTTGACGGGTGGTTCCTATGCCGGATACCTCACTGCCTGGATTGTTGGTCATGATCATCGCTTCAAAGCGGCTTTGACCCAACGGGGGGTGTATGACCTGACCTTTTTTATGGGTGAAGGCAATGCCTGGAGACTGGTTCCCAACTACTTTGGCTATCCTTGGGAAGAGGGAGTGAAAGAGATTTTGGAATACAATAGTCCCCAAACGTATGTGCAAAACATCCAGACTCCGTTAATGATCTTTCACGGAGATGTAGACTTGAGAACAGGTGTTCGGCAGTCGGAATTGCTCTACAAAAGTCTAAAAATCATGGGTAAGCCCGTGGAATATGTGCGCTATCCAGATGAAGGTCACGAGCTGTCGCGCTCTGGAAATATCGTTCGCAGGATGGACCGGATTGGTCGAATCGTTGAGTTTTTTGAGCGGTATGTTACCCATCCGGAATAAGAGATTTTAGAATTTCTCCCAAATGAGCTCGATAAATAGCAGAGCGAAAAGAGAAAAAAGTACGAAAAGAGAGGCTCATCGTTTGGGTGAGCCTCTCTTTTTTTCAGAAATTATCCACCAAGGAGTTGGTCGTGGCTTCTAGGACTTCGAATGCAGCTTCTGCCATGGTGTTTTCGGTGTCGAGAGTAGGGTTGACCTCGACGATCTCCCAGCAGCAGACCCGCTTATCCTTGATCAATTGGGCATTGAGCTGAATGGCTTCAGCCACCGTCAGTCCGTTGGGAACGGGGGTGCCGGTACCTACAGAGATGGAACTGTCTAGGCTATCTACATCAAAGGAAATGTAGATCTGCTCGCAGTCAGCAAGGATTTTTAAAGTTTCCGCTGCTACAGATTCTATCCCTTTTTCACGGACTTCCTGCGTGCTGAAGTTTTTGATCCCGTATTTTTGGATCAGGTGGTTTTCAGGTTCCTCTGTGTCTCTGACAGAGATGAAGACAATATCTTCGGGCTTGATTTTAGGCAAGTCGCCGCCGATGCTTTTTATCTTTTCCCAATAATAAAGTGTCGCAGGTTCCGGCTCATTGACCTTACAATCCAGGTTGTCAAGCTGTGATACCATGGCCAGGGGCATGCCGTGCATGTTACCGGATGGGGTGGTGTAGGGCGTGTGAAGATCGGCGTGCGCATCGATCCAGATCACACCCAAACGCTGCTCGGGATGGGCGGATTTGATTCCCATGATCGTGCCAGCGGCGGTGCTGTGATCTCCGGCCAGTACGATCGGGAATTTCTTTTCCAGACGAAGGGATTCGATCGCCGATTCGACATTTTTCAGTACTTGATAGACTCCGTCGATGTATTTGGCGTGTGGGTGGGTGTTGCCTTTCCAGAGGAAACTGTTGGCGTCGGGAACGTTGATTGGATCGAATTGGGTGAAAAATCCGGACTGCTTGTCCAGGCTGGCGACTTTGAGGGCGTCGATTCCCATGCTTGCTCCTCGGGTGCCTGCAGCGAGTTCGGATCGGACTTCCACGAGTTTGATGTCTCTCATTGGTGAGTTGGTATTTGGGTTTGTTAGTTTTATACAAATATGCGACTAAATGAGACTAGCCCCTCGCTCTAAGCGGATAATCTGTCAGCCGAGGACAATCCATTGCCAAAAAATATCATTTATAAGGCGGAGCAGCTTATGGTTTCCAAAACATGATAATTAGCTGATTATCAGCAAAACATACACCTAAGCCAACTCAAGCTAACACTCCAGTCTTATTCAGTGCAATCATTTCAACTAAGAGCTCCTACTTTCACCGAAACCAGTCCACGCTTTAGTGGCCTGAGGTTGTCTGAAGGCTGTTGTCGATGACAAATTTTTTAAATCCTATAAAAATTATAGGGAATATAGGAAAATTGAGATCAGGCATTTACATTTGGCTCATCATTAGATCAAATACATTCCTTATGAGCGCAGTAGCCCAAATCCTCAGATCCGACTTGCAGTCTAATTCCTGGACTGTCACGACTTCGCCTGACCTCGCGCAATTCAGCGTAGGCAAACAGGTGGTCCTGAAAATATTTTCTCAGGAAGTAGCCAATGAGATGCAGGGGATGTGTCGTTTTGAGAAAGGATTCGAGCAATTGCTGCCACTTTTCAGAGGTTTGACCCAGTTGGGCAGGCCACAGTCGCTCAGCTTCATCTATGACTTCGATAGAGCGCAGGCATTTTTTACCTTCTCTCAAACTGAAAAAAGAGAAGTGATTCGCTTCGTCAACCAAATCATCGAACTGTTGAAAAAGGAGTTGGCTTTTAAGAAGATTTTGGTTCAGGTACTCGAAAACAACAAGCGATTCCATGCCGAGCAAGCGCTGTTGAATTCAGCGCTTCACGGAGGGGCTTGGGATTAACTTAGCGTTAACATTCTCTAAAAAGGGACAGGTCCAGTGTGGATTTGTCCCTTTTTCGCTTGAATACCCCAATAAAAGCGCAATTTTTGCAGCCTTAATTCCTGCATTTAATCCCACGGTAAATGAACAGATACACAGACCTGATCCAACAGACTTTTGATTTTCCGACCAAAGAGTTTCATGTTGAAAACAATGAGCTCCACTTTAATGGCGTCAATCTGATGGAGATCATCGAAACCTACGGCACACCACTTAAACTGACGTATTTGCCGAAGATTTCGGAGAGCATTCAAAATGCCAAGTCCTACTTCAACAATGCGATCCAGACGCACGATTACCAGGGCAAATACACCTATTGCTATTGCACCAAGTCTTCGCATTTCAGCTTTGTGCTGGATGAGGCACTGAAGAATGACATCCACATTGAGACTTCCTCGACCTTCGATATTCCTTTGGTTCGTAGCCTCTACGCCAAAGGGAAGATCACCAAAGACACCTACATCATCTGCAACGGGTTCAAGCGGGAACTGTATAAAAAGTACATCACAGAGCTATTGAATGATGGTTTTCACAATTGTGTGCCGATCCTGGACAACCTCGGGGAGATCGACTACTATCTGGAGCATGTGAAAGTTCCGTTTCAAGTTGGGATCAGAATTGCGGCTGATGAGGAGCCGAAGTTCGGTTTCTATACCTCCAGACTTGGAGTGAGGTACAATGATATTCTCAGCCTGTTTGAGGAGAAAATAAAAAATAACCCACAGGTCAGCCTGAAGATGCTTCACTTTTTCATCAACTCGGGCATCAGAGACACGGCGTACTATTGGTCGGAATTGACCCGCTTTATCCAGAAATATGTGGACTTGAAAAAGATCGCTCCAACCCTCGACACGATGGACATCGGCGGAGGTTGGCCGATCAAGACCAACGTGTTTTTCGACTATGACTACCAGTACATGGCGGATCAGATCGTGAAAAACATCAAATGGATGTGCGCCAAAAACAATACGACCGAGCCGAACATCTTCACCGAATTTGGCAGCTACACGGTAGGGGAGAGCGGGGCAGTGCTGTACTCCGTCTTGGAGGAAAAGCTCCAAAACGACAAGGAACTCTGGTACATGATCGACGGCTCCTTCATCACCCAACTGCCGGACAGCTGGGGCCTGAACCAAAAGTACATCATGCTGGCCGTAAATAACTGGGATGAGACCTACCAGGGGATCTCCCTTGGCGGGCTTACCTGCGACAGCATGGATTACTATAACTCCGAAGCGCACCAGTACAACATTTACCTGCCAAAGATCGAGCAGGGGAGAAAGCAGTATATCGGCTTTTTCCATACCGGAGCCTATCAGGAATCGCTGGGCGGCTATGGTGGAATTCAGCATTGCCTGATCCCTGCGCCCAAGCATGTGCTGATCGATCGAGACGAAAACGGAAACGTCGTTCACCGACTTTTCGCGAAAGATCAGACCGAGGAGAGTATGCTGAAGACTTTAGGGTACTAGAAGAAGAAAGACCCGAGACCGGAGACGGAACCAAAAAAAGACCGCTGGGAGGCGGTCTTTTTTTGGTTGGTGTTTTTTCGGATTTATGAGTTTCCGCTTTTGCAACAGTCGAAAACCGTGGTCATGCGAAAAAATGCTAAACTATCGGCTTTGTCATACTTCGGTCTTCCATCCGGTCTGAGCGGACAGGTGCGACCGATGAAGCAAATTCCCTCACTGGCAAGATTGCGGTTATACATATTCGGACGTCACCTCACCGTCACATGGTAGCAAGCCTGACGTCTTTCCTTGATGACGAAGATTTTATTCTCCTTTTGGAAGTGATTGAGAATCGCCTCCAAATCCTTTTGGGCCTTGCGGTTGCCACCCTTTTTTCCATTGAATCTGATGTAAGAGATGTCAAAGGAGACTCCATAGGAGTGGGAACTGTTGCCATCGGTGGCGTTTCGATTACGCTTTTTTAGACTGTTTTGCTGCTCGATAGTACGTGTGGCCGACGAAACTGTGAAAAATTCCCCTTCTCCATGCAGGGCTTCAAATGTTCTCCCTAGCTCTTCCAGGGTTTTTTTGGTGTGAAGCGTCACATAAGGATAGCTATGGGTAAGGTCATCAACTTTGTAGCCCGAGCCTTTGTTTATTTCCACCACGACTCGATTTTCCAGCAGCTTCTGGAGTTGATTTTGGTCGTGGATTAATCCAGATCCGATCTGTTCTGCAGCATTGAGGTGTTCCTCATACGAGTCTTTGTCCAGCCTACCTGAAAATTCCGGCAGCTCGATGGTGGTCAACAGTTCGAGAGGTTTGGCCGTGGGTAAACCAACAACTTCTGTATGGATTTCTTCTTCTTTTTCTTCTTCGACAAGGCTGGCGTAGGTTTCTTTTAGTCGATTTGTAAGGTCTGGCCGGTAGTTGACCATAGCCAATGTTCCGAGTGAAAAAAGTGAGATAAAAACGAAGACTAGGATTGGGGTGGTTTTATTCATAGGGTGAGAAAAAGCGTCGTTGTCGGCTTTTGAGAGGTTTAAGAGGTTTAAGGCAAGAAAAAGATTTTATCGCTTTTAGGGCTGAGTTTTTACCCGAGTGGGCATTGGGGACGGCAGGGTGTCACCTTCATCAACGTTGTTTGGTCGAAATTATCGTTTGTCAGGAGGTTTATTTTCTGGGGTGAAATGGATTTTCCTTTTGCTGGCAGGCCTGGGTTAAAATCCAGGTCTACTAATGTGCCGATCCTACGGAGCTGACTAAGTTTAGTCTGAAGAGAATTGTTGCAGAAGTGAGAGTTACTTACTTGATACCTAAAAAGAGAAATCCGACCCAAAGTCGGATTTCAAGTGGTGTGATGCTGGGATACTTCGGTCTCCAGTCTTCCGTCTTTAAACTCACCCCAACCAATTTGCCCAAGGAATTCGGCTGATGATCAGTAGCAACCCAATGGCATACATCATGTAGATGCTGCGGAATTTACCACGGGAGGTGCCGATCTTCTTCGCTCTGCTATATCCGACGGTGATCAGGATGATTGCGATGATGTTGATCAAAGGATGCTCGACGGCAGTCAGTCGGGCTGTGGCGTCTGACATCGCTCCGCCACCTTTGAGCAAAGAAAATCCAAGTGGGCTGACGAAATATAGGATCAAACCGACCAACAGTTGGATATGAGAAAGGATAAATGCAATCAGGGCGATCTTGCGGTCCTTTTCGGTAAATTCTCTGTTGGAAAGCGATCCGAAAAGGGCATAGAATATCACCAAAACTAGGGCTAGCAATGCCAGATAGGCGATTCCAGAATGTAGATGTTGAAGTCCTGTATACATGGGGGTTTATTTAGTTGGGTGAAAATAGCAGAAATGTCAGAAAAAAGGACCGAATCTTATTCGACGTACAGCACGAGTCCTTTGAGGTATTCAGTTTCAGGATGAAAGATATTGACCGGGTGGTCGGCAGGCTGGCTGAGCTGATGCAAAACCTTCACCTTTCTTCCGCTTTCCAAGGCCGCAGCGGTGATGGTATGGGCGAAGAGACTTTTGTCCACGACTTGGGAGCAGGAGAAGGTAAAGAGAATTCCACCCGGTTTGATCTTGCGAAAAGCCTCTGCATTCAGGCGTTTGTATGCCTGAACGGCATTGTGTCTGGCTTTGAGGTTTTTGGCAAAAGCAGGAGGGTCGAGAACAATCAGATCAAAGTCATCTCCGATCTCGCGGATGTACTTGACGACATCGGCTACGATGGATTCGTGTTTCCCGGAAAAGCCCGGATTCAGCGCTACATTTTGTTCGGTGAGCTCGATGGCTTTGGCCGAGATGTCCACGGAGTGAACCTCCGAAGCACCTTCGTTCAAAGCCAAAACCGAAAAGCCTCCGGAATAGCAAAAAGTGTTCAGGACTTTTTTTCCTTTGGCGTAGGTGGAGACGAGTTTTCGATTTTCTCGCTGATCGATGAAGAAGCCCGTTTTTTGGCCTTTCTCCCAGTCAATCCGATAGGTGGCGCCATACTCCTGGACGAGGTCAGTTTCGGCTTTTCCCCAAACCCATTCATTGGATTCAATGCCGAGATTTTTTGGCAAAGTCTCCGCGCTTTTGTCGTAAACGCCCTTCAACTTTGCTCCCAAAACAACACGAAGTGCCGCCGCGATCTCAGTCACATGTCTATGCATTCCCACGTGATGCGCCTGAATTACCGCCGTCCCGTTATAATAATCCACGATCAATCCCGGCAGCAAATCACCTTCTCCATGGATCAATCTAAAAACGTTAGTTTCTTGATTGTCAGTTAATCCTAGGCTTTTTCTCAAAGCATAAGCAGAGGTGATTTTTTCCTCCCAAAACGCTGCATCGATTTCTTTTTCCTCAAAAGAAATAATCCGAACCATGATCGAACCTTGCGAAAAATGCCCGATCCCGAGGAAGTCATTTCTCGAAGAAAACACGGACACCAAGTCGCCGCTTTCGATTCCCGAATCGGCTTTGGCGATAGCCCCGGAAAAGATCCAGAGATGGCGGCGTTGCGGTGAAACTTCTTTTCCTCTTTGAAGGATTATTTTAGGGTAGTTCATCTGTATTAGTAGTTTGGTCGGGGAAGAGCAAGCTTCCCAGGATCATGGCAAAGATACTTGCTATAAGTCCAAAAATATGCGAGTCGATTGCGAATTCGATGCTGTCGCAGACCAGGTAAGTGAGCATGCCGATCACCATGGAGCCAATCGCACCGAGTCTGGAGGCTTTTTTCCAATAAAGGCCAGCCGTCAGCGGTGCAAAAAGAGAGACCAGCAAGAGAATAGAAGCACCAGCTACGAGTTCGTAGATGTTGGAGTCCTGACTGGCCATGTAGGTTGCGACCAAGGCGACCAGCAGCACATTGACCCGAAGAATCCAAAGCAATTGTTTGTCGTTGAGTTTGCCTTTGAATAAGGGTTTGACAAGGTTTTCGGAAATCAAAGCCGCGGGAGCGAGGAGACCTGAACTTGCCGTACTCATGACTGCGGAGATCAGCGCGCCGAAGAAGATGATCTGAACTGGTAGTCCACCATGTGCCAAAATCATGGAAGGAAGCAGCATTTGCTTGTTTTCCAGGTAGAGTTCGGGATAGAGTGTCTTGGCCCCCAGCGCAATGAACAGTGGCAAAAGCCCAAAAGTCAGGTAAAAGCCTCCTGCGAGATAGGTGGACCTGACGGCTACCTTTTCCGACTTGGAAGACATCACGCGCTGGTAGATGTCCTGGCTGGGGATACTTCCCAATCCCAGGATGATCCAGGCACCGAAATAATTGACCCAGGCATTGACTCCAGCCTCTGGGAAAAATCGGAACGTTTCCGCAGGGGCTTCAGCAAAGATTCTACTCACACCGCCGGCCTCTCGGGAAATCATCACGCTGACTACGATGAGTCCGATTACTATCATGGCAGTCTGAATAAAATCGGTAATCGAGATCGCCCACATCCCTCCTAAGAATGTATATACGACCACTATCGCTGCTGAAAGAAGTATCCCCTCGATCAAGTTGAAGTCGGTGACTGTGCCAAAGATCAGACTCAATGCCACCAGTTGCGCTGCCACATAGCCGAAAAAGACCGGAACCATAAATACTGTTGCAAAGAACTCAACCTGCTTTCCGAAGGCCCGCTCAAACACGTCCCCAATCGTCAGCACACCCATCCTGTACATCGGTCGGAGATAAAACATGCCGAACAGGATCAGGCAAAGCGCGCCGCCAAAGGGATCTTCGATGACGCCGATCAAGCCTTCCTCCAAAAAAACAGAAGAGGCTCCGAAAATCGTTTCGGAGCCAAACCAGGTTGCAAACAGCGCAGACGCTGATAGAAATAGCGGCAGGGAGCGTCCTGCCAACACGAAATCCTTGGAGCCTTTGACCAATTTGGAAGCCCAGGCTCCTATGGCAACGGTGATCGCCAGGTAGCAGATGATCGCGGTCAGCAGCACAGCTCAGCGCTTAGCTTTTGCCGTACATTTTCTCGCGAACTGCCCTAATCTCCTCGCTTGCGAGGTAATCGTCGTAAGGCATTCTGCGATCAATCGTTCCGTTTGGAGTGAATTCGATGATGCGGTTGGCAGAAGACTGCACGAAAGCGTGGTCATACGAGCTCATCAAAACCGTCCCATTGTACTCAATTATTGCGTTGTTGAATGCCGTGATCGATTCCAAGTCAAGGTGGTTGGTTGGCTCGTCCATCACCAAAAGGTTGGGATTCTGCAGCATCATGCGGGAGATCATGCAGCGCACCTTTTCCCCACCCGAGAGAACCGTACACTTCTTAAATGTCTCTTCTCCTGTGAAAAGCATACGGCCCAGGAAGGTTCTCACATAAGCTTCCTCTTGGTTGCTGGAGTATTGTCTCAACCAGTCGATCAGGTTGAGGTCGGTCTGGAAATACTTGGAGTTGTCGTTTGGCAGATAAGCCTTGTTGATGGTCACGCCCCACTTCATCGAGCCTTTGGTGGCTGGAATTTCTTCCATGATGGTTTGGAAAAATTTGTTGACCGCCTGCTTGGTCTTGGAGATGAAAGCAATCTTGTCGCCCTTGTCCACCATGAGGTTCACATCGGTGAAATAAGTCACGCCGTCAGCCTTCAGCTCTAAATTCTCGGTCATGAAGATCTGGTCTCCAGCTTCTCTTTCTGGCTTGAAAATGATGCCCGGATACTTTCTTGAAGACGGTTCAATATCGTCGATATTGAGTTTTTCGATCATCTTCTTACGTGCGGTAGCCTGCTTGGACTTCGCCACGTTGGCAGAAAAACGGTCGATGAACGACTGCAATTCCTTACGCTTATCTTCGGCCTTTTTATTGGAATCTGAGCGCTGCTTCAATGCCAGCTGAGAAGATTCGTACCAGAAGGTATAGTTACCGGAGTAGATCTTGATCTTGCTGAAATCGATATCGACCACGTGCGTGGAAACCGTATCGAGGAAGTGTCTGTCGTGGGAAACGACAATGACAATGTTTTTGAAATCCAAAAGGAAGTTTTCCAGCCACTCGATGGTATCCGCATCCAAGTCATTGGTAGGTTCATCGAGGATGAGGATGTCAGGATTTCCAAATAGCGCCTGAGCAAGCAATACCCGAACTTTTTGATTACCGGCCAATTGATTCATCGGCAGGTAGTGCAGGTCTTCGGTGATACCCAAGCCGGAAAGGAGGGAAGCCGCGTCGGATTCTGCATTCCATCCGTCCATCTCGGCAAACTCTGACTCCAACTCAGAAGCTCTGAGTCCGTCTGCTTCGCTGAAATCTTCCTTTAGGTATAATGCGTCCTTCTCCGACATGATCGCGTACAGGGTCTTGTGGCCCATGAGCACGGTTTTCAGAACTTCGACTTCGTCAAAAGCAAAGTGGTTTTGGCTCAAGACAGCCATGCGCTGACCTGGAGTGATGTTGACCGATCCGCTGGTGGAGTCGATTTCTCCGGAGAGGATCTTCAAAAAAGTGGATTTTCCCGCTCCGTTGGCACCAATCACCCCGTAGCAGTTGCCGGTGGTGAACTTGAGAGAAACCTCATCGAAAAGAGTTCGCTTACCAAACTTGAGGGATAAATTATCTACTGAGATCATGGAATTATTCTTGGTTTTAAGGGCGCAAAGATAAGAATATTATTTGTTGACTGTCGGCAATCTTGGACGCTGCCGGATGAAATCCCGCTATAAAAATGCGTCTCGAAGGCGGAGGAGGCAGCTGGGATACATCTCAAGCGTAATGATTAATATGCGCTGGCTGGGTAAAACGACCCGGGAAGGGTCGGATGTCTATAGCATGAACAAAATGGGAAAGAGTTCGACCCCGATGGGGTCGAATTTTTTTCATACCCTATTTTTCTATAAACATGCAATCCCTTCGGGATTGGTTGCTCCGTCCTATTTTCGATTGGCGACTTTTCGTTGTTTCTGGAGACTAGCGAATTGCAAATTCGAATTGAACGTAAAGCGTTTTACTCCCGATGGCTATCGCGGACTACGACTAGATTCGAAATACCCCTCCGTTTACTTTTCCCCCGCTGGGAGTAGTTTGTAACTACTCCCAAATATCCTCATCAATTTGCAATTAAATATTCTTTTCTTCGCTGTACTTATCCCAGAAATTTTACCTTCGAAGGTACATGAAGGTGTTTTGCAAACGCCTAGCTCGCTTCCTTACTTATTTCCTCTTCTGACCAGCCATCCATTCCATAATCGTCACCGGTCTGCCTTCTAGCATGATGGCTGAGCCATCCAGATCTTTGCGGGCGACGTTGGCATGGGAGTAGATCCAGGACCAGTGGCCCGGGTATCGGAAATCCTCCCCACCGTAAAACCCGGTGATGTCCGTGACATGGTCGTAGTAGGAGAAATGGACGTTTTTAGCTCCGTCCTTTTTCAATCGGTCAAATAGGGGAACCACCGTCTCATCCGGCTTGGTGGTCGTGTCATCTTTGGAGTGGACAAACCACATCGGCACATGCTTGATCCGTTGAACCATCGCGTCGGTGATAAATTCATTGTTGTACGCCAACGCGCTGATATAGCCTGCGGCAAAGTAGTCGGGATGCTCCAAGATCAACTTCAAAGACATATAGCCACCATTGGAGCAGCCACCCACGTAGATCCGTGTAGGGTCTACACTTGGGTTCTTGGCGACAAAATACTCTATCAAAGCAAACAAAGCTTCATTGTAAATGTCATTTGTCTGACCACGGGTCATGCCATCCGCCGCCTGCATCCAGAAGCTTGGAGCCTGTGGCACCAGCACGTAAGCCCCTTTCCCAAAAAGTGCCTGAATCTCCGGGGAAGCATAGTTGAACGCTTTGTTTCCCAATAGCGGAATTGTCGGATCATCGCCTCCTTCGCCGCCTCCATGCAGCCAGATGATCAGCGGGGCTTTGGCGCTTAGGCCTTTTGGTGTAAATGTCGCATAGGGCAGGGTTATATTTCCATGGGTAAACTTTCCCCCTAGATCAAAGTCATCGACGATGGGGAGGATTCTTCCCGCTTCTTCATTCCAGATCTTGCCGGATTTGGTGTCCATCACAGTCACGGCATAGTCTATCCACACATTTCCGCCCCGGTTGCCCATTCGGAGATATTGGATGGGTGAACCTATGGGAGCAACGGGGCTGACAGCCAAAACGAGAGTGGCATGGTCGCCTTCCTCTAGCCGGTTTCCATTTTCATCCGAAATGTAAGAGTAGACCACGGTTCGCTTGCCGGAGGTTTGGGCTGCCGGAATCTCACCATCCTTGGAGCTTCTGTTTACAAAGACCTCAAAGTCGGCCGTGTTTATTTCCTTGCTCGGCTGGTCTAGGTTTAGGATGATTTTATTCACCGCCGGTCCCCAATCAAAGCCTTCGATAATCAATGTGTAGGTGCCTGCCGGTGGATTATTTTCCTCGGCCCGAAGCCCTAGAGGCATCAGGAAGATGATCAAAACAATGGATAAAATACTTTTCATAGCGGTTTTTGGGTTTGATGTGATCAATCCTGAATACTAGGAATTTATCCGTCCTTATTCAAAAAAAATTGAGCCAGCGGAAAAAGCGCTCTTTGACCTTGCTTCAAACGATGCCATTTGGGGAGGCCTCGACCTACGCAATTCGGTAGCTCGGGGCTCATCCTGACCTGTCCATCACGTACTTGAAATTTCTGTAACCCAAACAGATTAGGCCGGTCCTTCAGCGCCTTGAGAATACATAAGCGTTGTCCGAAGTAGCAACTATTTCAATCCACCGAATTTAACACCTTGAAACCTTGCCTATTTCTAACTAAAACCAGACTTCTTTTCCCTTTTAACATCTTTTTCCGAAGGATATTTTTTTTAGTTCGCTATATTGAAAACCCCAATCCTGATCACCCCAAATCATGCCCAAAAAGCTTCTACAGCTCGTTTTTGTCCTTCTTTTTTTTAACCAGAGCTTCATGGCCTTTGGCCAGATCTCCACCGTAGGTAAAGAGTTTTGGGTCGGATTCATGGAAAACAACCGGGTGCCTGGCGGAGGACAGGGCAATCCCGGCGCTCCGGATTTTGCGATCTTGGTCATCACCGCCAATGAAGCGAGCACAGGCGCACTGGAATACCTCGGACGGTCTGTGGCATTTTCTTTAAATGCCGGGCAACAATATACCTTGAGAGTTCCTTCGGCGGATCTGGATTTGCTTCATCGGTCTTCGGGCGTGGTCGAAAACAAGGGAATCCACATCACGTCTACCGGCAATATCGCCGTGCACGCCTTCAACGAACGGGTGCGAAGTGCCGATGGGACGGTCGTCTTGCCGATTGGTGCGCTGGGCACAGATTACTACGTCACCTCGCATTTTGAAGTGCTCACCGTCAATGTAAACTATGATGGCAACAGCAACAATGAAAGCGAGCTTTTGGTGGTGGCTACGGAGGATAATACCGAGATCGAAATCACCACCAGCGTCAATTCCCTGAGCGGCAACCGCGCCGATGTGCCCTCGGTCATCACCCTGGATCGGGGTCAAAGTTACCAGATCAAGGCCCGTGCTGACCTCACGGGTTCCCGGGTGAGGGTGGTCGGTGCAAATGCCGATGAATGCAAGAAGATCGCTGTTTTCGGAGGAAATAAATGGACTTCCGTCGGTAACTGCGGGGAAGCAAACGATCACCTGTTTCAGCAGGCCTACCCGGTCAATACCTGGGGGACGAGCTTTGTACACGTAGGTTTGTTGGGACGATCTTCCGGTGAGTTGGTCAAGGTGCTCGCATCGGAAGATAACACGGAGGTTTTCGTAAATGGAGTTTCCAGAGGCATCGTGAACCGCGGGAAATTTCTTGCTATGGAGTTTGGCGTGAACGAGTCCGGCAAGATCGATACCTCTAAGCCTTCTTCGGTTTCGGTTTTTTCGAAGAGTATGGCCTGCAACATTCCAAATGCTCCGGGGGCTTTGACTGGAGATCCGTTTGTGATCACCTATAGCCCAAGCGAGCAGTTTCTGACCGCACTTACCTTCAATGCGATTGACTTGCCCTCGATCGTCAATCACTATGTGAATGTGGTGGTGAAAAGTGGAACAGAAGGGGCTACTTTTCTGGACGGGCAAAATATCGGAAGTCAGTTTTCGGAGCTTCCGGGGGATTCAAATTTTAAATTTGCCAGAATCAATATCTCTCAGGGTGTTCATACGCTGAGAAACCCGGATGGCTTTGCGGCCTATTCCTATGGTTTCGGAGAACTCGAATCTTACGGCTATGCCGCTGGAGCCGCACTGGACAACCTGAAGTTCGAACCGGAAGTGGTCTATGATTTTGACATAGAAGGAGAAAAAGTAGCCTGTCTCAATCAGGAAGGGCTTTGGACGCTGATTTCCACCAACCCAGACTTTTCCTATTTTGTTTGGGATTTTGGTGATGGAACGCCTGCTGTAGTTGGAAAAGAAGTAAGTCATTCCTTCGCCAAGGCGGGAGTTTTTGAAGTTAAGGTTTTGGCGGCATTGAGTCCAAATTCCTGCGAGCAGCAAGAAGATGTGACTTTCGAAGTGGAAGTCATCGAAACCAAAGGTGATTTGGAGGGCGAGCTGTCTGTGTGTCCCGACGTAGAGCAAGTGATGTATCGGGCAAAGGATTTGGTCAACGTGTTTGAGACCAAGTTTGAAGTGGAGGGGGGCGTGATCGTTCAGGATTATGGCGATTCGGTCTTGGTCAACTGGGGCCCTGCAAATCCAAACGCCAAGCTGCGGATGATTCCCTACGCGGAGAACGGCTGCCCAGGAGCGGCAGTGGAATTGGCTGTGGTAGTCAATCAGCGAATTGTGGTTGAAGCCGCTATGGGTGAATTAGAGGTATGCTTTGACCCGGGCGTATCTCATACTTATTCTGCTCCGATTTCGGTTGGAGGGAGAGGATACGATTGGACAGTGACCGGCGGTCAGATTCTTTCCGGACAGGGAGAAAGTGAGATAGAAGTGAGTTGGGATCAGCCGGGAATCACCGGGATCGTCGAGTATACGGCATACAGCTTGGTTGACACCGATTGCGAGGGAAAGGCTGCTCCAATCCAAGTTGCCGTTGCGGGGGAAATTTTATTAGGAATCAAATCGCTGACGAACATCGCCTGTTCTGGAGACAATTCAGGGGGCATTCAACTGGACATCAATGGAGGTGTGGCTCCCTACAGATTTGAATGGGCGCACGATCCTTCGCTAAATTCCCCAGATGCATTAAACCTCTCCGCAGGAACCTATGCAGTAAAAGTCTCCGATCAGCAGGGATGTGTGCAGCTTCTGGAAAATATCGTGTTGTCCTCACCTGAACCTTTGTCCATCGTTTCTTTGAATTCGATCGGGGTTTCTTGCTATGGAAAAAAGGACGGCGAATTGGCGCTGAGTATCGCAGGTGGGGTGGCACCCTATATGTTTGAATACTCCGGGCCAAGGACATTTGCTGATCAGATCTCGCTGACTGATATGCCATCGGGAATCTACACCTGGGAGGTCAAAGATGCCAATGGATGCGTGATTCCAGTAAATTTTGAAATTACTTCACCCATTGCCTTGGAGGTGGAAGTCAGACTGGAGCAGCCCGCCTGCCCCGGTGGCTCCAACGGGGAATTGCTGGCCTTGCCAAAAGGAGGCTCAGGGCAATTCACTTTTCTATGGAAAGATTCCCGTCTTTCGGGAAATCGGGTCAGTGGGCTGAGTGCAGGTGTTTATGAACTGGAGGTGGTAGACGCGACCGGCTGCATCAGCATTGGCCGAGGTGTCGTGAGTGAGGCTGAGCCTGAGATTCGGATGCCGACAGGTTTTGACCCAAGACAATCCCCCGCGGTTTATCAGGGAGTAAGCAGCTGCGAATCAGATTTTGACCTGATGATATACAACCGCTGGGGGCAGTTGATTTATTCAGGCGCCTCAGGTTGGGATGGGAAAGTAAGTGGAGAAGAGGCTGCGACCGGCACTTATACCTATTTTGTGCGTTATCGATTCGAGCTGGAGGGAGTGACAACCTACAAGGAAATGCGGGGCGGGTTTACGTTGGTTCGATAGTAGCTATTTGCCTGAGTTCAGTCGCAGTTGGGAGTCACAGACGGTCCATACTGATCCCTGAGCAAGGCTGGATTTCCTGAGTTTTCACAGAAGTCCATTAACTACTGAGACCGAATACTGATCACTGTTTGCCAAAAAACTGCCATTAAATTGAAGGATTTGAATAGTTTTGTCGCTGAACGATTTTTAAACTCCCATGAAGAAAATTTTGATTACCGGCGGTGCCGGATACATCGGTTCACATACCGCAGTAGAATTGTTAAAAGCCGGAATGGAGCCGATTATTTTGGATGATTTGTCCAATTCGGATGCGAAAGTGCTGGACAGATTGGAAGAAATCACCGGTAAGCGCCTTACTTTTTACACAGGAGACTGCAACGACAAAACTATTTTAGAGTCCATTGCGAAAGACCACAAATTGGAAGGCGTGATTCACTTCGCTGCATTCAAAGCAGTGGGAGAGAGCACCGCCCAACCGCTAAAATACTACCGGAACAATGTCGGTTCACTGCTTGTACTGCTTGATTTCATGCAGGAGCAAGGGATTAAAGATTTGGTTTTTTCCTCTTCATGCACCGTCTATGGCCAGCCTGAAGTGTTGCCTGTGACGGAAGCCACACCAAGACAGGATGCCGAAAGTCCGTATGGAAACACCAAGAAGATATGTGAGGACGTTTTGGTGGATTTTGTGAAAAGCAAGCCCGGTATCCGTGTAGTCGCTCTTCGCTACTTTAATCCTGTCGGTGCCCATCCGAGTGCTAAGATCGGCGAATTGCCGTTGGGCGTTCCAGCCAATCTAGTACCTTTTATCACCCAGACAGCGGCAGGAATCCGGGAAAAATTGACGGTGTTTGGTGACGATTACGACACTGCTGACGGTAGCTGTGTTCGCGATTACATCCATGTGGTGGATTTGGCGGATGCGCACGTCAAGACGCTGAGCTTTCTGCAAGATCAAGAAATTGACTCTTACGATGTATTCAATGTGGGGACTGGAAATGGGAATACCGTTCTGGAGGTAATCCATGCTTTTGAAAAAGTGAGCGGGGTTAAATTAAACTATGTGATCGGTCCGCGTCGCATGGGAGACGTGATTAAAACCTGGGCAGACACGACCAAGATCAATAAGGTATTGGGTTGGAAAGCTCAATATTCGCTCGAAGACTCCATGCGGGATAGCTGGAATTGGCAGAAGGGCTTGAAAAAGTAAAGTAATTGAAATAGTCTTTCTCTCACAATCGGTTATCCCCGAATCCAAAGGCTGTCGTTTTTTACAAAAGCAATCAATCCTAGACGTTTAGCCAAGTAAATTTCTTTAGGTTGACTACGAGCTTATCTTTCTCAGGAAAACATCCCGACATTCCCAGTAAAAAAACAGCAAGTGAACATATCCGGGATTTTATGAGGTGAAAATCGTCATGGATTCAGATAAAAATAGGTCAAAATTGTGGGTTTAAACTAGGGATCAACCGCAAAAAAAACTTAGGGTTACCACCCCACAATCCACAAACTGTCTTTCATGGTAAAAGCCACCAATCCCGATCGCTTAACCAAATAGATTTCCTGGGGTTGGGTATTAGGATTGAACTGGCTGATTTTAAAGACGTTTTGATATTGCTTTCCCTCGATTACCAAGCTCGGGAAATTCTCGTAAAGATAATCGCCGGAATCGTCCACTGTAGGGTTGATTCTTTTGCCGACTAGGGTATCATTGACGATATCCATGCGAAATCCCATTTGCTGAAAATATACGTCCATATATCCCAAGCCGGAGGTTTTTCCATAACCAACTTTATTGGAAAAAGTGACCATACCGTCTTCGGTGCGATAATTGGATTGGTATAAGCCATAGCAATTGCTTTTCCCTTCCATGACCGTGTTGGGATCAGATTCTACAGTAAAGGGCTCGCTGATCGTATAGTCGGAGATGACCTTTTTGATTTTCTCCCCGCTTCTTATGGTGTAGTTTGGTCCGGGAGCTAGCAGCATCCAGTCTCTTGCAGGAATGGAAAAATCAAACCCTTCACAAGATTCATAGAAAAATTCTTCTTCCTCGGGTACACAGGCCAGTGTACTGGTTAGGAGAAAAATGGCAAGCGAAAAAACCTGGGGTTTCATTGCTGGAATTTAGAGTTGGTTTCAGATAGGGGTTAAAATAAGGGTTTTTTAGGTGATTTCGATTGAATAGACTAAGTATTTGACTTACTTTTTTTTTTACCTGTTCCGTGAGTGAACACTCAAGGGGGCGATATATCGAGCCGTTATCACTCGATTTTGAAACGGCTGATACGTTCTCCAAATTACAAATTTGGTGGAGCGTACGTCGGTGAATCCTATTTGTTTTTCTTTTTCACTACCAACTCTTTGTACCCAAACGTAGGATCTGTTTCACGATGGTAACTATGATCGAGTTCTTCACCGATTACTACTTCGAGAGTGGTGTAGACCAGATTTCCTTCCAGTAGATGTCCTCCGATGGTTCGTCCGGTACTGTCACTCACAGAGAGATGTGCATGATTTCCATTTGTACTGAGCAGGCCGGTAAGCGACACAACTTCAAAATGCCCAGTTGCTTGACTGCCATTTTCTTGGTTGGCAAAGCGGATCGTGTATTGTGTCAGGCTCCCCACGGCCGATAAGATAAAACCCGCTTCGATCTGATTGTCTTTTATGAATTTCTTCAGTTCAGTCATTACATCCTCACCGGGACGCAAGCGCAGGGTATGTATGCGGAGGGACGAGTTCATCGAAGTAGGGTTTTGGCATTGAAGAGAAAGTAAACAAAAAATGAAGACTAAAGTAGTTTGAATCAATTTCATACTTCCTGCTGCTCGAGGTTTACAATTTAGTGTAGTAGGTAGGAGAAATCAATACCCCGCTGACTGTCCGTCTTTTCTTGACTCTGATGCGCCGCTATAAAACTTGTTTTCCTTGCCATACAAGATGGCTTGAAGTTTCCTTTGGATTTGATATTTTCTTAAATCCTAGCGCCTTTGCTCTTTAGGAAGTAAGCCTATGAAATGGTATTACGTTTATTCGATATTCGTTTTGTTCAAAGTTGTCATCTTGTGCAAACGTGACTAACAGTCCTTCCTTTTTTCCAAAAAACCTCATCGCTTCCCATAAGCCATCTAGTTCCCTTTTCAGGTTCTCGGAGTTTAACTGGACGCAAACTTGCACCAACTCTACCAAACCCTGCCTTCCGAAGATGACCAAATCGCATTCATTTTGCTCAACGAAATAGTAGATTTCTTGGTAAGTTCTGCGAAAATGCAAAAAGACCATATTTTCAAATCTCCTTCCACGATCTTCCGAAAATGACCTGGAATTGGCTGTCACCAGTCCCGTGTCAATGGAATAGACCTTTTTGGCATTGATCAATTGCTTCCGTTGGGAATAGCTAAACTTTGGTATAAAGAAGAATAACCAGCTTTCCTCTAAGTAAGAGAGATACTCCATTACGGTACTGGTTGCCTTGAATTCCAAGACCTTTCGCAAGTTATTACCGGATACTAGCTTTGCTACATTGGATACCAGGTAGATCGCCAGATTCTGCAAGGATTTAACATCTCTTACTCCGTATCGGACTGCTATGTCCCGCAGTAATAAATCATCAAACAGTTGATGAAGTAATTCTGGTCTTACGGTCTTCAAGTACTCTGGAAATCCACCTAAACTCAGATATTCTGAAGTACTGTCGGAAGACTTGGTCAGTTTTTGAAATTCACAAAATTGATCGTAAGAAAATGGGAAAAGCTCTATGGAGACATGTCTGCCGGTAAGTTTGGTGCCGAGTTCCTTGCTTAGCAATGACGCATTGGAACCTGTAATTATGATCTCGAAATTATCCAGATCGAGTTTTTGACGCACAAATCTTTCCCATCCTTCTACCACCTGAACTTCATCCAAAAACAAGGTAGTCTGTCCCGTTTCTGTCAAGATTCTGTCTATTTTTTGAAAATCCTCAACAGTAAAACCATATAACCTCGGGTCTTCAAAATTGAGGTAGAAAGCATCAGGATATTGATTTTTGAGTAATTGGACCAAAAGTGTGCCTTTCCCACATCGGCGAATTCCGGATATGATAAGTGCATGGCTTTGGATCAGCGAAATGCTGTTTAACTCATTCCGGAGCAATCCCAAAGATCTTTTTTGAAGATTTCCTTTTTGTTTAAAAGCCACTTCCTGAATTAAATCCTTGGAGATCATAGCCAGCTTTTAATTCAAAGATAAATTATTGTTGTTTAGTAAACAACAATATTATTGTTTACTAAACAACAAGATTATTAATGTCTGGAGCAGTAAGACTGACACGCCCATCGTCATACGTTCCCAGTATTTCGGATAAAGTATCAAATAGCGCTGCGTCGGTCGTCGAGGAATTTACCATCGGACGATAGGTGGCATAAGCTGCTTGCCAATCGATCTGCCTCTCTTCAAAACGCAGAACCGCCTTTTTTCAAAATATCCAAGGCCACTTGAGTGGCTAATGGTTGGCTGGTAGCTGCCATTCCATTTTGAGCTAAAATTTCCGATGTCGTGGCAAAAATTTTTCCGGTAACTCGGTCTTGAGAAAATGCTGACAGCGATAGGGAAATTATGGACTCGAGAAGTAAGAGGACTTTGAATGGTCTCGTGAAAAGGTTGATTCAGGAATGAAACGAAATTAATTCTTGAAAAAGGCTTTATGATTTCCGAAAACGTAAAAAAAATCCGATTGTGATGCAGCCATACAACTGAAACTGATTCTCAAAACAATAAAAAACTCCAAATGCAGAACACTTGGAAATAAGGCTTCTTCTTGAATTATTATTTCTATTCCATCGATTCTGGCGTGTCACAACCTTTTTCGACAACCACTTCTTTTACCTCAATTTTAATGGCATTGACGTTGGGAATTACCTTATCCTCATATCTCTCGGCATAAATCCGAGTGAAAGATGCTCCAAAGAATAAAATCAGACAAGAATAGGATACCCACAACAAAATCAAGACAACCGAACCTGCTGCACCATAGGTAGAATCTGGACTGGCAAAGGCGAAGTAGTAATTCAATAGAATTTCTCCAATATTAAATAGAAAACCTGTCAAAAAACCACCGAGCCATACAGATCGCCACTTGATCCGCATATCGGGCATAAAGCGGAATATCAGGACAAAGAGAAATCCTAAGACGAGGGTAGAAAGTCCGAATTGAAGGATTTTTGCATACGAGATGTATTCTGGTTCCCAAAGCGAAGAAAGAAATTCACTCAAAAAAGTCAAAGCGGCAGATATTACAAAACTAATAATGAGTAAAAACGCAATCGCCATTACGAAAGCTAGGCTTAGTGCTCGATCCTTTACTAATTTCCAGATACCTGCATTCGGATCTATCTTGACGCTCCAAATTTCATTCATCGATATTTGCAATTGATAGAAAACTCCAGTTGCACCGAATACTAAAATTGCAACACCCATGATCGTTGAAAATACGGTTTGGTCTTCCTTCTGGGCATTTTCTATGATCGTCACCACCGAATCGGCCGCATCTTGCCCGATAGCATCTGCGATTTGACCGGTGATTTGACCCTGTACGATCTCTTGTCCCCAGATTGCTCCTACTGAATTGATCACCACGATCAGCAAACCGGGCAATGAGAGTACAGCATAATATGCCACCACCGCGCCAAGTCTCCAAGGATTGTTTTTGTTCCAAAGTTGGAAGGCTTCCTTCAAAAGTGTAGGCAGATGTGCGAGTTTGAATCCAGGTGCTAAAAGTTTCATATCTGTAGTAAATGGGGCAATAGAGAAGCCAAGTGTTGTTCTTAAGCTAAATGAAGATGTTTGGCATGACGGTAGATTTTTTTTTAAAAGGCCATAAAAATCTGTCGCTCAAAATTTCAGAAAGTCTTTAAGACAAATCAGTTTTTCAATTTTATACTGAAAAAATAAAACCGTCTGGTAGTGCTTGAGGCTTGAAGCCAAGTAATGAGCAAAAGTATTGTAGCTGAAAAGTAAAAGCCGTCAAAATTCAAAATTACTTTTTGAGAATTGAAAAATAGGTTCATAGTCATCCAATAGCAGGTATGTGTTTCTAAACTACTGAAATATCATTCCAAAATCCTAACCAATAAGCGCTCCGAGACTTTTTCACTCAGCGTCTCCTGGGGATGGGAATCGTAGCTGACCACCAAACTCTGGTCGTAGGCCTCCCTCGATAGGATTTTGAGTTGGGTGCCTAAAGCCAGTTTCCGGCTGTTTAGAAACTCCAAAAACTCCGTGGATGAATTCGTCAGGGCAGTGAGTTGAACGGTTTGGCCGGGCTTGCAGGTCGAGAGGGGCGTATAGGAAAACTCCTGCATCCTGCCCTGATTGTCGGGAATCGGCGATCCGTGCGGGTCAATCGTTGGATGACCCAGCATTTCATCCATTCTTTCAAAAAACTTCGGAGCATGAATGTGCTCAATCTGCTCTGCGACTTCGTGAACTTCCTCCCAGCCAAATCCCATCTTCTTGACCAAAAACATCTCTGTCAGGCGGTGTTTTCTTACAATCAACGCTGCTTCTTTATGGCCTTTTGGCGTCAGAGTAACGGGTTTGTACTTTTCATAGAGAACCCATCCACTCTTTTGAAGACTCTTGACCATGCTGTTCGCGGTGGGCATGCTGACGTTTAGGCTATGGGCCAAGTCTGAGATACTGACCTCACCTTGGGGGTTGGAAAGATTGTAAAGTGCCTTGAGGTAATTTTCTTCGGTGAAGGAAGCCATGCCAAAATTTTTGATCCAATCAAAAATACGACAACGTATATTGGAAAAACAAATTTGTTAGATCAATCTAACTTGTTACTTTTGTGTATCTAATATTATACCTATGAACCAGCTTACTCTCAGATTCTTTTTGATCATCAAAAAAAATATTTTGGAGGAAGTATCGGATTTTACACATAAATGCAATACTGTTGCATTTATGAATCTTTCACTTATACCACTTATACTTCTTGGAATTTCGATGCTTTGCTCCGCCTCAGCATATTCACAGCATACTGTAAAAGGGAAAGTAATCTCTGCGTCCGGTCCCCTGGAGTTTGCCAATGTCTTGGTCAAAGACAAAGGAGTGGGAGCGATCACGGATAGTCTCGGGAGATTTGAGATCAGAGATCTTGCGGCGGGAGATTACCTCATTCAAGCGTCGATGATCGGGTTTGGTCTAGAATCCCGGCGGATTTCTGTGCCAAACAGTAGAGGCGAACTATTTTTTGAACTCAGTTCATTGGATGGCTCTTTGGATGAAGTAGTCGTCAGCGGCACAATGCAGGAAGTATCCAAACTTGATAGCCCGGTTCCAGTAGAGGTATATAAGGGATCTTTTTTCAAAGCCAATCCTACCCCTTCACTCTTCGAATCCCTGCAAAACGTGAATGGGGTCCGGCCTCAGATCAACTGTAACGTCTGCAATACCGGCGACATCCACATCAACGGCTTGGAAGGTCCCTACACCATGATCTTGATCGACGGGATGCCGATTGTCAGCGGTTTGGCGACAGTGTATGGGTTGACAGGAATCCCTCAGTCGCTGATCGACCGGATCGAGGTAGTGAAGGGACCTGCATCGACACTCTATGGTTCGGAGGCGGTCGGAGGACTGATCAACGTGATCACCAAGAGGACGGAGATTGCTCCCGTGTTGGCCGCTGATGCCTTTGTCTCTGGCTGGGGGGAGGTCAACGCGGATCTGGGCGTGAAAAGCAGTTTTGGAAAGAACGTCCAATCACTGACTGGCCTGAATCTCTTTTGGTACGACAATCCTATCGACAACAATGGAGACGGTTTTACGGATTTGGTTCTGCAGAAGCGGATGTCCGTTTTCCAGAAATTCCAGATGCAGCGAAAAGCCAATCGGGTATTTACCGTAGCGGGGCGCTATGTTTTTGAGGATCGCTGGGGCGGACAGATGGATTGGACAGCCGAGGATCGAGGCGGTGATCAAGTCTATGGTGAAAGCATCAGCACCCGTCGCTGGGAAACTTTTGGGATCTATCAGTTGCCGGTGAGAGGATATGTTAACTTTCAGTTTTCACTCAATGGGCACAAGCAGGATTCCTACTACGGAGTGACCAAATTCTTTGCGGATCAGCGGATTGCTTTTGGTCAGCTCACTTGGATGAAAGAAAGTGGAAGAAACAATTTACTCCTCGGAACTGCATATCGCTATACGTTCTACGACGATAATACCACGGCTACAGCCAAAAACGGCACGGAGAACTTTCCTTCGCAGATTCACTTGCCGGGAGCTTTTGCGCAAAATGAATTCAAGATCAATTCAAATCAGAGTTTGCTCGGCGGGATCCGCTACGATTACAACAGCCTTCACGGCAGTATTTTATCCCCAAGATTGAATTACAAGCTAATGTCTGGGGACAAAAGCACGGTGTTTCGGTTTTCTCTTGGTAATGGTTTCCGGGTAGCGAACGTATTCACTGAGGATCATGCAGCCCTGACCGGAGCGCGCGAGGTAGTATTCGCGGAAGAATTGGCACCGGAGCGGAGTTGGAATTCCAATCTGAACCTGGTCAAAAAAATCTATTCCGATCGAGGAAATTACTTTGGGCTGGATGGATCGGTGTTTTACACCTTTTTCACCAATCGGATCGTGCCAGACTACGAATCGAACCCGAACCAGATTATCTATGCCAACCTCGATGGAAACGCGGTCTCGAAGGGTATCTCTCTGAACCTGGATGCCGCCTGGGGATCAGGATTTAAAGTTATGACAGGAGCGACGCTGATGGACGTAAGCCTAGAAGAAGACGGGCAAAAAGTACGGCAGATGTTGACAGAGCGATTTTCCGGAGTTTGGACGATCGGGTACGAGATTCACCGCCTGGGCTTGACGGTGGATTACACCGGAAATGTGTACAGTCCGATGCGTTTACCTCTGCTCGGCGAATTGGACGACCGTCCGGAATATTCGCCCTGGTTTAGCATCCAAAATATCCAGCTAACCAAGGCACTTGGCGAAAAATGGGAGGTCTATGGAGGTGTCAAAAATCTCCTGAATTTCACTCCTCCTGCCAATAGCATTGCCCGTGCATTTGATCCTTTTGACAAGGGTGTGGACTTTGATTCCGAAGGTCAGGTGATCCCAACGCCTGAAAATCCCAACGCACTGACTTTTGATCCAACTTATGTCTTTGCACCCAATCAGGGGATCAGAGGTTTTTTTGGGGTGAGGTTTACGATTTTGTAAGGATTAATTCCACATCCCCTCGAGTAGGGAAAGCTCGTCTATTTTTAACTTCAAACATGCCCAAAATCTCAAGTGGCTGTTTCCTTGAGGGAAAAATGCAATAAAAAAGCCCGTGTCTATCATCGACACGGGCTTTTGAATACCTAGTGGGAAAAGATCAATTTGCCGCTGGAGCGGGTTTAGCTCCATCTTCCATTTTCTTGACCATGTCGCCTTCCTTCAGATCCTTGCTTACCACGAAGTAAGGACCGGAGATGATTTCGTCACCCTCTTTCAGACCTTCCAAGACTTCAATGTTTTCGTAATCAGAGATCCCGGTTTTGATCGCTCTGATCTTGGCTTTGCCGTTTTCACTGACAAATACCAACTCTTTGTTTCTAGTGGAACCTCCGGTCAAAGTGTCCACCTGTGTTTCCCTGGTAGTCACCGCTGCGAGCGGGATCGCCAATGCGTCATTCTTAGAAGTGGTCAGGATCTCTACCGATGCGGTCATTCCCGGACGGAAAGGGTATTTGTTACCCTCTCTTACCAGATCTTCATAGGAGCTGTTGAGGATTCTGATCTTCACCTTGAATTCGGTTACCGCATCTGCCGAGGTTTTGGCATTGGCGGTATTGGCAATACTGGTCACTATGCCTTTGAACTGCTTGCCAAGCGCAGAGTAGGAGTCCACGTCTATCAGGGTGGTGTCACCCAAACTGAGGCGGACGATGTCGTTTTCGTTCACATCCACTCGGACTTCCATCTTGGACAGGTCTGCGATCGTCATCATCTCAGTACCTGCCATTTGCTGGGTACCTACTACACGTTCTCCTTGCTCAACCAAAAGGCTGGAGACTATTCCTGAAACAGGTGAGTTGACATTGGTCAAGCGGAGGTTTTCTGCGGCTTCGTTGACAGAAGCTTGCGAACTTTTGACGATGAATTCTGAAGCAATAACGTTTTGCTTGGCCGCCTCCAGATCTTTCTCGGCGGAGATGTAGTTGGCCCGTGCGGTTTCAAAGTCTGCATCAGAGATCGCTTTTTGCTCATAGAGCGTCTTCTGACGGTTGAAGTTGAGTTCTGCCTGGGTAAACTGTGCCTCAGACCGCTGAAGAGTGGCTTTGGATTGAGATACATTTGCCATCTGCTGATTTAGGTTGGCGCGGCTTCTTTCCAGAGCCGATACAAAGTTGTCAGGTCGGATTTTCACCAAAAGTTTACCTTGCGCGACTGAGTCACCTTCCGCGACGTGAAGCTCTATGATTTCGCCGGCGACGTCTGGAGAAAGTTTGACTTCCACCTCAGGTTGGATTTCGCCTGAAGCACTGACCTTTTCGATGATTTGAGTTTTCTTCACCGTCGCGAATTCCACTTCGGTTTCCTTTACTCCGCCGATCCAACCGGCAGACCTTCCGATGATTGCAATTACAATGATGAGTCCTACTGCTCCCAGCAGGTAATACAAGAGTTTATTGGATTTTTTAGTGGCCATGGTTTAGTTTAAGTTGATGGGGTTACCGAGATAAAAATCGAGTACTTTCACTCTGAAGATGTAGGTGTATTTTGCATTAAGCAAATCCGCCTGTGCATTGAACAGGTTGTTTTGAGCGACCTGAAAATCCACTGAGTTGATCGCTCCCAGGTCAAATCGCTGCTGGGCGATACGAAAGGTCTCCTGAAGGCTTTTCACACGGACGACGGAGGCTTTGTAAGAAAGATCCGCTGCAAGCGCACTGTTGTAGGCAGTTTCGATGTCCTGACGCAGCAGGTTTTTGGCCTCCAAAGCGGCGACTTCCTGGATGGCTGTCTGCGCACGGGCTCTTTGAAGCGAGGATTTGTTGTTGAAGTTGGTGAAAATCGGGATGCTCAGCTGGAAGTTTAGAGCTTGGGACAGGTTGTCGCTGAACTGCTGACCAAATGCTGGTCTGTCCGTGCCAAATACCTGGTCAACGTAGTTGGTGAACACGTTGGCGCCTACGCCAAGGGTGGGGTAGAAGGCTCCTTTTGCGATTTTCTCCTGATACTCGGCGCTTCTTATATTAGCCTCGGCAAGCTTTATCTCAGGCATAATGTCCACTGCAGTTTCAAAGATTTCTCGACTGGTTTCGCTGGCCATCAGTCCTTCTTCCATTTCAAACTCCGGCTCGATTACATCAAAATCTTCCGTAAAAGGAATCTGCATCGACTGAGCGAGATTAAGCTTGGCTCCTCGATACGCGTTTTGGGCATTGATAACTTCGAGTTGGTTGGATGCGTTCTGTGACTGGAGATCCAGATAGTCTGACATTGGGAGTGAACCTGCATCGACCAGCTTCTTGGTTCTTTCCATCTGCTCCGTGGTACTTTTGAGCTGATTTTCTGCTATCTTGACCTGCTCCCGATTGAAAACCAAATTGATAAAATGGTTGATCACATTTAAGGTGATCGTGTTTTTATTGGCTTCTAGATTATAAAGTCCCGCTTCCAAGTCAGTTTTGGCTTGGGCGATGGAGTTGTTTACCCGATTGCCCTGGAAAATAGGCATGTTTGAGCTTGCCTGAAAGTTGACGTTTCCAATCCGGTTGTTTTCGAAGAGGTTGGTCACAGGGTTGATGGATCGACCCCATCTGACACCATAGCTGGACCCAGTAGAGAGCGAGGGATATCGCTGTCCTTTGTTTTGAAGTAGGGTAGCCTCGGTGATTTCCTGATTCAATAGATTTCGCTTCAAGGTCAGGTTGTTTTCCAGAGCGATGTTTATTGCTGTCTGCAAGTCATAGGGGCCGGCTGGAATTTCTTCCTGGGCTATGGCTTCGACTAGCAGTCCAAACAGCAACAGAAAAAGGGTAAAAAGCTTTCTCATAGGGGGTAGTTGGTTTTAGTCAGGTTTTTTGGTTTATAAATCTATGTCAGGAATATAGATGAGCTGTGAGACCCAAGGCAAAGATTTGAGGTATTGAGCGGTGATTTCTCTGATGCCAGAGTCCATCTCGATCACATGACAAGCTACGTCGTTTTTTCCTTTTCGGGAAACCGACATGGTCGCGATGTTTGTTTTTTCTTGAGCAATGACCCCTGAAATAAAGGCGATAGCGCCGGAAATGTCGCCAGCTTTAATAATCAAGGTATGATTTTGGGCGGAGAAATTGGCCGTAAATCCGTCAACCTCCGCGATGTTGATTACGCCGCCGCCGAGACTTTCACCGACTACTTCGATCTGCCGGTCGCCTTTGGTGAGGTTTAGCTTGATGGTATTGGGATGGTGGATAGAGGAGTTGCCGATGGACTTGAATTTGTACATCAAGCCAGTTTCAGCAGCGATTTCCAAGGCATTTTTGATTTTGGGATCGTCTGTCTTGAAGTCCATCAGTCCACCTAAAATCGCACGGTCACTGCCGTGTCCTTCGTAAGTTCTGGCGAAGGAATTGTAAAAGGTGATATTGGCTTCGTCTGGTGTTCCTCCTAAAATGCGAATTGCAGCGCGGGCAATTCTGACCACTCCGGCGGTATGAGAGGATGACGGTCCAATCATTATCGGGCCGATCATATCAAATACGCTGCTTTTGTTTGCCATGGGCTATTTTAACCAATATTGGTGCTAACACGTTTCTTAATTCAAGAATAAGGTATTTTTTGTATTGTTTCGGCATTTCGGGACGTTAAAGGAGGTTTTGTTTGCTACTTTTATCAGCTTGTTTATTGAACAAACTTTATTTCTGATCGAATCTGAACACTTTTATGAGCGGAACTGATACAGTTTACACTTTTGAGTCTAGGACTGGGATCTGGGTACCAGCTTCCGAGTTACCGATCCCGAACCGTGCGATGAATTTTGGTGATGGACTTTTTGAGACAATGGTGTTCGATGGAGACAGGATTCGGTTTTTTGATTTTCATCTGGATAGGCTGCAATTGGGAATGGACACGCTGAAAATAGGTGGCTTTTCAACTGACTTTGCGAAACTGAACCATTGGCTCAAGGATGAGTTTTCGGGCAAACCGCTTCGCATCCGCTGGAATGTCTTTCGCAGTGGATCGGGTACTTACACGCCCCAAACCAACGAATCGGTGCAGACCCTGCACATCCAAGACTTTGTCGCTTCGCCTCTTGTCAAAGCACAGGCAGCTTTTGCGGAAGGAGTGCAGCTGTACCCCACCGCCTGGAGTGCCTGCAAGACGCTCAATGCGTTGCCGTACATCCTGGCGGCACAGGAGCGTGTTGAGCGGAATCTGGACGAGCTGATTTTACAGAATTATCTGGGAAAAGTAGCAGAGGCAAGCTCAGCGAATATCTTTTGGAGGAGAGGGAAGAAGGTCTTCACTCCGGGGTTAGCCTGTGGATGCATTGGAGGAGTAGGGAGGAGGGCTATTTTGGAAAAAATTCCCCGCTTGGTCACCCAGGGGATATTCGGAACAAATGAGCTTCTGAGCGCCGAACAGGTTTGGGTTTCCAATGCCTCGGGCATTAGTTATTTGGAAAAGATCGATTCTCTGGAATTTTCTACTGAGCCTTGGGAGCCCCTCTTAGAAATTTTTGAATAAAACCAAGGTGGACAGATTTTTTGCTGAGACCTTTGAACCAAACCCTTATATTTATCGACCTTAAAAAGTAAAATTTAAACTATAAACCTTTAACATTACCCAAAACCACCAATCTAACCTATTGTATGCTATTAGAACCCATTGACCTAGTTGTCTTCTTTGGCTACTGTTTCCTTATTATAGGAATGGGGCTTTTCGTCTCTCGCGAGAAAAAAGGCCACGTCAAGAACTCCTCCGATTACTTTCTTGCTTCCAAAGCCCTGCCATGGTGGGCCGTCGGAGCGTCCCTGATTGCCTCTAATATCTCAGCTGAGCAATTTATCGGGATGTCAGGTTCGGGCTTTGCGCTCGGCCTCGCGATCTCTACCTACGAATGGATGGCCGCGGCCACACTTTTGGTAGTTGCGATTTTTTTTCTTCCCATTTACATCAAGAAGGGGATCTACACCATGCCGGGATTTCTTCTGGATCGCTATGACACCAGAGTACGCACCACAATGGCCGTCTTCTGGTTGTTGCTCTACGTCTTTGTCAACCTGACCTCCGTCTTGTACCTCGGAGCCTTGAGTTTGAATACCATTCTCAATGTACCAATGACCTACGGAATCGTCGGTTTGGCGCTGTTTGCCATGCTCTATTCCATCTATGGTGGATTGAAAGCCGTTGCTTGGACTGACGTCGTGCAAGTGGTTTTCTTGATCGCTGGCGGTTTGGCGACAACTTATATCGCTTTGCAAATGGTCGGTAGTGGTGACGCTTGGGAAGGATTGGGGATTTTGAGGAAAGAGGTTCCTGGACACTTTTCCATGATCTTGGACAAAGGTGAGATGATGATCCCTGACGGAAAAGGCGGAACCCGTGATGCCTACGGCGATTTGCCCGGGCTTTCGGTACTGATCGGTGGGATGTGGATCACCAACTTGAGCTATTGGGGTTTTAACCAATACATTACCCAACGTGCACTTGCGGCGAAAAGCTTGGATGAAGCCCAAAAGGGGATGATTTTCGCGGGCTTCCTGAAGTTGTTGATGCCTTTGATAGTGGTTGTTCCGGGGATTGCCGCTTTGGTGATTGTCAACAATGGGATAGATGCTGGCTTCATCGATTCGATGAAGGATCCGGTGACAGGCATTATCAAATCTGATCGCGCATACCCGACGTTGCTTCAAGTATTGCCGACAGGTTTGAAAGGTTTGGCTTTTGCCGCCTTGACTGCGGCGATTGTTTCTTCGCTGGCGTCGATGGCCAACAGTACCTCGACCATCTTCACGATGGATATCTACAGCAAGTATTTTGGCAAAGCTTCCTCTGAAGCCAATCAGGTGAAAGTCGGTCGTATCACAGCTGTCGTGGCATTTATCATCGCGGCGATTGTGGCTCCGGCTTTGGGACAATTGGATCAAGCATTCCAGTTTATCCAAGAGTACACCGGATTTATCAGCCCGGGCGTATTTGCGATCTTCTTCTTTGGAGTTTTCTGGAAAAAAACCACTTCCAATGCCGCGCTCGTGGGTGCAGCTTTGAGTATTCCGCTTTCCGTTGTATTGAAAATCGTATTGCCTGATCTGCCTTTCCTAGATCGAATGGGCGTCGTTTTCCTAGTTTTGGCAGCCTTGATGATTGTAATCAGCTTGGTCGAAGGCAAAGGCAAGGATCATCCGAATAGCATCGAAGTTAATGCGGAACTGTTTAAAACGAGCACTGAATTCAAGATCGGAGCTATCTTGATCACGGGTATCATCGCGGCACTTTACACCATTTTCTGGTAAAAAATTAAGAATGAGAAGATTACTATTGGGCCTTGACATAGGAAGTTCCTCTATCAAGGCTTCATTACTTGACGCAACTACGGGTAAATCGATCGCCTCTAAGGCTTTTCCCGAAGAGGAAATGGGTATCAATGCCCCTGAAACTGGCTGGGCGGAACAAGACCCGGAGATGTGGTGGAAGTACATAAAGGAAACCACTGCCTTTGTTCTCAATAAATCTGAAGTTAAATCCGGCGAACTCAAAGGCATCGGCATCGCCTATCAGATGCACGGACTCGTCTGTGTGGACAAAGATCAAAATGTCTTGCGACCCTCCATCATCTGGTGCGACAGCCGTGCGGTTTCAATCGGAGAAAAGGCCTTTATGGCGCTCGGAGAGGATTATTGTCTGCCGCATTTACTGAATTCGCCAGGAAATTTCACCGCTTCCAAACTTCGCTGGGTGATTGAAAATCAGCCGGAAGTTGCCGCCAAGATTCATAAGATTATGCTTCCGGGCGATTACATTGCCATGAAGCTGAGCGGTGAAATTCTTACTTCCGAAACCGGACTTTCCGAGGGGATCTTTTGGGATTTTAAAGAAAATGGGCTGAGCGAAAAGCTGCTCAAGCAAATGGAAATCCCAAAAGAATGGATTCCACAAGCGGTTCCTTCTTTCTCCGTTCAGGGAAAAGTAACGGCAGCAGCTGCCAAAGAAACCGGTCTTGAAGCTGGCGTACCGATTTCCTATCGGGCAGGCGACCAACCGAACAACGCCTTTTCTCTTCAGGTATTAAAACCCGGAGAACTTGCTACCACTGCGGGCACCTCAGGGACGGTTTATGGGGTTTGCGACTCGCCACTTTACGATCCAAATTCCCGCGTCAATACCTTTGTACACGTCAACCACTCAGAGAAAAAACCTTCCTATGGTGTTTTGCTTTGTGTAAATGGCACAGGGATTCTAAACTCCTGGCTGAAGAAAGTCATGGGTGGAAAGTGGATATCCTACGAAGAAATGAACGCGATTGGCAATGGTGCAACGATCGGATCTGAAGGATTGGTGTTCATTCCCTTTGGAAATGGCGTCGAGCGAATCATGCAAAACAAACCCGTCGGCGCACACCTGCTTGGGCTTGACCTGTTAAAACACGACCGAAAGCATCTGGTACGTGCTGCACAGGAGGGAATCGTGGCGTCTCTGACTTATGGATTTCACATAATGAAATCTATGGGCATGAATCTCAATACAGTAAAGGCCGGTCGGGCAAATATGTTTCTCAGTCCCTTATTCAGAAAGACGTTTGTTCAGATGAATGAGGTAAATTTGGAACTCTACGATACAGACGGTGCGCAGGGTGCCGCAAGAGGTGCGGGGATTGGAGCCGGAGTTTTTGCTTCTGAAAAGGAGGCCTTCGAAGGCCTGGAGCTATTGGAGACGATGGAACCCAATCCGAACTTTAGTCAGCCCTACATGGATGCTTATTTCCATTGGGAAGATAAGCTTAATGAATTGCTCAAATCCGGGATCGCCGGATAGAATCCTGAAAACCTATTTTACCTATTATAACCAATTAAATTATGTCTAAAACCTATTTCCCAAACATCGGCAAGATCAAGTTTGAAGGCCGTGAAAGTGAAAACCCATTGGCTTTTCGTTTTTACGACGAAAACCGCGTAGTAGCAGGCAAGTCCATGAAGGAACACTTTAAGTTTGCCATCGCTTACTGGCATTCCTTCTGTGCCACTGGCGCCGATCCTTTTGGCCCAGGCACCATTAACCACGCATGGGATGCCAGCCCGGATCCGATCCAACGAGCAAAGGACAAGATGGACGCAGCTTTCGAGTTTTTTACCAAAATCGGAGCTGAATACTATTGTTTCCACGACATCGACTTGATCGATGATGCGGCGACTTTGGAAGAGTACGAGGAAAGAATGAAACTCATCACCGACTACGCACTGGAAAAGCAGAAGGCGACGGGTATGAAATTGCTTTGGGGCACTGCCAACGTATTCAGCAATCCGCGCTACATGAACGGCGCATCGACCAATCCGAACTTTGATGTGCTTGCTTTCGCAGGTACTCAAGTGAAAAATGCGATCGACGCGACGATCAAATTGGGTGGTGAGAACTACGTGTTCTGGGGCGGTCGTGAAGGCTACATGTCTTTGCTCAATACCGATATGAAGCGTGAGAAAGAACACTTGGCGAGATTCCTCACCATGGCCAGAGACTATGCACGCAAGAATGGCTTCAAAGGAACTTTTTTCATCGAGCCTAAACCGATGGAGCCTACCAAGCACCAATACGATTTCGACTCAGAGACCGTGATCGGCTTCTTGCGTCACTATGGCCTGGACAAGGATTTCAAATTGAATATCGAAGTGAACCACGCGACTTTGGCGGGTCATACCTTTCAGCACGAGCTTCAGGCGGCCGCAGATGCAGGAATGTTGGGCAGTATAGATGCGAACAGAGGTGATTACCAAAACGGTTGGGATACCGATCAATTTGCGCTAAACCTGCAAGAATTGGCAGAAGCACAGTTGGTCATCTTGGCTGCTGGAGGACTTCAAGGCGGCGGTGTAAACTTCGACGCGAAGATTCGTAGAAACTCTACTGATGTCGAAGATTTGTTCTTGGCGCATATCGGTTCCATGGATGCCTTTGCGAGAGGGTTATTGATCGCAGCGGACATTATGGAAAAGTCCGACTACTTGGAAAGAAGAAAGACCCGCTATGCCAGCTATGACTCAGGAAAAGGAAAAGACTTCGAAGCCGGCAAGCTGACTTTGGAAGATCTCCGTGCTCACGCCCTCGCTTCGGGCGAACCGGCTACGATCAGCGGCAAGCAGGAATACTTTGAAAATCTGGTCAACCGATTTATCTAGTCTGACTGACCTAATTTTAGGAATCCCGGGGTGAAAGCCTCGGGATTTTTTTGTCTATTTTTCACAGTGGAGAAAGCTGAAAGCCCCTTAGAGAACTGCCACAAAGTACTTTCTGTTAAAGAGTAGGGGTTTATAGCAATAACTTGATCTGAGAAACAAAACTCTCACTAAGCGCTTCACTCGATTTGAAACGGTGTTAGCCCCGATTTTCTTGTCCGCAAACTCCAATCTTTTGGCTAGGTGCTGTTATTGGTTCGTCAAGGTCAGCAGAGTCACGTTGCCCTCATTTTATTTCCCCTTGCATCGTGGGTCACTTCTGCAAGTCCAAGTTTCTCCATTAACGGAGGGATATACATCCCAAACCGCCCACGAAGTCCTTTTTTTAGTCCATACCAACCACCGTTTGGATTATTTTCCGAACGCCCCCAAGCTTCAACTGTTCCTTCTTTTGCAGGCTTTTGTTCGTCTGCACTTCCGAGTTCCATCCAATCCCCATGCGCTTTTAGCATGGCTTGTAGGTCGGTCAAGCATTTTAGGTCATAAATAAGCGTCGTCTTGCCAACGATGCACATAATCACTTCTTTGCCGTCTTTTACATCTTTATACATTTCGTAGTCAGATGTCAATGGAGGGGTTTTTAATTTCCACGGATTTTCTTTTGTTCCTTCAGCTGCCATTGCTCGAGAGTGTTGAGTGTGATGATTTTTCAATAGTTTTTTTAAATCCAAAGCATATTAGTCAATTTGGATTTGAAGTCGGGCAATGAACCTTTAATCATTGAGAGTGCGACCCGGGAAGTGAAAATAGCGTTTTACTGGTTATAACTGAAACGAATCGATCATCAACCAAACGATTAGCGTATGATGGACTTAATACTTGGAGCACATATCGCAATCCCTGGAAATCCCAGTACTCCGGAGAGCAACAGTGATCTGGATAAAATGAGCGCAGTGCGTTCACATTCGCTGCGGGTTTTGACGGAGGAGGATTGGTCTTTTTGGAAGCAAAATGGCTATATCGTGATCAAAAATGCCGTGCCCAAAGAACAAGTGGAAAAGACGGCGGCCTTCCTCTGGGAGTTTGAGGAAAAGGAGCCCAATGATCCAGCAACCTGGTACACTCCGCCACGCGCGGAAATTCAGATGAAGGAACTCATTAATACCGGCATGGTGGAAGTTTACAATAATCAGTGTCTTTGGGACAATCGTCAGTATCCCAAAATCCATCAGGCCTTTGCGGATATCTGGGGCACCGAAAAACTCTGGGTGTCGATTGATCGGGCGAACCTGAATTTCCCCATCCGACCAGGTCATGAATATAATGCATTCATCCACTGGGACTATGATCCAGAGACCAAGCCACAGAATGTGCAGGGCGTTTTGGCACTGGCGGATCAGACTGACCCTGATATGGGGGGCTTCCAGTGTGTCCCGGAATTGTATCGAAACTACGACACCTGGAAACTTAACCAACCTCCAGATCGAGATCGCTACAAGCCGGATACCACTGGCTTCGAACCGGTAAAAGTTCCGATGGAAGCAGGGGATTTATTGATCTTTCACAGCACGCAGCCTCATGGAATTCGTGCAAATCGAAGTATGGGTAAGGTTCGCATGGCTCAGTATATTTCAATGATGCCAGCTCAGGAAGAAAATACTTCACTAAAAGAATGGCGGATTTCTTCTTGGAAAAACCGCATTGCACCGGAAGGCTATGCATTTCCGGGCGATCCGAGAAATTTGGAACAAACGAGGTATCCACAAGCCGAACTGAGCCCTCTGGGCAAGAAGCTGTTGGGATTGGAGAAGTGGTGAAGGCAGGTTGATGCAGCCACTTTCTTCCGATTATTTTCTTTGAATTAGAAACTATTCGGTACGAAATTTAAATTTGCGTTCTAGATTTAATTTTCTACACGTAAAAATGACTCCAATAAACTCCAGCGGGTGCAGATTTGTTTCTGTTGGCCAATCGTCCCGATTTTTTCGGAAACAGAACCAGGTTTTGATACTCACCTCGCCTTCATCACCAATTCGTGAATTGTTTTCATCTTTTCGACTACAGGCTGACTGACCACAAAGGGATAGGCATCTGGTACGCCCATTGATCGGTTTAAGCTGTTAAGGGCAAAAGAAGCCGGTATCCACGATCTAAAGATCCTGTCGAATCTAGAAACTTTGTAAGGATCGGTTCGAATAGCCGAGCGGGTGTTGACGGAACTTAACCTGGGTTTTGTCGATATGTCAAAATAGTAGGCAGTCTCTGCCATGTCCATGATGTGTAGGTAATGTGCCCAGCTTTCTGCCCAATCTTCCCAGGGATGGGCTGTGGCATATTCGCTGATATGGTGTTGTTGCCAATCGGCCGAAGCGCCGTTTTGGTAATAGAGATTAAGTGCTTCTCCGTAGTCAACTCGCTCGTCGCCAAATACTTTTCTGAAGTATTTCAGCCGTTTCGCGTTTGGTGCAACTAGTAGATCCCAAAAATAATGTCCGACTTCATGCCGGAAATGCCCGATAAGCGTTCGGTAGGGTTCAGACATCTGTCTTCTCATGAGCTCACGGTGCACCGAATCGGCCTCAGATAATAGGATCGTAACCACGCCGCCCGCATGCCCAGTCATTATACTGGAATCTTCTTTTTGTGAAATAAAGTCAAAACAAAGGCCACTTTCCTGATCGGAAGTACGATTTACAAAGGGGAGCTTTAGCCTCTCCAGCTGGTAGACTAAGCGATGCTTTGCTTCTTCCAGCTTTTGCCATTTTTTGAAATTTTCTTGATCGGATAGATCGGGGATTGTCCGGTTGAGGGCGCAGGCGACGCAAAATTCCTCGTCATGCGCAGCTGGGATCAACCAGTTGCAAACGGAGAATTCATGATTTTTACAGTACCGATAAGCCTCTTTTTCTCGGTCTGAGATCATGGGATCTTCGGTGGATGCAAAAGTCAACATCTGTAGGTTTGAGACAGAAAATCCACAAAAGTGTCCACACTTTTCACAGCTTGTATTCTCAAAGAAGAGTGGGTTGGAGCAGTTGCTACATTCAAAAATTTTCATTTTCCTATAGTTTTACGGTTTTAGCGTACAAAAGGTAACCAGTTTCCCCTTGTTTGGTTTGGGAAAGATTCAGGGTAATACCAACGCTCGGTACCAACACGAATGCCATTTTTTTCGGGCTTACGTATTCGGCTTTTCTGTTTTAATTTTCAAAGCTTAGCCGCCTGTCATCTGAAATTAGAAAATCCCCTTGGATCAGAAATTCATCATTTTTTTCTTGCTTCGGTTTGGGCTATTTTTAGCGCTTCGTATTTTAACTGAATTGCATGGAATATTTGAGAGGAGTCTTAGGACTTGCGATCATCGTGGTGATAGCATACTTCTTTTCTAACAACCGGAGAAGAATAGACTGGCGACTTGTAGCAATCGGGATTTTACTGCAATTAGTTTTTGGTATTTTGATAACCAAGGTTGAATTTGTCAGAGTAGGCTTTGAGACGCTTTCTCAGGGATTCGTTAAGTTTTTGAGTTTCAGTGAGGCTGGCGCGACGTTTATTTTTGGGGACCTTGCTGGAAATACCTTTGGTTTTATATTCGCATTCAAAGTATTGCCGACGATCATCTTCTTTTCGACAGTCTCAGCGGGATTGTATTACTTGGGTATTTTGCAAAAAATCGTTTTTGGAATCGCCTGGGTAATGGCACGTACGATGCGTCTCTCTGGCCCGGAATCGCTTTCTGCAGCTGGAAATATCTTTCTCGGACAGACTGAAGCCCCGCTTTTGGTACGCCCATTCATCCCCACGATGAGTAAATCCGAACTGATGTGCCTGATGACAGGTGGGATGGCTACGATTGCAGGAGGTGTGCTGGCGGGCTATGTAGCATTTCTCGGTGGAGATAGCTTGGAGGAGCAAAGCAAATTTGCGGCTTACCTGCTAGGGGCTAGTATCATGAACGCTCCGGCGGCGATTGTTCTTTCGAAGATTTTTATCCCAGAAACAGAAAAGGAAATCGTCCAAGACAAGCTCGAAGTCAATAAGGAAGCCATGGGGGTAAACCTGATAGATGCAATGTCGATCGGCGCGGCGGAAGGGTTGAAACTTGCGCTGAACGTCGGTGGCATGCTGTTGGCGTTTATCGCCGTGATCGCAGCGATTAACTACTGCCTGAGCGGTTTGATCGGGGAATACACCGGGTTGAACGCTTTCGTCGAAAACTCCACCAATGGACAGTTCAAAGGCTTTTCTCTTGAATATATCTTTGGGCAAATGTTTAGGGTGTTTGCTTGGGTGATCGGAGTGGATTGGGTAGATACCCTGCAGATAGGGAGTCTTCTGGGGCAAAAGACTGTCATCAACGAGTTTGTGGCTTATTTGAGCCTTGCGGAGATGAAAGAGGCCGGCACCTTGAATTCTAAATCCATTGTGATCGCTACTTATGCGCTTTGTGGATTTTCTAATTTCAGTTCCATCGCGATTCAGCTAGGAGGTATATCCATCATTGCTCCCAACCAACAAGGCAATCTCAGTCGACTGGGCTTTATCTCGTTGGCAGCATCATCGCTAGCTTGCTTGATGACAGCCACGGTTGCAGGAATGTTGTTTTGAACAGTCAGACCTAAGTATCAAGAACTCAGACGCAAGATACCAGAATCACGAGATTTGGCGCCAACAGCCAATTGATAGTAAACAGCTAGGAATGAGTTTTTTAGGTTGGGGGGCGAAAGCAAAATGATCGGACAGCGAAGTTTCATGCAACTTCGTACGCAGGCACCGGTGGCTACTTATTATTTCCCAAACATCCTTTCCACTCACAAATATCACTGAAGTGGGGACACCGGATGATTAATCTATTTGCCTGCTTCGCCTTTATGCTCGTGTGGCTCATGATCACACAGGGTGTCTGAAGTAATCTTACCCGCTCCGGAACAGGTTTTGCAATCAGTGACATCGGTGCCTGAGCCTTCGCATTCGGGGCAGGTCAGGCGGCCTTTGCCTGCACATCGTTCGCACTCAAAATACTCGACGATGTTAAACACGTTCACTTTCCGGATCATCCCAGAGGCGGCGCATCTGCTGCACCCAACGATCCTTTTTGATTTGCAATAGTCACACACTTGTTCAATCTGCTTGGATCCATCACAAGTGAAGCAGACCTCGTAGCGGTATCCACGGCGATCACAGAGTTGGCAAGCTTGAATCGAGGCAATAGGTTCTTTTAGTTTCGTCTGTAGCTGTTTAGCGCCTTCATAATTCTCTCCCTTGAATCCGGTTAATTCGAGATATTTATTTAGAAAGTTCGAACTGTTGTCGTATTGGCCCAATTCAAACAACGTTTCGGAGAAGTAATAGGGCATCTCGTCTGGCAGAGGAAGGCCGGAATCGATCAGATTTCTGAAGATGGAGTTGGCAGTGGCATAGTCGCTTCGCTCCATTGCAGCGAGCGCACCTTTCATCCATCTGTCGGTCTGGCCGAGGTTTACCTGACTGAAACCGATAAGCGGAAGGAAAACAAAGAAAAGCAGGACTGGGATGCGGTATTGGACTGGCAAAGTCTATTCTATTTAATTCCTCGAAAACTACTTAACTCCGATTTCAACTCAAAGTTAAAATTTGCAGTCGGTCAGATCAAGATTTTGGATTTTCCGTTTTGTGTTCGAAAAATTGTAATTATTTTGGATTTAAACAGGAAGTCTGAGGGTCGGATTTTTCTTTTTTCATTTTAAATATAAACTTAAAAACGATGAGTAAGACAATCACGATGATCGAGGGAATCGGAGAGGTATTCAAAGGAAAACTGGCCGAAGCAGGAATAACCAGCGTGGAGGGGCTTTTGGAAAAAGGTGGAGCCAAATCGGGTCGAAAATCAATTGCTGCAAGTTCTGGAATTGACGAGGGAAAAATCCTCGATTGGGTAAACATGGCAGATCTTTTCAGAATCAATGGAATCGGAAGCCAATTTGCTGAATTGCTAAAGGCTGCCGGAGTGGACACTGTTAAGGAATTGCGAACCAGAAACGCGGAAAACCTGCATGCAGCGCTGACCAAAACGCAGGAAGAAAAAGGGCTGACCAAGGTTGTACCACCCTTGTCCAAAGTCGAGGATTTTATAGCACAGGCGAAAGCACTCGACCCGAAGGTAACTCACTGATCGAGCAATTAGAGTTTTACAGCTATCTAAAACCTTGAGGAGACTCAGGGTTTTTTTGTAGTTTGGAATGCAAATCTTTCCACCAATGAGTAAAATAGATCAGTTTAGAACACACCTAGCCGAAGGTCAGGTATTTAAAAAAGACTTTATCGTCCTAGGCTCAGGGATTTTAGATGGTAGTCCTGTTCCAGGGGCGCAGGTCAAAGTTCCACTTAAGACGATGAATCGCCACGGACTGATTGCCGGAGCGACCGGCACTGGAAAAACCAAAACACTTCAGGTCATTGCGGAGCAGCTTTCGCTAAAAGGAGTACCATCTGTCCTGATGGACCTCAAGGGGGATCTCTCTGGGTTGGCCAAACCGGGAACAACGAATGATTTCATCTTAAATCGATCTGAAACAATTGGGGTAGAATATAGCCCACAAGGCTTGCCGGTGGAGCTGATGTCTATCTCAGAGGAAAAAGGTGTGCGCCTCAAAGCCACCGTCTCGGAGTTTGGGCCGGTATTGCTTTCACAGATTTTGGAATTGAATGATACCCAGCAGGGTGTCGTCGCATTGGTGTTTCGGTATTGCGACACCCACCATATGCCTTTGTTGGATCTTAAGGATTTCAAGCGGGTGTTGCAGTTTATTACCAATGAAGGAAAAGAGGCCATTCAAAAGGAATTTGGGCAGGTTTCCTCTGCTTCGGTCAATACGATCATGCGCAAGATTATCGAGCTGGAGCAGCAGGGAGCGGAGCGATTTTTTGGTGAAATGTCGTTTGATGTCACCGACTTTGTGCGAACCAAAGATGGAAAGGGTGTGATTTCAGTCATTCGATTGACGGATATTCAGAGTCGGCCAAAGCTGTTTTCGACATTTATGTTGAGTTTGCTTTCTGAGATCTACGAGACCTTTCCAGAGCAAGGGGATGCCGATAAGCCCAAGCTTTGCCTGTTTATCGATGAAGCGCATTTGGTCTTTGGTAATGCGTCCAAAGATCTTTTGGAAAAGATCGAAGCCATCATCAAGCTGATCAGATCTAAGGGGGTAGGTGTTTTCTTTTGCACCCAAACTCCTACTGATGTACCCGAAAATGTGTTGGGTCAGTTGGGGCTGAAAGTGCAACATGCTTTGAGAGCCTTCACAGCCAAAGACCGGAAAGCCATTACCAAAACTGCAGAGAACTATCCGGACTCGCCCTTCTATGAAACGGCGGAGGTACTGACAGCGATGGGTATCGGAGAGGCATTGGTTACTGCACTGAACGAGAAAGGAATTCCGACTCCACTTTCGCATACCCTGGTCAGAGCGCCAATCTCCCGCATGGACATTCTCACCGAACCGGAGATTGATCAATTGGTGGCCTCGTCGGATCTGGTGTACAAGTATAACAAAGATATCGATCATGACAGTGCATTCGAGATCTTGGAGCGAAAGATGCAAAGTGTGCAAGAGGCTCAAGAGAAAGCGCAACTTCCGAAGCCTTCCTCCGGAGGTCGCACTACTTCCCGTACCAAGGAAGACGAATCTTTGATTGAAGAACTGAGCAAAAACACCATGGTGAGGCAGCTCGGTCGTACCTTGTTTCGAGAATTGGCCCGTGGAATATTGGGTTCATTCACCCGTAGAAAAAGGTAATTCTAATTAATTGACTATTAACTCAATATAGAAATTGAAAGTTGCAGTAATCGGAGGCGGTGCGGCAGGTTATTTCGCAGCGATCCATGCTAGCGGACCTGGAATCGAAGTGGCGATTTTTGAGAAAACCCCCAAGCTGCTTTCCAAAGTCAAGGTCTCAGGGGGGGGCAGATGTAATGTGACCCATCGCCCGATGGAGATTTCCAAGCTGGTGAGAAATTATCCTCGGGGAGAAAAATTTCTAAAGCGCGTCTTCCGTCATTTTTCTATTTCCGACACTTTTGACTGGTTCCAATCCCGAGGCGTAGAGTTGAAGATCGAACCTGATGGAAGGGTTTTTCCCACAAGCGATTCGTCTCAATCCATCATCGATTGCCTACAAAAGGAAACCGAGCGACTGAAAATCAGGATTCACGTTTCGACTGGAATTAAAGAGCTAAACCCGATCGAGAAGGGTTTTGAACTGATCACGGAGAAGGGAGTTTTCAGGGTGGACAAAGTCATCGTCGCCTCCGGAGGACATCCCAAATCCGAGGGGTATCAATTTCTTAACTCACTCATTCACAAAGTAAATGACCCGATTCCATCTCTTTTTACTTTTAATACTCCGGGCGAGCAGCTTCGACAACTCATGGGCGTCGCTGTACCGGAGGGACTGGTGAAGATTGAAGGAACCAAGCTGAACTATCGCGGCCCGATATTGGTCACCCACTGGGGAATCAGCGGTCCGGCCGTTTTGAAGCTTTCGGCATTTGGAGCCGAATGGCTTCACGAGCATCAGTACCAAGCCCGCGCCATCGTCAATTGGAATGCGGAATATGGTGAAAATGACTATCTGGAGCAGTTCCTTAACTACGCAAAAGCGCACCCGTTGCGCAAAGTTCGCACCCATCCTTTGTTTGATATTCCCTCTCGGCTATGGGAGCATTTTTGCGACAGAGCAGAGATATACGACAACACCCTCTCTGGAAATATTACAAAAAAGAGCGTAAACAAGTTAGTTCAAAACCTTTTTTGTTATATTTTGGCTGTAAGCGGGAAAACCACCTTCAAAGAGGAATTCGTCACAGCGGGCGGGATCACTTTAGATCAGGTTGATCCCGAAAACATGCAAAGTAAGTATCACCCCAACCTATACTTTGCCGGCGAAGTTTTAAACATTGATGGAATCACAGGCGGCTTTAATTTTCAAGCTGCCTGGTCGACTGGATACCTAGCCGGAAAGTCCGTTAAAGAGAAAATGCTATGAGCAATAACCTGGAATTGAACCAACGGATTCTGGATATGGCTGAAGGAGATGATGAGTTTAGAAGTGAACTGATCTCGGCCATCTACACCGGACTAATGGAGTTGCAGACTGTCTACGCACAGGGTCGCATTGAAAAAGACAAAGTTAAAATTCAACAAATTCGTCATAAGATCAAACCTACGCTGGTTATGTTTGATTTTGATCAGGTGGCAGTTTCCCTAGAGGAAGGAAGAGAAATATTGGACGCTCAAGGCTTTGGGCTAGCATTTGAATCGCACTTCCTTTCATTTTTGATCTTGATGGATTTAGTCCTTCTGGATGTGAAGCGATTGAAAGAGTAAAAATGGGAGCACACACCCGCGGCTCCCTTTTTGTATCTATACCCTATGATGAAAAATTCTTCCGCAAAAGTATCCCTCCGTTTTTTTGCTGTGGTTATCCCTGCGTTACTTTGAGGTGAAGATTTAGTTTTCCCATGCCAATAATTCCCAGTACTTATCTGAAGCCCCCAGCCTACCTTTTCAACGGGCATCTGGAAACCATTATTCCAAGTCTGTGGAGAAAGGTCGCGGGCGTCGAGTATACAAGGGAAAAAATCGACACGCCGGATGGCGATTTTTTGAATTTGGATTGGTCAAAAGTCGGCGGTGCCAAGCTACTGATCCTATCGCATGGCCTCGAAGGAGATTCCCGGCGGCACTATGCGCTGGGCTTGGTGAAGATTTTCAACCAAAGCGGAATTGACGTACTGGTCTGGAATAATCGAACATGTGGCGGTGAGATGAACCTGAAGCCGATTCTCTATCACCATGGTGCAAGCTATGACCTAGAAACGGTGGTCGATCACGTGCTAGGACAAAATATCTATCAGGAGATTGTTCTTTCCGGCGTCAGCATGGGTGGCGCGCAGACGCTGAAGTATTTGGGAGAGAAGGGTGAGTCTCTTCCGAAAATAATCACGAAAGCGGCAGTTTATTCTACGCCCTGCAACTTAGCATCCAGTGCTGCTACACTTAAGTCACGCTCCAATCTTTTCTATAAAAATCGCTTTCTGGGCAAATTGAAAAAGAAAATGGAAGCTAAAGCAGTCCAGTTTCCGAATTTGATCGACTTGGAATTGTTGCGAAGGGTGCAGGATTTTGATGCCTTCGACACGCAGTTTACTGCGAAGCTTCACGGTTTTAAGGATGCGGCGGATTTCTACAAAACCGTCAGTGCTGACAATTGGATGGATCGGATCGCTATTCCTACCTTGATCGTCAATGCACTCAATGATCCGCTTCTTGGTGCGGAGTGCTATCCAATAAAGCTTGCTGAATCCAAGTCAAATCTCTTTCTCGAAATGCCCGAAAGGGGAGGACACACCGGTTTTTCGCTTCAGGACAAAGAATTTACTTTTGGAGAAATTAGAATCTTAGCGTTTTTGCATGGGGCTTGATTGATCGGGAATTGTTATTTTCCGAAATATAATTCCCCTGTTTTATGAGAAAATTATCATTAGTTGGCCTTGGCGTCCTTTTCTTGTCAACCTTGTTTTTCATGTGGCTGAATGACTTCGGTTCATTTAGGATCGGATACCTGATTTTGGTGGTGATCTTCCTAATTGGCTGTTTGGGTGTGTATGACGCTTTTCAGAAAAAACACGCCATCCTGAGAAACTTCCCGGTGGTGGGGCATTTCCGCTACTTCTTGGAATCAATCAGCCCTGAGATCCAGCAGTATTTCATCGAGTCTAACACCAGCGGTAGGCCGTTCAGCCGAAACCTTCGCGCCTTGGTTTATCGTCGCGCAAAAAACGTGAATGATACTCATCCTTTTGGAACCCAACGAGATATCAACATGGAAGATTATGTTGCACTTCGGCATTCGATCTATGCCAAAAATCCAGACGAGAAAGACATTCGGGTGGTGGTTGGTGGGCCAAAATGTAAACAGCCCTATTCTGCTTCTATCTTCAATATCTCGGCGATGAGCTTTGGTTCACTGAGCGGCAATGCGGTTTTGGCTCTGAATCAGGGTGCCAAAAAGGGAAATTTTTTCCATAATACCGGAGAGGGAGGGATATCGCCACATCACTTGGCTGGAGGGGATCTGTGCTGGCAGATCGGCACTGGATATTTCGGGTGTCGGAATGAACAGGGCTTTTTCGATGACGAAAAATTCAAAGAAAAAGCCGCATGGCCGCAGGTTAAGATGATTGAAATCAAGATTTCCCAAGGCGCCAAGCCAGGACACGGCGGTGTGCTGCCCGGGGTAAAAAATACCCTTGAAATAGCAGGCATTCGAGGAGTGGTCCCAGGAACAACCATCTTATCGCCACCTGCACATTCGGCTTTTTCCAACCCGGACCAGCTGGTTCAGTTCGTGCAGAGACTTCGGGATCTCTCTGGAGGAAAGCCTATAGGTTTCAAACTTTGCATCGGAAAGACAGAGGAGTTTGAGGATGTGTGTAAGGCGATGGTGGCAGTTGATATTTTACCGGATTTCATCACCATCGATGGGGCAGAGGGAGGCACGGGAGCCGCACCACTTGAGTTTTCGGACAGCGTAGGATTACCTTTGGAGCCAGCTTTAATTTTTGCCCGATTGACTTTAGTGAAATACAACCTGAAAGACAGAATCAAGTTAATCGCATCTGGCAAAGCAATCAGTGGTTTTGCAATCTTGAAAAACCTTGCATTAGGCGCAGATATGTGTAATTCGGCCAGAGGATTTATGTTCAGTCTAGGTTGTATCCAAGCGCTGCGCTGCAATACCAACGCCTGTCCGACGGGCGTCGCCACTCAGGATAAGCATTTGGAAAAAGGCCTGGTCGTGACAGATAAGTCGGAGCGTGTTTACAATTTTCACAAAAACACCGTCCATGCCGTCAAGGAGCTACTCGGCGCGACGGGGCACACTCATACCTCTGAATTGACAGTTTTGGACCTGGTGCGTGGCGATGAAATGGTAGATTTTGCGAATCGCTATTTTCCGGACTCGGTCACCCATCACTTGGAATAGCGGACTATTCAAATCTCTTCAGCGCCATGCCCGCGACGGTTCCACCAATGGCAAGAGAACTTGTAGCGGCAGGAGATGGGGCATTTAGGACATTGATTGCAAATTGAGACTCTCGAATGGCAAAGTCGTCCAATAGCCCACCGCTTCGGTCGCAGGCCTGAGCTCTCACGCCGGCACCGCCTTCGACCAGGTCGCCTTCCTGAATCTCTGGAATGAGCTCCTGAAGTGCTTTGGTGAATGCGGCTTTTGAAAACGAGCGATACATCTCTCCAAACCCGGTTTTCCAGTATTTGGCAGCGACTTTTTGAAATCCAGGCCAGGCCAGTGATTCAGCCAATTCTCCCAGATTGATTTGCGATTTTTTGTATCCTTCCCTGCGGAAAGCCAAAACGGCATTTGGACCAGCTTCCACTCCGCCCTTTTTCATTCTTGTGAAATGGACCCCGAGGAAAGGAAAATTCGGATCGGGAACTGGATAGATCAGGTTTTTGACGAGATATTCTTTTTCCTTTTTCAGCTTGAAATATTCACCTCGAAAAGGAATGATCTTGACATCGTCAATTGCAGGATCGTTCATCTGTGCAACTTTGTCGGAGTAGAGTCCGGCGCAGTTGATCACCAGCTTGGCTTCGAAAGTCTTATTTGCCGTTTCGATGTAGTTGAATCCTTTCTTTTGGCTTATCTTCAGAACTTTATGATTGAGAAAAATCTGACCTCCGTTTTGGATGATTTTTCTTCCGTAGGCCAGAGCGACCTGAATATAATCGACGATGCCGGTCTGCGGCACATGAATCGCGGCGACTCCGGCACAATGTGGCTCGTAGCCTTTCAATTCCTCCATGGTGATGTACCTAGAACCTTCCAGACCATTTTGCAGACCGCGATCCAAGAGCGTTTGCAGAAGTGGTTTTTGTTCATCTCGTGTGGCAACGACAACTTTGCCGGTGATCTCGAATGGGATCTTTTCCTCCTCACAAAATCGAATCAGCTCATGATATCCGCTGATGCAATTGGTGGCTTTAAGTGACCCCGGTTTGTAATATAAGCCCGAGTGGATGACGCCCGAATTGTTGCCGGTTTGGTGTTTTGCCAGTTGGTTTTCTTTTTCCAAAACCGCGATTTTCAGACCGGGACGTGCTTTTTGTATTTTCAACCCAGTGGCCAAGCCGACGATTCCCCCGCCGACAATTACTACATCATATGTCATTTTCAAAGTAAATTTGGTCTCAAATATACAGGTCGAAAACACAATTCAAGAGTATTTGATAAGCTAGAGAAGGCGATGATTTTGGAAAATTCATCAGCGCTTCGAACCAATTCAATCCGGTTTGAATTTAACTTGCGCCTGATTTCTGTTTTCTGCGAGAATACCTTCAATGCGTCAAACCCTTTTTATTGCCTTTTTCTCACTTTTTTCCACTTCCCTTTGGGCCCAGTTTACTATCAGGGGAAAGGTGACAGATGCTGAAACAAGTGATCCGATCGCTTTTGTCAATGTCATCCTGAAGGGAACTACGACTGGAATTACCACGGATTTTGAAGGGAATTATCTGATCCAGGCCAAATCGCTGAGCGATAGCTTAGTGGTGAGTTATCTGGGATATTTCCGCCAATCCAAAGCGCTGTCGGATCAGCCAGATCAGGTTCTCAATTTTCAGCTGCGACCGAGTGATTTTGAACTTGATGCGTTTGTTTTTGAAGCTGGAGAAAATCCTGCTTTTGAGATCATCAGAAGGGCTGCGGAGAGGCGAAAGGTTTTTGATAAAAGGTCTTTGCTAGCTTATGAGACCAAGAATTACACCAAGATTGAGATCGATATTGACAATCTTTCGGAAGAATTCAGACAGAGAAAGTCGGTACAGAAGGTTACGCAGGTCTTGGACAGCATCCGGCAACTGACCAATGACGAAGGAGAAAAAATCCTTCCCGTATTCTTCTCGGAGACGGTTTCGAAGTTTTATTACCGAGACAATCCCGAACTGCGAAAGGAAGTGATCGAAAAATCCAAAGTCACCGGAGTCGGAATCACCGACGGCTCGACTACTTCTCAGATCACGGGCTCGGTGTTCCAGGAATACAATTTTTACAAAAACTGGCTCTCCATCCTCAACAAGGACTTTGTTTCGCCGATTTCGGATAGCTGGAAGTCTTTCTACGACTATGATTTGTTGGATTCGGTTTTGGTGGGACAGGACACCTGTTACAAGCTTCAGGTCTATCCACGACGGGAGCAAGATTTGGCTTTCACGGGTACAATATGGATCAAAAAGGAAGACTATTCGCTCAAGCAAGTCGACCTGACGATTCCCAAAGCTGCGAACTTGAATTTTGTGGATCGGATCAAGATCCAACAGGAACTAGGTCCGAGCGCTGCAGGCCCGTTGATTCCGTCCAAAACGCGGGTTTTGATCAAGATCGCCCAAGTGACCGATGACACGGCGGGCCTGTTGGCGAAGTTCTATACCGCTACAGATAGCGTGGTGGTCAACCAACCCAAGGAGACCAAGTTCTTCAATCAGGCGGTTGAGTTGCAGGCAGATTTTGGGATGGCAGAGGACGACTTTTGGGTCGCAAATCGCCCGGACCCGCTTAGTTCGGAGGAATTGGCTGTGCTACAGATGGTGGATACCTTGAAGACAATACCAATCATCCGATTTTATTCTGAGGGCTTGAAGTTTTTTGCGACTGGCTATAAACCGATCGGTAAGATCGACATCGGCCCGTGGCCGGGATTTTTCAACTACAACAACATCGAAAATGTCCGACTCGGCATGGGCCTGCGGACCAATTATAAGTTCAGCAAAAAGTGGGAGCTGAAAGGCTATCTGGCTTATGGCTTTGGGGATATGAAATGGAAGTATGCAGCGTCGGCCACACGGATTCTGGACAGAAGCCACTGGACGACAGTGCAGGCTTACTCCAACAAAGAGATCGACCAAGTGGGATTGGAGATTGCCAACCTGCAAAGCAACAGCATCTTTTTGGCAGCCAGCAGGTTTGGTACGCTGCGGAGTCCTTATTTCAGCACCAATCATGGGCTGAACCTGCAGCGGGAGTTTTTCAAAGGATTCTTGGTAAAAGCCGGAATGAACGTCGGTCAATTCGACCCGCTCTATGATTTTTATTATTTGGAAAAAGATACGAGAGCATATAAATCCGATTTTGCAACGACCGAAATCCGAGCAGGAATCCGCTATGGCAAAGACGAGATTGTAATCATCAATGACAATGAGCGCGCTTCACTTGGTTCCCTCAAATGGCCGATTTTTGAAGTCAACTATACCAGAGGAATGAAGTGGCTCGGAGGAGATTTGGAGTACCAGAAGCTCAGCCTGTACGTCTATCAGCGCATCAATCTGGGGCTTTTGGGCGTCGGCAGATATGAGTTGGATGCCGGAAAGATCTTCGGTGAAGTGCCGTATCCCATTCTGAAAAATCACTTGGGTAACGAGACGCTGTTCTACACCACGGCGGCTTTCAATACTATGAATTTCACCGAATTCACCTCCGATCAATATTTCAGCATCCGGTATCGCCATGCCTTTGAGGGTTTTTTGCTCAATTCCATTCCGCTCATCCAGCGCCTGAAATGGAGACTAGTCGGTAGCGCCAATGTCCTCTGGGGGTCGGTGAAGGACTACAATGTGGAAAATGTCCCTGCTGTCGATCCCGATGGCAATCCACTCAACACCTTTGGACGTCTCGATTTTGGGAATCCCTATTTGGAACTGGGCTACGGAATCGAGAATATCTTCAAGTTTTTCCGGGTGGATTTTTTCCACCGGATGACCTATCTGGACAATCCGGGGGCGAAGCCTTTTCATGTGAAGATCAGTGCGCAGTTCATACTTTGATCGAAACTTTTCCTTATTCCCCTTCACTAAATTTTTCCTTTCCTAAGCGGTTGTGCATATTTGCAGCTTAGACCCATTGCCTGTTTGTATGGGCAGAAAAAAACAACACATGTCTGATCAAATTAAAATTACCCTTCCGGATGGCACCGTGAAGGAGTACGAAAAGGGAACTACCGGGCTACAGATTGCTGCAAGTATCAGCGAGGGTTTGGCACGGAATGTCCTCGCCGCCAAAGTAAACGGTCAGGTTTGGGATGCTACCCGAGCCATCGACGAAGATTCCACTTTGCAATTGCTCACCTGGAACGATCTGGAAGGTAAAAACACCTTTTGGCACTCATCCGCCCACTTGATGGCCGAGGCTTTGGAAGCCTTGTACCCAGGCACAAAATTCGGAATCGGTCCTCCAATCGAGACCGGATTCTACTACGATGTGGACTTCGGTGACCACAAGCTGGAAGGGGATGAGCTGGAGAAGATCGAGCAGAAGATGATCGAGCTTGCCAAGCAGAAAAGTGAGTTTATCAGAACTAATGTCGGCAAAAAGGAAGCGGTAGCTTTCTTTCAGGAAAAAGGAGACGAATACAAACTCGATCTCCTGGAAGGTCTGGAGGATGGATCGATTACCTTCTATCAGCAGGGTGATTTCACGGATCTTTGCCGTGGTCCACATATTCCACATACCGGTTTTGTCAAAGCGGTGAAGCTCACGAATATCGCCGGTGCGTACTGGAGAGGAGACGAAAAGCGCAAGATGCTGACCCGAATCTACGGGGTTACTTTTCCAAAGGCGCAAGAATTGAAAGATTATCTGACTTTACTTGAGGAAGCCAAGAAGCGTGACCACCGCAAGATCGGCCGTGAGCTGGAGCTTTTTACTTTTTCTGAAAAAGTGGGGATGGGATTGCCTTTGTGGCTTCCTAAGGGCACTTTGCTACGTGAGCGGCTGATCAACTTTATGAAAAAAGCCCAGGACAAATCGGGCTATCAGCAGGTCACCACGCCCCATATTGGGAGCAAAGTTTTGTATGAAACTTCCGGTCACTACGAGAAATACGGGAAGGATTCCTTTCAGCCGATCACCACGCCACACGAAGGGGAGGAGTTTTTGCTGAAGCCGATGAACTGTCCGCATCACTGTGAAATCTACAAACACAAGCCAAGGTCCTACAAGGATTTGCCTATTCGATACGCTGAGTTTGGTACCGTTTACCGATACGAGCAAAGTGGAGAGTTGCATGGGTTGACTCGTGTGAGAGGATTTACCCAGGACGATGCACATATCTTCTGTCGTCCAGATCAGGTGAAGGAAGAGTTTATCAAGGTGATTGACTTGGTGCTATATGTATTCAAAGCCTTGGGTTTTGAGGATTATACTGCGCAGATTTCTTTGAGAGATCCGGAAAAGAAAGAGAAATACATCGGTGGGGATGAAGCTTGGCAAAAAGCTGAATCTGCGATCATCGAAGCGGCGGCAGAGAAAGGTTTGGTCACTGTGACTGAACTGGGAGAGGCGGCATTCTACGGGCCGAAGTTGGACTTCATGGTGAAGGACGCTTTGGGTAGAAAGTGGCAGCTGGGAACCATCCAGGTGGACTATCAGTTACCTGACCGATTCCAGCTCGAATACATCGGATCTGACAATCAGAAGCACCGTCCGGTGATGATTCACCGAGCGCCATTTGGCTCCTTGGAGCGATTTGTAGCCGTGCTGATCGAGCACTGTGCGGGCGATTTTCCGCTGTGGCTTTCTCCAGAACAGATTAATATTTTGCCTATTTCCGAAAAATATATCGGATATGCTGAGGAACTAAAGGCGTTGCTGGACGATGCCGGTATTGCCGGGCACATTGACAACCGGGATGAAAAGATCGGCCGTAAGATCCGTGACTCGGAAGTGAAAAAAGTGCCTTTCATGCTGATAGTAGGTGAAAAAGAGCAGGATGAACAAAAAGTGTCTGTGCGAAAACACGGGCAGGGCGACTTGGGAAGCTTCTCAATCGAGGAGTTTATCAAGTATTTTCAAGGGATTATTTCAGAATCCCTGAGTAAGCAGTAAGAACGTATTATTTTATTCTGCTTTTTAGAATTAGAAATAATTCCGATATTTGCAGGCAATTTCACAAGAACAACCAAAGCTAACTTGAGCCAAAGACCATACCAGCAACAAAGAGGAAGACAAGAAGAACCTTATCGAATCAATCATAAAATAAGAGTTCGCGAAGTAAGACTAGTCGGTGATTTCGTGGAAGGCGGCAACGCCGTCCTTTCTATCGAGAAAGCCATCAAACTTGCACAAGACAACGAACTTGATCTTGTCGAGATTTCTCCCAATGCAGAGCCTCCCGTATGTAAGATCATCGACTATGCGAAGTTTAAATACGAGCAAAAGAAGAAGCAAAAGGAGATCAAGGCCAATGCAGCGAAAGTTGTTTTAAAGGAAATCAGATTCGGGCCTAATACCGATGATCACGACTTCAACTTCAAGCTAAAGCATGCGATCAACTTTCTGAAAGAAGGAGCAAAAGTGAAAGCTTACGTACACTTCGTCGGCCGTTCTATTGTCTTCAAGGAAAGAGGGGAGATGCTGCTGTTGAAATTTGCGCAGGAGCTCGAAGACCATGGAGTGGTGGAGCAAATGCCTAAATTGGAAGGAAAGCGAATGAGCATCTTCATCGCTGCGAAGGCAGGAAAAAAGTAATTTCAACCAATATAAATACAGCAAAATGCCAAAAGTAAAAACCAAATCCAGTGCAAAAAAGCGGTTCGCCCTAACGGGAACCGGTAAAATCAAAAGGAAACACGCTTTCAAAAGCCACATCCTGACCAAAAAATCTACCAAGCGTAAGCATAACCTGACCAAGACCGGTTTGGTACACGTTGCCGACGAAGGAAGAGTAAGAGACATGTTGAAGATCTGATTTTCAGCTTGACTCAAGATTAAAATTAAGGTTCATTAATTCACCAGATGCTTTGGTAGACAAGATTCCGAAATGATCGGAACACCAAGTGTCAAAAACTAAAAAAACTATGCCTAGATCGGTAAACGCAGTAGCGTCCAGAGCAAGAAGAAAAAAAGTGCTAAAGGCCACAAGAGGTTATTTCGGAAGAGGTAGCAACGTATGGACTGTAGCGAAAAACAAGTACGAGAAAGGTCTTCAGTACGCATACAGAGATCGTAAAGCGAAGAAAAGAGAATTCAGAGCTTTGTGGATTCAGCGTATCAACGCCGGTGCGAGAGTACACGGGGTTTCCTATTCTCAATTGATGGGTTTGCTGAAGAAAGCAGAAATCGAACTTAACCGTAAGGTTTTGGCTGATTTGGCAATGAACCATCCAGAAGCATTCAAAGCTGTAGTTGAAAGAGTAAAATAAGGTCGGCACATCCTTATTTTACGGAGAGCCTTCCCAAATGGGAAGGCTTTTTTTGTTGGTGAATGACCTCGCTGAAGCTGATATTTCTACTGATTTTTTAGAATGCTTTGATTAAAATAGCTTCCAAATCCCGTAGGCAGACACTCCCAGGATCGCAGCAGCACTTAGCCAAAACATGAGCTCTGATCCTAATCCGGAAGTCAGTTTCAGTTCTCTATTTTTTGCCCTGAACTTGATCGCCGCAGCGACGACGACCAGTAACAATACTGAAGCGACGACCCCGCCTGAAAGTACCATAATGCCAGGAAGCTTTATGAAAAGATACGTAATCACCCAGATGATCGGGAATAACCAAGCGAGGATTCCAACCCATTTTTTCCTTTGTAATTCATCACCACGCCTTATCCATCCCAACTCACAAAAGACATCGGGGTAGAGCCTGGACCAATAAGCCAGCGACGCGAAGATGCTGGAATACAAGGCAAAAAAGGCGCCAGCTAGATAGCCGAATCTCGCTCCAGACCCAAGAGAGTCGGTATAGATATTCGCGAGATAATTGATCAGATCGTTTCCATCCGGAATTTCCGAGCGGCCATAGAGGACCGCAGCTCCCAACAAATAGAAAGCGGCAGTCACTAGGGTATAGATGATCATCGCCAGAAATGCATCGAGATACATGATCTTTGTCCAACCTCGGGCACGTTGTCTCCAGGATTCCGAGCCGTCATTCGCACCGACATAGGCTGCATACCCTTTTTCCTGACACCAATAAGTATAGGCTATGATTTCATCACTAGCGACACCGGTAATTCCAAAAGCGCCGATTGCCACAAAAAGAACTTTCTGTGGCAAATCAAAAGTCAACCCCGACAACACATCGTCCAACGTAAATCTAAACGGTGTATAAAATAGCCCGATCAAAGAAGCGATGGTGAACATCGTAAAGCCAAACACCATCAGCGTGGAAGCTTTCTCGATCAGGTGATAGTAGTTTTTGAAAATCAGCAAACTAAGACTAAGCCCAATCAGCACCAACCAAAGATTGATCGGAAAGGAAGGGAAGATCAGATTCAGGACAATCGCCGAACCGCCAATCATACCTCCGATTTGGAGTATTTTAAAGGAGGTGAGCAAAAAAGTCGACCAAACCGCCCAGTTTGCCTTTCCGAAAGTAGGACCGTCCAATCGGTTAAATTCCTGCATCAAAGGCCTGCCAGAGACGATGGCGTTTTTTCCGAACTCCAGTTGGATGGCGACCTTGATCAAGCAGCTGATCAAGATCACCCAAAAGGTAATGAATCCGGCTTTCGCTCCCAGTACCGTCGTCGCGATCAATTCTCCAGAGCCGACAATAGAGGCAGACAGGATAAATCCAGGCCCTAAAAAACGCAGCTTTTTGAAAAACGACTCGGGTGGGTTTTGAATGGATTTTGGGTTCATTGGCTTGGAGTTACCTATAAAGTTGTTTGAAGGCAAGTACAACTGGCCAAGGCTGGGAAGATTCAGGCTTTAGTTTGCTTTTATTTTGACGTTTTTGAAATAGACGATGTCGCTGTGATCTTGAATCAGGATATGTCCGGTGTCAAATGAGCCAAAAAGAGGTTTCGCCTTGCTGTATTTACTGGCAGCTCGAGCTGTTTCAAAGGCATCACTTTTGCGATCAAAACTCAATACTTCTACTCCATTTAAGTAATGAGTGACTGTTGAACCCTTGGATACGATTCGGATATGGTTCCATTCACCGACATTCACCTTTTCGACAGTACTGACCTCGAACATGTCATACAGGGCAGCCAAGCGACGATTTTCATCTTTAGCGTCAGGATGGCGATCATTGTCGATGATCTGATATTCCAATCCCAGCTCAACACTTTGATCGTGATTATTGTAAAAGTATTTGATGCCGGAGTTTGCGGCTTCTGTTAATTTGAAATCGACCACCAGTTCAAAGTCCCCATATTTATCCGTGGTGATGATGTTCATACGCTTGTCGTTGTTCTTTTTTTGGAGAGAAAATACGCCGTCCTCTATCTTCCATACTGAGTCGGGAGAATCTCCCTTGGGAGAGGTCCATCCTTCGAAGTTTTCTCCATTGAATAGTAGTTTCCAGCCGTCTTTTTTCTCCTTCTTGCTTAAGGCGTTGTCCTGTGCGAAGGAAATTCCAGAAAGGAGGATTAGGGCAAGGGAAAGTGAGAAGATTCTTGAATTCATGGTTTTTCGGGTTTGCGTTTTTTACAAAGGAAAGAGCGGAAGAGAATTGCCGAATTTCTCGATCCTTGCTGTTAAGCTATAAAAATTTTGCTTGAACCGCTGCAATGACATAAGTATCGGCGAAAAGAAAGAGCGAAGGGATTAGAGGGCGTGAATGTCAAATCGATTTCCTCCTTCTAAAAAAGAAAAATTTCTCGATTCCAATCAGGCTTCGGAAGGAGAGGGTAGAATTTACCTGCCGAAGGTTGGCTCCCTTCCGCTTTTCCTGTTGCCGTGGCGCAGCGCCTGCCTACTTGAAGGTAGGGATAGGAATCCTGTACTCTAACCAACTGAGCAGTTTATCGAATTCCCAAAAAAAGAAAAGGCTTCCGTTTCCGAAAGCCTTGAGTAGCGAGAGGGAGATTTGAACTCCCGACCTCAGGGTTATGAATCCTGCGCTCTAACCAACTGAGCTACCTCGCCATTATTCTTTGTTGGTAATATGTCAATCTAACAGGAGATTTAAACTCCCGTCCGCCGCGGCGGATATGAATCCTGCGCTCTAACCTCCCGATGGCTATCGGGATGAGCTATCTCGCCAAATATTTTAATAAATTTTTACTGGTATTGATTTTTGAAATTAATGGCTAACTTAAACCATCATCGAATTTCAAAAAATCAGGCGATTTCCGTGCGAAATTAGCCATTTTGAGCCCCCTGCGAAAGGGAATGCAAATATGAGGTCTTGTACTCTTAAATGCAAGTTCAGTTTTGAGAAAAGTGTGAAAAAGTCACCTTTAAAATAACGCATCATGGTCAAAAATAAGTTTGTCGCTGATTATCAAATAAATGCTTCCAAGAAAATTGTTTTCCATTATTTAAGTTCTGCCAGTGGTTTAGAGGAGTGGTTTGCAGACGAGGTGCGAATTGACGAGGATAAAAATTATATTTTCAATTTTGACAATGAGGATCATCATGCAAAGCTGACATCACTGAGATCAAATCTGCATGTGAAGTTTGATTTTTTTGACCCAAAAATCCCAAATGAAACCGATCACTCCTTTATCGAATTTAAGTTGGAAGAAAATGAGCTGACCCAATCGCTTTTCATTAAGGTCATTGATTACTCGAATGAGTACGAGGAAGAGGAACTCGAGGCGATTTGGGATGGGCTGATTTCGAAGCTCAAGGAAATTATAGGTGGATAAATTCCCTTCTATTTGCCAACTTTGAACCCTGGCATTGGTAAATCGTTTTCCTTGCCGGAGGAAGTTTGCACGAATGAAAAAACTCGATAAGCTAATTTTAGGATCCTTTATAGGGCCATTTTTACTGACTTTTTTGGTTGTTGACTTCATCTTATTGATTGTCAACATGCTCAAGTATTTTGACGAGATCTTCGGGAAAGGGCTGGGATTTTGGATTTACGCAGAGTTGATTGGCTACTTCGTGATCAGTATTTCTCCGATGGCATTGCCGCTTGCGGTTTTGCTTTCCAGCTTGATGACTTTCGGAAATCTTGGCGAGCACTTCGAACTGACCGCCATCAAAAGCAGCGGTATCTCATTGATTAGGGCCATGAGGCCTATCGGCATTTTCGCAGTTGTGTTGACCATAGCGGCCTATCTGTCCAATAATTATCTCGTACCAAAAGTCAATCTGAAGACCTTCAGTTTGCTGTATGATATTCGGATGAAATCTCCCGCACTGGATATTAAGGAGGGGGTGTTTTATTCGGGAATTCCTTCCTATAGTATTAAGGTCAATGAGAAACTCGACGATGTCCGATTGAAAGATATAATAATCTACAATCATGCGGATCAGCAGGGTAATCTAAATGTAACCCTGGCTGATTCCGGTAGAATGGAGACCTTTTTCAGCGACAGCTACCTCAAGTTGACGTTATATAACGGACGAAGCTATAAAGAACAACGGGCGACCCGCGGAATACAGGAGGCTCCGGTGGAGTTTTCAAGGACTAAGTTTGACGAGAATGTGATCGTATTTGATCTCGATGCATTCCAGCTCAGCCGTACACCAGAAGATCTCTGGTCCACTAACCGGGCGATCAAAAACATCGCGCAAATCAAACTGGGATTGGATTCGATCAATACGCTGGTTAATGATCTCAAATTTCAGAATTATCAAACAGCCCAAAGTATCTACCCTTTTTTCACCAGAGAACGTCCGCTCACGCCACCTCAGGAAATTAAAGACCGCAAAACCAGAGATGACGCGTTAAGAAAGGCGAGGCTTGAAAGAGAGAAAAAGGAACAGGATTCCATAAAAAATCTTAAGAATTTGGAAGACTCTACCGCAATTAAAGGGGAAGACTCTCTTCAAAGTAAAGAGTCGCCACTGAATGTGACCGCAAGCGCTGAGATTTCAAAGTCAGATTCTATTTTTAGCCAGAAATCCAATCGCCGGCTGACGATGGGAGATTCTGTGGCGTTGACTAAATCATCGTCAATCGCAGCAGCGGATACTTTGGCTGCTGAGGAAGTCAAAAAAGTAAAGCGAACTACGCCGCTTACGGACAAAGAACGCGAGTTGATCGATTCGGTGGTTATCAAGCGCGGATACATCTCCAATGCCTACACGATGGCTTTGAATAATTCACGGAATCTTAAAAATTCCTTTGACGTCAAAAGTACTCAGGTGGATAACCATGAAAGAGAATATAGGAGGTATGAAATAGCCTGGTATCAGAAATATACCCAAGCCATCGCCTGTTTTGTAATGTTTTTGATCGGCGCACCTCTTGGTGCGATCATTAAAAAGGGAGGGCTTGGTATGCCGGTTTTGATCTCAATTATCTTTTTTATACTCTTTTACATGTTGACCATCACAGGCGAAAAATGGGCTAAAGAGGGGATCACAGCACCACTTTTTGGGACTGTTTTCTCCAACCTATGCCTTGTTCCCTTTGGCTTGTTTTTCCTAAGGCAAGCAAGAAAAGACGCGAGATTGTTTGAGGCTGATTTTTATTCTGGAATTTGGAAAAAAGTAGCTGTTTATTTCTCCAGAATCAAAGCAAAGTCCAGCTGATCGTTTACTTTCCCGAATAATAAGCTTACCTTTGTGTCTGTTTTACAAAATTTAGCTAAACATGTATTTAACATCAGAGAAAAAACAAGAGTTATTTCAGAATCATGGACGGTTAAAATCTGCTAACGATACAGGATCTCCTGAATCACAGATTGCCCTCTTCACTCACAGAATCAAGCATTTGACTGAGCACCTAAAGTCAAATAAGAAGGATCACTCCACTAGATTGGGTTTGTTGAAGCTCGTAGGTAAGAGAAGAAGCCTACTGGACTACCTCCACAAGAAAGAAATCGAGCGCTACAGAGCAATCATTGCCGAGCTCGGAATCAGAAAATAATCCTTTTAGTAAGGTTCTCATAAGTTGAGAACCTTACTTTTTTCTTTTTAAGCTAGATGCCTAGATTTTTCAGACCGAAGAAATTATACTAACAACAATTTATGTTACCAAATTTGATCACAAAGACCATCCAACTACAGGATGGCAGAGAAATCACTATCGAAACCGGAGCACTTGCCAAACAGGCCGACGGTTCTGTAGTAGTGCGGATGGGAAATGCGATGATTCTAGCGACCGTTGTTGCTAAGAAAGACGCCCTAGAAGGTGTAGACTTTTTGCCTTTGTCAGTTGATTACCAAGAGAAATTTGCCTCTTCGGGAAAAATCCCAGGAGGATTTTTGAAAAGAGAGGGCAGATTGTCTGACTACGAAATTTTGATCAGTAGAATCGTTGACCGGGCGATCCGTCCGATTTTCCCGGACGATTACCATGCCGATACCCAAGTAGCGATCACCTTGATGTCTTATGACAGCGAAGTATTGCCGGATTGCCTGGCAGGACTTGCTGCTTCTGCGGCTTTGTCTGTTTCTGATATCCCATTCAACGGCCCGATCTCAGAAGTGAGAGTAGCCAAAATCGATGGCAAATTGGTGATCAACCCTAGCCCTAAGTCTTTGGAGCAGGCAACGTTGGAATTCATCGTAGCTGGTTCTTTGGATTACATCCTGATGGTAGAAGGTGAAGCAAACGAAATCGCAGAAGAGGAAATGCTCGAAGCGATGCAGTTTGCGCATGAAGAAATCAAAAGACATTGCCAAGCTCAGATCGAGCTGACTGCGATGGTGGGTAAAGAAATAAAGCGTACTTACAGCCACGAGAAGTCTGACGCTGCGCTTTACGACAAGATGAAAGCTGAGCTTTATGACAAACTTTTCGCATCAGTAAGCAAGCAAATCGCCAATAAGACCGAGCGTTCTGCGCTGATTAAAGCCATTAAGGATGAGTTTGTAGCGAATCTCGGCACTGAGCATGAGTTTGAGGCAAGCCTGATCGGTCCCTATTTTCATAAGATTCACAAAGAAGCAGCGCGTAATCTGACTCTTGAGACCAAGAAAAGATTGGACGGAAGAGCATTGAATGAAATCAGGCCGATCTGGTCTGTCGTGGATTATCTTCCCTCTGCACACGGCTCGGCTGTATTTACAAGAGGGGAAACCCAGTCTGTCACCACTTGTACTCTCGGTACCAAGATGGACGAGCAGATGATCGACGGCGCGGTGATCTCCGGATATAACAAGTTCTACTTGCACTACAACTTCCCGGGATTCTCTACCGGTGAGGTAAAACCAAACAGAGGCCCAGGAAGAAGAGAAGTTGGTCACGGCAACCTTGCCATGAGAGCTTTGAAGAAAGTACTTCCTCCAGTAGAAGAGAATCCATACACCATCCGTATCGTATCTGACATCTTGGAATCAAACGGTTCTTCATCCATGGCGACTGTTTGCGCAGGGTCATTGGCATTGATGGACGCAGGTATTCCAATCAAAGCGCCGGTAACAGGTATTGCGATGGGGATGATCTCCGATGCAAAAACCGGTAACTATGCGATCCTTTCTGATATCCTTGGCGACGAAGATCACTTGGGCGACATGGATTTCAAAGTGACTGGAACCGAAAAAGGAATCACTGCATGCCAGATGGATCTCAAAGTGGAAGGACTGGATTATTCAGTTTTGAAAGAAGCCCTGTACCAAGCTAAAGAAGGTCGCCTTCACATTTTAAGTGAGATCTCAAAGACTTTGGCTGCGCCAAAGACTGACCTTAAGCCTCATACACCACGTTCGTTCATGATGTGGATCCCTAAGGAGCTCATCGGTGCCGTAATCGGGCCAGGAGGAAAAGTAATTCAGGAAATCCAGAAGGATACCGGGGCTACGATTATCATCGAAGAGGTTGAAAATCAAGGTAAAATCAACGTGTTCTCTGCCAACCAGGCAAATATGGACGCTGCGATCAAGCGAATCAAAGCCATCGTAGCTCAGCCTGAAATCGGTGAAGTGTACACTGGCAAAGTGAAAAACATTCAGCCATTTGGTGCTTTTGTGGAATTTATGCCGGGCAAAGATGGTTTACTCCATATCTCCGAGATCAAGTGGGAGAGATTGGAAAGCATGGAAGGCGTCTTGGAGCCAGGCGAAGAAATCAGTGTAAAATTGATCGACGTCGATAAAAAGACCGGGAAATTCAAGCTTTCAAGAAAGGCTCTTTTGCCAAAGCCTGAAAAACCTGTTTCCTAAGGTCTTGCTTGATCAAACAATTGATTATCTTATTGCATTAAAAATTTAATTTCTCAAATTCTATCCTGAATGAGGCAGCTAAAAATTAGCAAACAGATTACCAACAGAGAATCCCAATCACTGGATAAGTACTTACAGGAAATTGGTAAAGTCGACCTGTTGACAGCTGATGAAGAAGTGATTTTGGCAAAGAGAATTCGTGAAGGCGATCAACTTGCCCTCGAAAAACTCACCAAAGCCAACCTTCGATTTGTGGTTTCTGTAGCCAAGCAATACCAGAATCAAGGTCTATCTCTCGGAGATTTGATCAATGAGGGTAACCTCGGATTGATCAAAGCTGCACAGCGATTTGACGAGACGAGAGGTTTTAAGTTCATTTCCTACGCGGTATGGTGGATCAGACAGTCTATTTTGCAGGCTTTGGCTGAGCAGTCTAGAATTGTCCGTCTTCCGCTAAACAGAGTAGGTTCCCTGAACAAGATTTCCAAGACTTTCAGCGAGCTGGAGCAAAAATTTGAGCGAGAGCCGTCTCCTGAAGAGCTGGCAGAAGTGCTTGAAGTGACTGCTTCAGAGGTAGTAGACACCATGAAGATCTCCGGTCGTCACGTGTCCATGGATGCTCCATTCGTGCAGGGCGAAGAAAACAGCCTTTTGGACGTTTTGGAAAATGACGGCGACGAGAAGCCAGACGATGGATTGATGACTGACTCCTTGAGAAAAGAAGTTCAACGCGCGTTGTCTACATTGACTCAACGGGAAGCTGACGTAATTACGCTATACTTTGGATTGAACGGCGAGCATGCGATGACCCTGGAGGAAATCGGTGAAAAATTCAACCTGACCCGTGAGCGGGTGAGACAAATCAAAGAAAAGGCAATCAGGAGGCTGCGTCATACTTCCAGAAGCAAGACGCTTAAACCCTACCTGGGATAATAATACTAAAGGGGCTCAGGCCCCTTTTTTATTTAATACTCCTTAGTATTTATACCACTGAAAGTAACAAGACATCAGTTAGGGAATTTTAACTATCCCTAGTTTTGCTACCTACCCAAAAATGACAAATTTTAACAGATTTAATACAAGCTATTAATGAATCAGGAAATTGAAAGGGTCAAAGTATTGATTATCGGATCAGGCCCCGCTGGCTACACAGCCGCTATTTATGCCTCAAGAGCTGGACTGACACCCGTATTGTACACCGGAGGGCAACCTGGAGGCCAGTTGACAATCACCAATGACGTAGAAAATTATCCAGGATATCCAGATGGAATCATGGGCCCCGAGATGATGGAAGATTTCAGGAAGCAAGCCGAAAGATTTGGTACGTCTGTGCGATATGGACAGGTGACGAAGGTCGATTTTTCTACTCGCCCTCATGTCGTGACAGTGGACGATCAGATTATGATTCACGCCGATACTACCGTCATTTCTACCGGAGCATCGGCTAAATGGTTGGGTATAGAAAGTGAAACCAGATTGAATGGTAAAGGGGTTTCGGCCTGTGCTGTTTGTGACGGATTTTTCTTCAAAGGCCAGGACGTTGCGATTGTTGGAGCGGGAGATACCGCCTGTGAGGAAGCTACCTATCTTTCGAATATTTGCTCTAAAGTCTACATGATTGTACGGAAAGATGAAATGCGAGCTTCTCAGATTATGCAATCACGGGTAATGAATAATCCGAAGATTGAGATACTTTGGAATTCGGAGACTGAGGAGATCTTGGGAGAGGATGAAGTTATTGGTGCTAGAATTGTTAACAATAAAACCGGTGAAAAGCGGGATCTCGCAGTTTCTGGCTTCTTTGTTGCTATTGGACATCAGCCAAACACGGAAATCTTTAAAGATTTCATCCACATGGATCATTCCGGTTACATTAAGACGATTCCAGGAACTTCTAAAACGAACGTGGAAGGCGTCTTTGCCTGCGGTGATGCACAGGATAATGTTTACAGGCAGGCAGTGACTGCCGCCGGTACGGGTTGTATGGCAGCATTGGATGCGGAGCGCTTCCTTGCGGCGCAAGAGAATCATTAAAACCAGTTGATGAGGAATTTTATTCTGAAAGCTATATTAGGAATTATGCTGAGCATTGGTTTCGTTGACGCCAATGCTCAGGTTTTTCCCAAAATCGTAAAGAAAAACAGTACGAGTCACCCCGCTAATACTCAGGAGAGAAGAAACATCGAACTGAGACAATTTGACCAAGAATCCTATCTAAGAACGCTCACGTTCCAGACGGATTCTTTAATTTTTCAATATGACGTAAACCTCGCCAGGATTAGGTCGATCATCAGTGAGGAGCCAGGCGGAATGTCTTGGGCTCCGACAAATCAATTGATAAAAGTTTCTGAGCAAGTTCAGATCGACAGCATATGGGTCACGGCATTTGAATATTACTCCACTTGGGATAGTAAAAAAGTAGATATCTATAATCTCGATATTCGCTCCTTTCAAGACAGCCTGCAGCTCCGACTTTATGATACGCGGTATGGACTGGATTGGAAGATGCCGTTGGACAAACCTGTCGTCACGTCCAACTTTGGTGGTAGATGGGGACGGATGCACTATGGAACAGACTTGGATCTGAACACCGGAGATCCTGTGTATGCGGGATTTGATGGAATCGTACGAGTCCGAGGTTATGACCGATATGGATGGGGATATTATATTTTGGTACGACACAAAAATGGTCTAGAGACACTCTACGGCCACCTCTCTAAGCAAATCGCCGAAGTAGGGGATGAGGTGAAAGCCGGAGATATAGTGGGAAAAGGCGGGAGTACCGGCCGAAGTACTGGATCTCACCTGCATTATGAAATGAGATACAAAGGACTGGCATTTGACCCGGAGGGAGTTTATGACTTCGAAAAAGGGGAGTTGTTCAAACAGGATATCCTGATCTCCAAAGATCTCTTCAGTCACATTGCCAAAGCCAGGGCCGCCGCCTATCACAGAGTGAAACGGGGGGATACCCTGGGCTCTATCGCCAGTAGGTATGGTGTCTCACTCAGTCAGCTTACCAGGTTAAATGGAATCACCACGAGATCGATCCTGAAAGTAGGTCAGAATCTTAGAGTAAAATAGCACGGAACATGAAACTAGATGTATTGGTTTTGGCAGCTCATCCTGATGATGCCGAATTGGGCTGTTCAGGAACTATAGCTGCACACGTAGCCAAAGGTCATAAGGTGGGGATCGTGGATCTGACCCAAGGAGAAATGGGTACCAGAGGTACCCCGCAGATTCGATTGCGAGAATCCGATGATGCTGCAAAAATCCTTGGACTTTACGCCCGGGAGAACATGGGCTTCAAAGACATCTATTTCAAAGACGATGAGTTTCACCAAAAGGAACTCATCCGGGTCATAAGAAAGTATCGGCCAGAGATCGTGCTCGCCAATGCCGTTTCTGACCGTCATCCCGACCATGGGAAAGGATCTTCCCTGGCGACCAATGCCTGCTTTATGAGTGGACTTCGAAAAATCGAAACCTCGCAGGATGGTGAAGAACAAGAACCTTGGAGACCGAGATTTGTCTACCACTATATCCAAAACAATTACATTGAACCGGATTTCATCTTCGATATATCCGAATATTGGGATGTAAAAGTCGCCAGCATCATGGCCTTCAAATCCCAGTTTTACGATCCGACTAACGAAGAGCCTTCCAGTTTTATCTCTTCTCCAGAATTTTTGCCTTTTATTGAATCCAGAGCCAGAGAATTTGGCCATCGAATCATGTCCAAATATGGAGAGGGATTTACCGTAGAGCGGTTTATCGGAGTTGATGATTTGTTTGATCTGAAATGATCAGGGAGCGAGGCGGATGATTTGCCAATCTTCAGCCATGTTTTTTTGATAGCTGATACGATCATGAAGCCTGCTCGGTCTTCCCTGCCAAAACTCGATCCTTGAAGCCAGCAAGCGATATCCTCCCCAATGTAGTGGCCTGGTAATGGCTTCGGTTGAGAATTTGTTTTCAAATTCATGTTGACGGCTTGTAAGTTCTTCCCGGCTAGCGATTGGTTTACTCTGTGGAGATGTCCAGGCTCCAATTTGCGAACCTATCGGCCTGGAATGAAAATAGGCATCTGATTCTTCGGAATTTACTTTTTCCAATTTCCCCTTGATTCTAACCTGACGCTCTAGTTCAGGCCAAAAAAACGTAAGCGAGGCCTTGGGACACTTCGCTATTTCCAGCCCTTTCTCACTTTCATAGTTGGTGAAAAAAACAAACCCGTGATCCACTTCCTTCAGGAGAACGATTCTGCCGTTGGGGTATCCATCGAGACCAAGCGTGGACAGACACATTGCATTAACTTCCGGGACTTCGGAATCGATTGCTTCGCCGATCCAAGCTCGAAATTGTTGTATCGGATTATGGTTTACATCTCTGATATCCAGTGATTTGGAGCTGTAGTCTTTACGAATTTCAGAAAGCTTCATAGCTATTTTTCAAAAGTTGAAAATTGTCTGATAAAAGTACCACAGCCATTGGTTTTATAAAATTTAAGCCTATATTTTTCACGAATTAGTAAAGACAAAGGCATGAAGAATGATCCTTCGAAAATACCTCAAGCAGGCAATCTATTAATCTCCGAACCCTTTTTGCAGGATGAAAATTTCGTGCGTTCTGTGGTTTTGCTGTGTGAGCATAATTCTGAAGGCAGTTTTGGATTGGTGCTCAACAAGCCGTCGATTCTACACCTGAGTGAGCTGGTTGAAGAGCTGTCATTTCTGGAAAATGAAGTCTTCGTCGGAGGCCCCGTGGAGCAAAATACGCTACACTTTGTTTATTTTGGCGAAAAGGTTTTGGAAGGCAGTATTGCTATTGGCGAGAAACTCTGGTGGGGAGGAGATTTCGAGAGCTTGGTGGAGCAACTGAAAACGGGAGTTTTAGATCCCTACAGCGTGCGTTTTTTTATCGGCTACAGTGGCTGGGGATCAGGCCAGCTTTCGGATGAACTCGAGGATAATACCTGGATCATTTGTGACCATAAAATTGATTCAGAAGTGCTCCAAAATACCCCAGACGAGCTCTGGCGTTTGCTTTTGAAAAGCATGGGAGGCGAGTTTAAGGTAATCGCAAATTATCCCTTGGACCCAAGATTAAATTAGGCAAAATCCCTACTTTTGCCCATATTGCCTTGAAATAGTATAGTTTTTATGACTGAAAAAAGTAACGAATTGTCCGAAAAAGACAAGGTGACCCAAGCGACTGAAAAAGAAGCGGAAGGTATTGAAAATGCAAAACAAGCCGACCAACCTGAAGTTGAAGAAGTTTCGAATGAAGCCGATTTGAAGAGCTCGGAATCAAGCTCTATCGAATCGGAAGCCAGCGCTGAAGCAAGCCCGGCTGAAGTGCCTCAAGCAGTCGAAGAATCTTCTGAACTGCCTGCCGCAGAAGAGGAAACGGTACCCGCTTCTGAAGCTCCAATCTCCCCTGTACCTGAAGCCGAGCCCGAAGTAAAAGGGGAGGCAGATGCTGACACCGAAAAAGATGATGCTGAGAGCGACGAAACAGAGGACGAGGAAGACCATTCGGATGAGCATATCGAGCTCGCTGACCTGACTAAGGTTCAGCTTTTAAAATTACTCAAAGATAAAATTCAACATACAGCGGTTCTGAAGCTGGATAAGTTGGCACACGAAATAAAGGCTGCCTTTGAAGAATTGGTGTCGAAGGACAAAGACGAGGCACTTAATAAATTCAAGGCAGAGGGCGGAGCCGAAGATGATTTTGAATACCGTCAGCACGAGGAGGAGCGCGAGTTTTTCAAAGTGTTTAATGACTTTAGGTATCAGATCAATTCGCTGAGAAAAGAAGCTGAAAAGCAAAAAGAGAAAAACTTCACCGCAAAGAACGAATTGCTTAACAAGCTGCGCGAACTTGTAGACGGAGAGGAGACTACCCTGAGCATGGGAGCGATTAAGGCGATTCAAGAAGAATGGAAGACAATCGGTCCAGTACCAACCGCCCAAAACAGAAATCTATGGGCGAGTTTCAACGCGCTGATGGACAGATTCTACGACAACCGTAGTATCTATTTTGAGCTGAAAGAACTTGACCGTAAGAAGAACCTGGAAAGCAAGACTGAGCTTTGTGAAAAGGCCGAATTGCTGAAGGATGTGAAGGAACTGAAAGAAGCTATTCGCCAATTGAATGAGCTTCATGAAGAGTTTAAACACATTGGGCCGGTACCTAGAGAGGATCAGGAAAATCTTTGGCAACGGTTTAAGGCTGCTTCCGATGCGGTATACGATCGCAGAAAGGAATATTTTGAAGGACAAAAAGAAGTCTTCAAACAAAACCAATCGGACAAAGAGGAATTGATTGGCCTATTGGCTCCATTTGCGGAATTTAAGGCCGACCGAATCAGGGACTGGAACGCTAAAACCAAGGATATCCTGGAGATACAGAAAACCTGGGAAAAGATCGGGCCTGTGCCCAAGGAAGCAGGGAAAGAGATTAACAAAGCCTTTTGGGCAGCGTTTAAGCACTTTTTTCACAACAAAAACCTATTCTTCAAAGAACTGGATGAAATCCGTGCCACCAATCAAAAGAAAGCGGAAGACCTGATCGTGCAGGCTGAAGCGTTGATGGGAAATACGGATTGGCAAAACACTGCCAATCAACTGGTAAAACTCCAGCAAGACTGGAAAAAACTTGGCCCGACTCCAGAGAAGAATAGAGATTCACTCTATAAGAAATTCAAAGCTGCCTGTGATACTTTCTTTGAAAACAGAAGGAATTCTAACAAGCAAGCAAATTCCGAGTTTGATCAGAACCTCAAGAAAAAGCAGGAGCTCATAGCACGGATTTTAGAGGCTGCAAACGGTGAAGACCTGAGTGAAGATAGCTTGACCACTTGGGTTTCTGAATTCAATGACATCGGCTTTGTACCTCGCAAGAATATCAAGGAAATTCAGGCGCAATTCAAAGAGGCCGTTGATAAATACTTGGAGAAACTGGATCCTAGTGGTACAGACCGGGAGGACTTCCTGTTTAGACTGAATCTCAACCGAATTCAGTCTGACCCGAATGCAGTGAAGACCTTGAATAAGAAGGAGCATGGTATTCGTAAGCAAATTTCTGACTTGGAAAACAGCATCACGCTTTGGAAAAACAACCTTGAGTTCTTCACGGCCTCCAAGACCGCCGATAAACTCAAGGATCAGTTCGACGTCAAAATCCAGAAGGCGGAGGATGAAATCGACAAGTTGAAAAAGAAACTGACGATCCTGAGGGAATTTTAAATTTTTCCCGCTCAAAATCTGAGAGATAGAGATTTCTTCGGTGGCGGGTTTGGAGTGAATGGACCCAAAGTCTATATTTGCACCACGATAAAGGTAAGCCTCTTTAGCTCAGCTGGTAGAGCAACTGACTTGTAATCAGTAGGTCGCTGGTTCGATCCCGGCAAGGGGCTCAAAAAAGGGAAGCAGAAATGCTTCCCTTTTCCTTTTTGGTCACTTTTTAAAGAAACCTATACAAAAATTACTGAAAAGATTCACGGATAGAAATCAGGAGGTCGCTGTCCGCGATAGCTATCGGGACGATCCCGGCAAGGGGCTCTTTTCAAAAAACCACTCAGAAATGAGTGGTTTTTGCTTTTACAGGTAATTGGAAGAAGAATTAGCCTAGATTATTTTTTTACTCCGACATTCCCCTTCTCATCCAAGAAATTGCTTTTCGTTTTCAAGCAAACCAATATCTTTAGGTGTTAAGATTTCCACCCACCTTTTTCATGGCTCTATTCCAAAGTTCAGTCCTTAAGAAATACCTAGCTGCTCAGGAACATGCCCCGATGCATGCCGCTTTCGGAGCCTACATGTCTTACTTTCACGATCCAATGCGCCGATTGAATATCCGCGCTTCCAAAGAAGAACAGTTTCAGGAGGGGTTTCTTCGGGAGCTATTTATAAATATTTTCGGCTACACGATCAATCCCGATCCGGATTACAACCTGACCACGGAACTCAAAAACATAAAGGACAGCAAGAAAACCGACGGGGCCATACTTAAAGGCGGCAAAGCACTTGCTGTAATCGAGCTCAAAGGAACCGATACCAAAGACTTGGAAAAAATCCGTGATCAAGCCTTCAATTACAAAAACAATCAACCCGACTGCATCTATGTGATCACTAGCAACTTTGAAAAGCTGCGCTTCTACATACACAATGCAGTCGATTATCAGGAGTTTTCTATCCTGCACATGCAGTGGGAGGAATTCAAACTCTTGTGGCTTCTATTGCAAAAGGACAACCTTCTCAAGGGAATCCCTCAACAGATCAAGACAGAATCCCTGCTTATTGAAGAGCAGGTCACCAAAAAACTCTATTCCGACTACTCTGCCTTCAAGCAGCAACTCTGGCAGGATATGGTCACCAATAATCCCGGCCTTGACGAACTGCTCCTCTACAAAAAAAGCCAAAAGCTCCTCGACCGTTTTCTCTTTATCTTCTTTGCCGAGGACAAAGGACTCCTTCCGCCCAATTCCATTTCCGAAATCATCAAGCAATGGGAGACCTTGGAGCGGCTGGATTCTTATGTACCGCTTTACGACCGATTCAAGTTGTATTTTGGCTTTATGAATTCAGGGCGACCTACCCGCAAGGACAAAGCCGAAATCCACGCCTACAACGGAGGACTCTTCGCACCCGATTCCTTGCTGGACAGTCTGAAGGTCTCTGATGACCTGCTCAAAAGGCACGTCCTCAAGCTCACCGAATACGACTTCGAATCCGAGGTGGATACCAATATCCTCGGGCATATCTTCGAGCACAGTCTGAACGACATCGAAAATGTCCGCGCTTCCCTCGAAGGGACGCTCGTAGACAAAAGCAAAACCAAGCGGAAGAAAGACGGGGTATTCTACACGCCCAAATACATCACCAAGTACATCGTGGACAATACCGTCGGCAAACTCTGCACCGAGAAAAAAGCCGAATTGGAAATCGTCGACGAAGAATTCTCCCGAGGGAAAGTCTATAAAACCAAGGATGCGGAGCAAAAGCGAAAGATCGAACTCCGGGATAAACTCAATGCCTATCGGGACTGGCTGCTCCAACTCGCCATCTGTGATCCGGCCTGCGGATCGGGAGCTTTCCTCAATCAAGTCTTGGAATTCCTCATGGCCGAGCATCGCTACCTGGACGAACTCGAATCCATGCTCTTCGGCAGCAGCATCGTCTTTCCAAACGTGGAAAACCACATCCTCGAAAACAACATCTTCGGATTCGATATCAACGAAGAGTCCGTCGAGATCGCTCGACTCAGCCTATGGCTGCGCACGGCGCAAAAAGGAAGAAAACTCAGTACCCTCAGTTCCAATATCAAAGTAGGCAACTCCCTGATTGATGATCCCGAAGTAGCAGGAGACTTAGCCTTCAACTGGCAAACCCAATTCCCAAAAGTCTTTGCCAAAGGAGGCTTTGATGTGGTGGTAGGTAATCCGCCTTATGTAGGTAGTAAAGGGGAAAATTTTAATGATGACATTAAATCATTTTTGACAAAAAAATATGAAGGTGCTTCTTATCAAATAGATCTATATATTTTGTTCTTAGAGAAGGGATATAATCTGATAAATCATAATGGGATAATTTCTTTCATTGTTCCAAATGAGCATCCCCCAAAAGTTAGGACAGGATTGGTTTAAGGCCAAGTATACAGGAAGGGCGTGAGTTTTCCATATTTCCACAC
>NZ_BAAAFI010000038.1:0-76190 GCF_039523455.1 Algoriphagus jejuensis | reverse complement strand
ATTCCCTTAGTTGGCCTAGGCCAACTAAGGGAATGGGTTGATACAAAGTTTAAACCCTAGACACAGTTTAATGAACTATCCCGGTGGATTTGAGCAGATCATTTACTTTTAAAAAAGACTTGGAAGAAAAGGACTAGCTCAGTTTGCTGTTGCCTAAGGGCCTGCTTGAGTTTTTCAAGGGTACTTCAGCCAGACTCAAAGACAATGCTTGCCACATTTATCTCGAAGAGCTGAATATCTACCCCGAACACCTTCAGGGAGCCAGACTCACCTCGAAGGGTTTCTATGATGAAGTGGCCATCCAGGACTTTCCGCTCCGGGGGAAAGTCAGGGAAGTGACCCTGGACATGGCCGCCAGCATGGAGCGGATCGTCCGCAGGAGCTTTCCCAAAGCCCAGTTGGTTACCGACCGCTTTCATGTCCAGCAGCTTGTCCATGAGGCCGTGCAGGAAATGCGGATTGCCCACCGATGGGAAGCGATCGATCAGGAAAACAGGGAAATCGAGCTGAGCAGGGAATGCGGGAGGGCGTTTGTCCCCGATAGGCTCGAAAACGGGGACACGAAAAAGCAGCTGCTGGCCAGAAGCAGGTACCTGCTTTTCAAGGGAGAGGACTCCTGGACTCCCTCACAGGCATACCGGGCTGAGCTGCTCTTCCACCGCTATCCAGACCTGGAAAAAGCCTACCGCCTATCCAGATCCCTGGCCCGGATCTACCAGACCAGCAAAATGAAGGGAGTGGCCTTCACCAAACTGGCCCACTGGTACAATGACGTGGAGCTGGCAGGCTTCAAATCCTTCAATACCGTGTCCAGAACCATTCAAAACCACTACAAAACCATCCTGAACTTCTTCGAAAACATAAGCACCAACGCTTCCGCCGAATCCTTCAACGCAAAAATCAAAGCCTTCAGGGCTCAGTTCGGGGGCGTCACGAATGTAGAATTCTTCCTGTTCAGACTATCCAATATCTATGCTTAAAATATCCCGCTCCCCAGATATTCCGACTGATCCAAAATCGCCACTGATTTCGCTACTCAAATAAAAATAAAACCCTAACTCTCAATATTTCAGATAGTTAGGGTTTTGTAGTGCAGAGGAGGAGGGATTCGAACCCCCGGTACCTCACGGTACAACGGTTTTCAAGACCGCCGCGATCGACCACTCTGCCACTCCTCTAAAATAAACATGCGTGGTCTCGCTTGTTTAGGTTTGCAAAAGTAAGGGTATTCTTACTTTTTGCAAATCCATTTTTTGGTTTTTACCCTAAGTCCTTGATTTGGCAGGGATTATTTTTTCAGGTTTTCAGAATTTTAACCCCCAAACCCCATTGGCTGCCTCCAAAGGCTTCTGAAGATGAATAGTTCGGCAGACTAGCTTACCAACACCTTCCGTTTTCCATCTGAAAATTGATCGCCCATCTTCAATTTCGCCACTCTCGGTTTCTTAATAAAGATAAGTTGCGAGCAGAGACTCTCACTTGGGAAAAAAGCTTTTTTCTCCCACCGCTCACTGAAAATCTCACCCTGCCTTCCGAGACTGCGACTGATCACTGAAAACTAACTCCTCGCTTTTTCTGCTTCCACCCAGCGCTTCACCTCTTTTTCCAAAATCTCCAAAGGCAATGCACCACTGCCCAAAACGGTATCATGGAAGGCTTTGATGTCAAACTTGTCTCCGAGTTCCGTCTCCGCCATCTTGCGCAGCTCCTGAATCTTGAGCATGCCTATCTTGTAGCCAGTCGCCTGTCCCGGGATCACCATATATCGGCGAACTTCTGCCTGGATGGCTCCCGGGGCAATGGAAGAGTTTTCGGAAAAATAAGCGATAGCATCAGCCTCAGTCCAGCCTTTGGAGTGGAGGCCGGTGTCGGTTACCAGACGGATAGCACGCCAGATTTCATTCACCAGGCGGCCAAAATCATAATAAGGATTCTTGTAGCCGCCCATCTCTTTTGCCAATGCCTCGGAATACAGGGCCCAGCCTTCCACATAGGCATTGAAGCCCATTTGCGTTCTAAACTTGGGAACGGTCGTCAGCTCCTGTGCGATCGAAATCTGCATATGGTGTCCTGGATTTCCTTCGTGATAAGCGACTCCTTCCATGGTGGTTTTGGGCATTGCATTCATGTCTGAGAGATGGACATAATAGGTGCCTGGACGCGAACCATCCGGTGTGCCCTGATTGTAATGCTGCGGTGCACCAGGCTGTTCACGGAAGGCTTCGACCCGCTTTACGACCAAATCTGCCTTGGGTAAGATGCCGAAGTAGTCAGGAAGCTTAGACTTTATCGAATCCAAAAAGGCCGTGGACTGATCCAGATAGGCCTGCCTTCCTTCGTCCGTATTGGGGAAGAAAAACTGAGGATCGGAGTTGACAAACTTAAAGAATGCAGGTAGATCCCCGTCAAAACCAACTTTTTCCTTGATGGCGAGCATTTCTTTTTGGATTCTTTCCACCTCATCCAAGCCTATCTGATGAATCTCGTCTGCGCTAAGACTAGTCGTGGTGGAAGATTTTAGCTTGTGCGCGTATAGTGCCGCACCATTTTCATGACGACTGATTCCCGTTGGTTTTTCCTCCAGATTCGGCAGTTCGGTCTCAAGCCATGCGATCAATTCCTCATAGGCAGGTTTAAATCCGTCGATCAAGGCGGTTTCGGCTTGATTTCTAAATTCCCCTGCTTGCGCTGCGGTGATTTTCCCGTCCTTTTCCAACACCTCGATCTTGCTCAATGCATCTGTCCACAGCGCGGAATTGATTTGGGTGTCTTCAAATGGCTTACCAGAAATCAATGCTCGGGATTGCTGAATGACGTATTCGTAGGCGAACTTGGGTGGACGGACGCCGGCATCAGTTTGAAGTTTTGCCCGCTCCAGCAATTGATTGATCGCCCTGCCAACGCCATTGTACCGGGAGATCAAGGCTGTCATATCAGCCGCACTGTCTACCTTATGAAAATTGATCAACATATTGGGAAGCTGCGTATGGATGCCTCCCATCTGGTTAAAAACGTAATTCATCCGCCGAAACTTGACGTCGCCCTTTTCCATTTCATGTAGATACTCCCAGAGTTCGTAGGAAACTTTGGCCTCGGGGCTAAGCTTGCCGTAATCAAACGTTTTCTTCATCTCGGCTACACTGGCTTCCATCCACGCGAGCTTTTTGTCGTCTGCATTTTCGCTCATATCGTCGATTTCGCCGTAGTGATCTTTTCGGCCTTGCGTGGTCAGCTGAAGGGGACTCATCTGTAAGAGTTGTTCATACTGCGCATCAAACCAAGCATTGATGTCAGCGTCAGGAATCACTTCCGGAGCTGGTTTGCTGCAGGCAAGAAGAAAGGCGAGAATCAGCAGGAGCTGAGCGGGAAATGAATTTCGTTTCATGGTTTAAAGTTTGGTGATGGCTTGTTCTAAAATAGTGATTTACTCAGTCCAAAAAAATCATTCCGCTTGCCTCAGGAGCCGTTGGGTCGAGATTCGGTCGAGTTGCTAAATGCCTTACGGCGATTTTCCCGCTCTCGCTGCTTGTCCTCGGCTAGATCCAAACTCACATTGACTTCAAAGCACACAAGGATGATCAGGGAAGTGATCCACAGCCACAGCATCAGCGCCAGGAGTGTGCCGATCGAGCCGTACAGTTTGTTATAGCTGGCAAAATTTTCCAGATAAAAGATAAAACCATAAAATGCCAAGGTGATCAGTAATCCAGCCATGTGCGCTCCGGTAGAGAAAAAATGCCACTTGTCGTGTACCGCTGGCGCAAAGCGAAAGATGAACGCCGAGGTGATGAAAAACACAAAGAGCAGAATTAAGAATTTTAAGGTGTTAAACAGAAAAATCATAAAACTGCTGTTGAAGAGGTGCATCTCATCGAGTGCATTGATCAGGATACTTCCTACAATCATAACCGAGCTGGCAATGAAGACCGTCACCACCAGTGCAAAAACGATACTCAGCGCTATAGCTCGGGACATGAGATATCCTCGGTTTTCCTTGGTCTTATACACCGAGTTGAAGGAGGTCATCATCGACATCACCCCCTGAGTCGAGGCAAAGAGCGCAAAAAAGAAACCAAACGACAGCAAGCTTTGCCGGGGCTTGGACACGATGTCCATCAGGGTGGTTTCGATGTTTTTGTACAGATCGGCAGGGATGATATTCTGCAAAAAATCCAGGATGTTGTCCGTCGTCACCATCGGGATGAAGTCTTGGAGATAGGGGATCAAGTTGAGCAAAAAGAGTAGAAGGGGGAAAAGTGCAATCGTGTAGCTAAAGGCCATAGAACCGGCCCGCTCACCGATATCGTCTTTTTTCAGCTGTTGGATAAAAATCCTCGAGACATCGTAAAGATTTTTGTCGGAGTGACCGAAGTATATTTTTTTCAAATGTCTTGCCTTGAGCTGCAAGCGTAAGCGCCATTTGAAAATTTCTTTTTTGATCACTGTCTCCTTGTTTTACCTAAAGAATGGTTTCAATAAATCTAACAATTTCTTCGGCGGACGGGTAGGCAGATGGCTTTCTTTTTTCAGAAAAGTCAGCGTCGTCCAGCCTTCAGTGATCAGTTCCCCGAGTTCGTTTGATACCTGATATTCAAATCGGATTCGTACGCCCGGAGCATCGGGGATGCTGGTTTTGATGGTCAAAAGTTCATCGTACTTTCCCGGCTTGAGGTATCGGATGTGGCTCTCCAAGACCGGCATCATCACGCCGCTTTCCTCCATTTCCCGGTAGGAAAAACCCGCCGAACGCATCGCCTCTACCCGTGCCACCTCAAAATACATCGCATAGTTGCCGTAATACACATAGCCCATTTGGTCTGTTTCGGCATATCGGACACGGATCTGGGTTTCAGCTTGGAACATACTAGAAAATTTTCGCGGCGTTCAGCGCTTTCTGATACCGGCGTGCATTGTTCATATGATCATTGTAGTTGCTGGCGAAAGCGTGGTAACCCGAAAAATCCTCCTTGGCGCAAAAATACAGGTAATCATGCTTTTCGGTATTCAAAACTGCATTGAGCGAATTGATATCAGGGAGGTTGATCGGGCCGGGAGGGAGGCCAGTGTATTTATAGGTGTTGTAGGGGCTTTCGATGTCTTTGTGGACGTTTAGGATTCGCTTCAGTGTAAAGTCCCCCGTCGCATACACCAAAGTCGGGTCAGCCTGCAGGGGCATACCAATCTTCATCCGGTTGATATAAACTCCGGAGATCTTGGGTCTTTCGTCGGATTTTTGACTTTCAGCCTGCACGATCGATGCTAGCGTGCTGACTTCCTTTTGTGACAAACCCAAAGCCTGTGCTTTTTGCTTTCTTTCCTCTGTCCAGAAGGCCTCGTACTCCTTATACATCCGGTCAAAAAGCTGCTCTGGGCTGGTGTTCCACCAAAATTCATACGTATTTGGGATGAACATACTCATGACCGTTTCTTCTTCGAAATCGAATTTTCGGATATAGACCGAGTCTTGGATGAGCTCCAAAAACTGCGCTTGGGTGACCTCAAGATTTGAGGTGATTTTCTCAGCAAGGTCTTCCTTAGTTCGGACGTTGTTGAAAGTTACCTTGACCGGGACTTGTTTTCCGGATCGGAGCATTCGCACTAGATCCAGATTATTCATCTTAGGATCGATCTTATAGAGTCCCGGTTTCACGGCTTCTTGGTAGCCGAGGGCTTTGGCGACGAAGCCAAAACTCACCGCATCATTGATCACTTTGTCCTCATAGAGTTGGTTGGCTACCTGCTTGTAAACAGCATTGCTGGAGATTTTCAGCATATAAGGTTGGTCGGATTCCACCATAGTATTGGGGCTGAAGAATACCTGGTAGAAATAGAAAGTCAGGGAGATCGTGAGCACCGAAGTGGCAATCAGGGCAACGAGCAGGATGTTTTTACGCTTTTCGATTTGCATAGGGAGCAAAAATAAGGAATCGATTTGAGGAATATATGCTCTACGAGATTTGCCAGTGTTATTTCAGTCGGAATGTGATTTTCCCAATACGTAAGATGATTGGCCAAAAAACCCGTTAAGCTTCTCCGTGTTTTATTTATTTTACCTAAATTCAATTTTATCAATGATTAGTCACAATGAGAAGATTCTGTGGATTCATTTTGTTTTTGCTGCTTTTTAGTTTTTCCTGTTCAAGTCCAGAAACGCCTGAGGCTATTTTGAACGGAGCAAAAGAGAAGATTTTTTCAGCAAATCGCCTTTCTTTTAATCAACTGATGTTTTGGGAAAATCCGGAATTAGATGAGGTTGATACTTTTTCGTTAGAAATCCTGCTTCGGAAAAATCCTGAGACTGAATTAGGATTTGATTATTTGGGAAAAAGAGAAGGCTCTGGATATAATTTTATTGAAGGGGTACTTTTTAGTATAAGTCACAAAGATAGCATAGTGACCTACTATCCTGAAAAAAACATTAGTAGGATGAATCAAAGCAGTATGTATTTGACAAATAGTCCCATTAGATTGTTAAAAAATGGTCCTTGGAACTACTTAGGAGATACGGCTATCGATGGAAAAACCTACAGTGAATTTCTCTGGATAGAAATGGACACGACGATTATGGAGAAAAAAGTACTGCTGAAAAATCATCTTTTTATAAATCCATCCAACGAATTGGCGGATTTCTACTCACGAAGATTGTATCACGACGGGAAGAAAAATCAATTCATTGATGTTTATTATTCTAGCTATGAATTTGATGAACTCGGTGAGGAATTGGTATATGAAATCCCTCAAGGTTATGTGTCCAAAGTTTGGGGGCAAAAGGATCCAGAGGCGGCCCAAGTTTTAAGTAAGGGTGATTTGGCACATGATTTCCAACTGGCTGACGAAAATGGGGGCCTCGTCAGACTTTCCGATTTCCGCGGTAAAAAAGTTCTGCTTGACTTTTCGATGATCAATTGTGGTTGGTGCAAAATTGCCCTAGAGCAATTCAATAAACCTGATTATCAATTTGCCGAAAACATAGTTCCCTTATATGTCAATCCGGTTGATTCCAAAGAGAAGATGGATAAGTATAGATCAAAGGTGGCTATTCCATTTCCTGTTTTGATAAATGCCGAAGAGATTGGAAAAGCGTATGGGGTAAGCGGTTATCCTACATTTTTCCTGATTGATGAAAATGGAAAAGTGGAGGATGTGGTTGTCGGATTTATTGATGAGGAAATTTTGAAATGGAAAAAAGGAGTTGTTTGATTTTTCAGTTTCACTGATAAAATCCAAACAATTTTCATCCTGCGTTTGCAGAGTTATTACCGCCGTATTTTTTCATCCCAGCTTTAGCTACATCTCCGCATATCTGCGTAGCTATCTTTTGATTTTCCATCACCATATTGAACCATGAAAATCATCCCCGTCACCTGTGCTCTGATCATCCACCAAGGGAAAGTCTTGGCGGCCCAGCGTTCAGAGACAATGGACTTGCCGGGCAAGTGGGAGTTTCCCGGAGGAAAGGTCGAGGCGGGAGAAAATCCAGAGACCTGCCTGATCCGAGAGATCCGCGAAGAACTTGGGATCGAGATCGAGGTAGTCGAGCAGCTTCCCGTATCGGATTATTCTTATCCAACCAAAACTATTCGGCTCATTCCTTTCTCAGTCTTCTGGAAAAGTGGAGAAATCCATCTGTTGGAGCATAGCCGGTTCGCCTGGTTGGACAAAAATAACCTCATTTCGATGGATTGGGCTGCCGCAGATTTGCCGACTGTGCGTTATTTGCACGATAATTGGGTAACGCTTGTAATTCAAACAAACCGATAAAAGCAATGGCAGCGGAATTGATCCGGCTTTACGAAGAAAATCCAGACCCGAGGCGCGTTCAGCAAGTGGTCGATGTACTTCGCAGCGGAGGCGTAATTATTTATCCCACAGACACCGTCTATGGAATGGGCTGCGATATCACCAATCAGCGGGCGATCGAGCGGATCTGCAAGATCAAGGGCATTAATCCTCGCAAGCATAATTTTTCGTTTGTTTGTGCGGATCTGAGCAACATTGCCCAGTTTACCAGAGTGATCGACAAGTCGGTTTTTAAGATGATGAAAAAAGCCTTTCCGGGCCCGTTTACCTTCATTTTGGAAGCAAGCACGCAGGTACCAAAGATCCTCCACAGCAAGAAAAAGACTGTGGGGATCCGCGTGCCAAATCATGGCGTGCCACGAGCCATTGTGGAAGAGCTCGGCCAACCAATTCTATCGACTTCCATCCGTGATGAAGATGATGTAATCGAATATTCAACCGATCCGGAGTTGATTTTCGAAAAATATCAAAATCTGGTAGATGTCGTGATAGATGGAGGATATGGTCAAAACGTGGCTTCGACGATCCTCAACTGCACCGGTGATGAAGTGGAGGTAATCAGGCAGGGCTTGGGAAATCTGGAAGATTTGCTTTGAAAAAAGAAGACCGGAGACGGAAGATTCTATGTCTGATGTCCAGAAGGTGATTTCGGGCGAGCCAGGATTCTAGTAAGTATCAAATAGCCAGTTTTTAGAAACTAGGATAGTTGCATCAAGCAACGTCAACGGACGCCCAACAACCATTAACCCTTACCCCCTTGACCAAGATAGCCATCGACCTCCATTACTTGCCCTCACTCGAATTCTTTGCTGCAATCGCCGAAGCGGACGAGTTGCTGGTTTTTTCGCAGGATCTCTACCAGCGCCAGTCTTATCTCAATCGTACCCGAATTCGCCTGGCAAATAAGGTTGAAACACTCAGCGTGCCGATCGTGGGCAGACGGCCCAAGCTGCCTTTGGATCAGGTTAGGATTGACTATGAGCAGAATTGGCAAGCGGTGCATCTTCGCAGTATTCAGAGCGGCTATGGCAAGGCGCCGTTCTTCGAATTCTTTTTTCCCTATATCCAAGAAATCCTAGAGTCTGAGGCGGAAAGTCTTTGGGGTCTGAACCTAAATCTGATGACAATCTGTCTGAAACTGCTGCGCCTACCTGTCAAGATTACTGCTTTTTCCGAAGGAGAAATTCCACTAGATCTATTGGATGTAAGAGGCCTTATTGTGCCTGGAAGACCGTTTTCGGACCGAAACTTTTACCAATCCATTCCCTATTCCCAGCTATTTGGCTTGAACTTTGAGCCAAACTTGAGCATTCTGGATTTGTTGTTTTGTACCGGGCCCGAGGCTGGAAAGATCCTCAGAGAATCGATAAAAAAACATTGAACAATCCTTAAAAGGATTGTGTTTCTAAAACAAATTCGGTAACATACGTACAGGTTTATTAGACAATCAGAAAGGAATTAAATGGAAGCGAAATTTTCAAATAGAGTCAAAGAGGTGATCTCTCTCAGCCGTGAAGAAGCGCTTCGTTTGGGACATGATTACATTGGCACAGAGCACCTTCTACTTGGGATGATCCGTGAGGGAGAGGGTGTAGCTGTATCAATACTAAAAAAAATGGGCGTTCCTCTGGACGAGTTGCGCAACGCCATCGAGCGTGCTGTGAAAGGCACAGCCAACCATAGTGTGAAAAATATGGCCAATATTCCATTGACTCGTCAGTCGGAGAAGGTCTTGAAAATCACGTATTTGGAGGCTAAAATATTCAAAAGCCAACTGATCGGCACCGAGCATCTGCTACTTTCTATCCTGAGGGACGAGGACAATATTGCAACACAGATATTGAATAAATTTGAGGTGAATTACGATTCGGTCAAGGAAATGCTTGAAATGCAGTCTGATTCAGGTGCTACCCCAAGAGCGAAGGCCGAAGCGGAAGATGGTGACGACGACGGCTCTAAACTTTTCGGAGCTTCCGGAAGTGGATCTGGCAGTCAGTCCAAGCCGGGTGCTGAAAAGTCCCGTACGCCCGTCCTCGACAATTTCGGTCGTGATTTGACCAAGATGGCCGAAGACGACAAATTGGATCCGATCATCGGCCGAGAAAAGGAGATCGAGCGCGTAGCTCAGATACTTTCCCGAAGAAAGAAAAACAACCCGATCCTCATCGGTGAGCCCGGTGTCGGAAAAACTGCGATTGCGGAAGGCTTGGCTCTGAGGATCATTCAGAAGAAAGTGTCTCGCGTATTGTTCAACAAGCGCGTGGTGACTTTGGACCTGGCGTCTTTGGTGGCCGGGACGAAATATAGAGGGCAGTTTGAGGAGCGAATGAAGGCTGTGATGAACGAGCTTGAAAAGTCTCCGAATGTCATCCTTTTTATAGACGAGTTACATACCATCGTCGGTGCAGGCGGAGCTTCCGGTTCGCTGGATGCTTCCAACATGTTCAAACCAGCCCTGGCGCGTGGAGAAATTCAATGTATCGGAGCGACCACATTGGACGAATACCGTCAATACATCGAGAAAGACGGAGCCCTGGCTCGTCGATTCCAGATGGTGATGGTGGATGCGACTACCCCCGAGGAGACGATCCAAATCCTGAATAACATCAAGGACAAGTACGAAGATCACCACAATGTGATCTACACACCGGCAGCCATTGAGGCCTGCGTGAAGCTGTCTGACAGGTATATTTCTGATCGATTCCTACCTGACAAAGCGATAGACATCCTAGACGAAGCGGGTGCTAGAGTCCACATCAACAACATCCATGTGCCTGAAGATATCTTGAGGTTGGAAGCTGAGGTAGAAAATATCAAGGCGGAGAAAAACCGCGTAGTCAAATCCCAGAAATACGAGGAAGCGGCTCAGTTGCGGGACAAGGAGAAAAAACTTCTTGAGCAATTGGAAGCTGCGAAAAACCGTTGGGAAGATGAAAGTAAATCCAAACGATTCACGGTAGAAGAAGACAACGTCGCAGAAGTGATTGCGATGATGACAGGAATTCCTGCCAAGCGAATCGCTCAAAACGAGGGAGCCAAGTTGCTCAATATGAATGTCGAATTAGGTGACAAGGTCATCGGACAAGACGAAGCAATTAAAAAACTCACAAAAGCGATTCAGCGTACGCGAGTTGGCTTGAAGGATCCTAAGAAGCCGATCGGTTCCTTTATATTCCTTGGTCCGACAGGTGTCGGTAAGACTGAGCTGGCTAAGATGTTGGCAACTTACCTGTTCGATAAGGATGATTCTTTGATTCGGATCGATATGTCGGAATACATGGAGAAATTCTCCGTATCCCGATTGGTAGGAGCGCCTCCGGGCTACGTTGGCTACGAAGAAGGAGGTCAGCTGACCGAAAAGGTCAGAAGAAAGCCGTACTCAGTGGTTCTCCTTGACGAGATTGAAAAAGCTCACCCGGATGTGTTCAACATTCTATTACAAGTGTTGGATGATGGTATCCTGACCGATGGATTGGGTCGAAGAGTTGACTTCCGAAACACGATCATTATCATGACTTCCAACATCGGGGTTCGTGATCTGAAGGATTTCGGAGCTGGAATAGGCTTTGCCAACAAAGCAAAAACAGAAGGAATCGACGATGTCATGAAGTCGACGATCCAGTCTGCTTTGAAGAAAGCTTTCAGCCCAGAGTTCCTCAATCGTCTTGATGACGTAGTGGTATTCAACTCGCTGAATAAAGAGCACATCTTCAAGATCATTGATATCAGCTTAGGTAAATTGTTTCGACGAATTACTGACTTGGGTTACAAGATTGAGCTGACAGACAAAGCGAAGGATTTCTTGGCAGAAAAGGGCTACGATCAACAATATGGGGCGCGTCCGCTAAACCGGGCGATTCAGAAATATTTGGAAGATGCCATCGCCGAGGAGATCCTGAAAGGTGATCTTTCAGAAGGAGACGTGATCATCGCGGACTATTCTGGAGAAGGCACCGAGCTCACGATCTCCGTGACCAAGAAAGAAAAAGCAGCAGAGTAACTATCAGTGAAACAATAGATAAATGGAAAAGCCCCGGAATTGTATTTCGGGGCTTTTTTGGTGTTTAGTCAAAGTGTTACTCAACTCAATGACGTCAATATCGTTTTTCGGCTCAGGCAATCACTACGCCTGCACCTAACATTTTTTGACTCAGCTCTTCCAATGCACCTTTGTATTCCCGATACATTACCCGATCATGGGAGGATTTGACCAAGATGTATTTTTCGCCAATAGATTGATACCGTCTATGGCGAGATCTTTTTCACAAACTCGGGCTCTTGGAAGACTTCCTCAATCTCTTTGTTTTCGGCGGAGTAGCCATGGACGATGATGCCTAGTTTTACTTCAAGTCATCCTTAGATATGCCCCACCGGTTAGCCATTTTCTATGGTCGTCCTTTTAATAAACCGCCTTATAATTCACCTCGATATCCAGCAGCGTCCATTCGTTTTCTTTGACCGAGACAGGTTGCACGTTGCCTTCGCCGTCAAAGATATTGGCAAAAAGACCTGCATCTTCGACTACGAAGACCGAATATCGTCCGGGACTGAGCTGGATGGAAAATCTTCCGGATTCGTCGCTTTGGATTTCCGATAGCGGCTTTTCGGCAATAGCAGTATACAGGCCTCCTTCGATCTTTAGGTCCGCAAACTGAATGAGCGGATAGATCCTCAGGGTTCTTTGGACGGGTTTTCCTGCTGGTTTTCGGGGATTGTCTTCGCTGTCGTTGATCGTGGGCATTTGGTTGCCCTCAATCCAGGTGACGGTGCCGGTGATGCCCTGGCCTTCCGGCTTGTAGGGTTTGCAGCTATGGAATACCAAAGTGGTGCAAAGGATTGCCAGGAGAAAAAATAGCTTTTTCATTGTGGTGGACAGTTTTGGTCTAGATCCCCTCAAAGAGCACAAATGATTCCAAATATTGTGGGATGATAGTATTCCAGCCCAATTCGTCCTTTAGTTTGAACGCCAATGCCTCGGCACTTTCCTTCTCACCATGTACAATAAATACGCGCTTTGGACTATCACTGAATCCCTCGGCCCAAGCGATTAGTTCGCTTTGATCGGCATGGGCAGACAGACCTTCGATATGATAAACCTTAGCTTTGACCGGAACGTCCGTGCCGTAGATTTTTAGCGTGGGCTCTCCGTCCAGCAGCCTTCTGCCCCGGGTTCCTTCTGCTTGAAAACCGACGATAATTACCCCATTTCTCTCATCGGGAATTCGGTGAAAAAGGTGGTGCAATACGCGGCCGCCTGTCGCCATGCCGCTGGCGGAGACGATGATGGCTCGTCCACGGAAGTCATTAAGTGCCATGGATTGCGATTGTTTCTGTACATAGTGAAGCTGAGGATGTCGAAAAGCGTGCTCTTGCTCGTCCTCCAGCATGGCCGATAGTCGATGGTCAGTGTGGAAATCCAGATAAAGTTTGGTGGTCTCGATGGCCATAGGACTGTCCAGATAGATCGGCACTTTTGGAATTTTCCCTTTCTCCATGAGCAGGAAGAGATGGTAAAGCAATAGTTGCGTTCTACCTACGGCAAATGCTGGAATAATTGCCAATCCGCCTCTAGCAAAGGTGTCCAAGATTGCTTGGGCAAGTTCGTCTTGGGGCTTGCTTTTCGGGGCGTTTCTGTCGCCATAGGTCGATTCGATCCAGAGGATATCTGCTTTTGGGATGAGTGTTGGGGGGAAAAGCACGGGGTCGTTAAATCTGCCCAAGTCACCGGAGAAGATGAGCCTTTTGGTCTGGTAGTCACCTTTAATCACCACTTTGACAATAGCTGCTCCCAAGATGTGCCCCGCGTGGAAATAGGTCAAATCCACACCGGGATGGATCGACACAGGCTTGTCAAAAGCTTGGGGCACAAGCAGCGGAAAAACAGCCTCGGCATCCTCTACAGTGTAGAGCGGTTGAGGGTTTTCGTGCCGCGAATATCCCTTTTTTCGGGCAAACTCAGCTTCCTCTTCCTGAAGCTTACCCGAATCCAGCAGAAGGATCTTTGCCAGCTCAGCGGTTGCTTCGGTACAGTAGATCGGTCCTCTATAGCCTTGTTTGACCAATTTTGGCAAATAGCCGATATGGTCCAGATGGGCATGGGTCAGCACTACCGCTTCCAGTTGGGTCAATGCCATCGGGAAATCGTCCCAGTTTCTTTCTCTCAATTCTTTTGGTCCCTGAAAAAGTCCACAGTCCACCAAAAACTCAAACTCTCCCAGATCGATCAAATACTTGGAACCGGTGACTGCCCCGGCACCTCCGAGGAATTTTGCTGTAACGTTCATTTTATCTTGGGTTTACCAAAATAAGGTACAAAAAAAAGAGGCATCCGTTGGGATACCTCTTTTCCAATCATTTTTTATCAGCTATCGACCGCTGACAACATGGTGTCAGTCTTTCATGAAATAGGCTGAGTCAAACTTCGCTCGAGAAATGCTGTCTAGCTTAGACCGTTTCAACGAATCCATCTCAGTTTGTTCGTCCTCCCAATTGTCCCAGTCTTCTGATTTCCCTTTGTTGTCTACACAGGTCAGGCAGATCAGCCCGCCTTCGTTGAAGACCCAAACTGCGCTGGAACTCACGTCTGAGGATCTGTAGCCGTTAGCATAGATGGTGTTTCTCAAGATGTCAAGCAATGATCTCTCCATAATAAAGGGACGGTCATAAGGCATCTGAAGCGTTAAGTTGACTTTTTGATCCCGGAATTGATCCAAGGTGCTGATGTCAAAGCCTTCGTTGAAAGTGACCACTGAATCTAGCACCGAATAGGAATACTTGAATTTTTGAGCATTGGCCAAGGCCTCTACTTTTGTCCTGCCCCTAGCGAAATAGTCCGCCTTCAGCGTGACGGTCGTGTCGGCTTTTCCTTCAATCCGCAGATTGACATGGTTGAAAGTCGGCTCATCTTCCATGTTGTTTAGCGTCAGGATGAGTGTTCCTGATGTGACAGGCAATTGAGTCTCGGTTTTGTGCCAGTTATCCTCTTTAAATTGGGCAACAATTTTCGGGATCTGGAAGATAGAGATGCCCACACACAACAGCCAGAGCCCTAGAGCTACTAGCCCAAAACGTCCACCGATCAGACTCTTTTGCGCCAGCACACTCAAGCCGAGAAGCAGGATGATGATGCCCGGAATGATCACCAATCCGATGCTCGATACGACCAGCCAGATCGGAACCATGTCGGTGAACAGCTCCACAGGAAAATTGTCCATCAACAATCTGTAATCCGCATCCGACACGCCAAAATATGCGGCCAAGGCGACCAAAGGTGCAATCGTCAAACTTAGTCCGATGAAGAAGATGATTAATCCGAAGATCACACGGATGATATTGGCGATGAATTTGCCCAGGGGACCGAGTGCCGAACCAATCGCGTCTATTACTTTTCCGAGGATACGGAAGGGAGCCATCAGCACCTTTCTGGTTTGTGACTCAGGGGCCTGTGGGATGGGATTGATACTTTCCTTGATGGTGGAATCGATGCTATCGAGCGTGATTTCTCCGCCTTTCATCTTGATTCGTTCGGTAATAGAGCTGGCTACCGGGGTGATGATCCATAGGATGAGGTAGATCAGGATGCCCGATCCGCCGGCGAAAGCGAGTAGCACAAAAGCCAACCGGACATAAACGACTTCAACTCCAAAGTATGCTCCAAGTCCGCTGGAGACACCACCGAGGACTTTGTCATCGGGATTTCTGAAGAGCTTCTTGATCTTGGTGTCTTCCATCATCTCATAGGATACCGGCAGGATGATCCAGAGGACGATGTAGGCTACGATGGCGAAGAAGCCAAAGCTAACGTTGATGCGGAAAATGTCAGCCGGGAAGATGTCGAAAAATCCGAATCGGTGTATGCTGAGGTTGCCGCTGAAGAGAAGTAAGATGGCGATCAGACGCGTCCATAAGGGGTCGATGGAGAAATAGTTGGCGATGCCGGCGCAGACTCCTCCAAGGATTTTTTTGTTTTCCAGGCGCTTCAGTTTCTTGTAGCCACCGGATTCGCTGCCCGGAGGGGCAACATATTTATAGAAGTCTTCGGGGTTTGTGCCGATTTCCTCTCGGAGGTCTTCTTCTTTTTCTTCATCCACGGCAGAGAAGTCGGCTATTGTTCCCATCTTCTCGATGAGCTTGTCTACATTCTCTGCGGTGATTACCTGTTTGTTGTTTTTGAGATTGCTCAGAAAGATCTCAGCAATCCGATTTTCGATGTCGGAGAGAATCTCATGGTTTTCCTTGTAGCTGGAAAAGTGCCGGTTAATGGCGTCTAGATATTTTCTTAGCGTATCGTAGCCGTCCTCTTCGATGTGGAAGAGAATGCCGCTGATGTTTATGCTTATCGTCTTTTTCATGGTTAGTCTAAGTTAAGGTCGCTTCGGGATCAATTCTTGGAGGTGATTTCTTGGGTAGAATTGACCAGGGAAGCCCAGGTGTCTGACAGCGTAAGGAGAAAGTTTTTTCCTTCCTCAGTGATCGAATAGTACTTGCGAGGCGGGCCGGCTTCGGATTCTACCCAACGATAAGTGACGAGTTCGGCAGATTTGAGCCGATTGAGCAGGGGATAGAGGGTGCCTTCGACCACAATCATCTGAGCCAAGGTCAGCTCATCGATCAGATCTGAAGTATAGACCTCGCCCCGGGAGATGATGTGCAGCACGCAAAACTCCAAGAGTCCTTTGCGCATCTGAATCTGTGTGTTGGCGACGTTCATATGGGGGTGATTTAGTCTCCTTGAGGAGCGTTTTTTTCTTTTCACTTGATGGGTTTAAGAGAAAAATGATACCAATCTTTTCCAAGCTACCTTGTATAACCTAATTCCTTGCAGAAACTACCCACTCGGGAAACAACAGTTCGCCAAAAGATTGCTTTGAAGCCGTTCAGCGAGCTTTTTGTAAAATGAGAAAAGTGGATTTTTTTCTAAAACTCTGTGACAGGTTGTACTGCTGCTTTAATAGATGTTCAACTTTGTGACATAAAAGTGTCCGAACCTGTACAGTCGAGCTCCCTTAGTTCAATTAAAAGGAGCTTGGTTTGTTAGGGGTTTTTGAATTTGAATTATTTTGGCGTCAAAATGAGCCAAAACAGATTCCTAAGTGTTTTTTTCCTTTGCCTTTTCCAGGGGATTTTCATTGGTAAGGGTTTTTCACAAGACCTTACGCCCAAGTATTCCAATGAATTTTTGAGCATAGGAGTAGGAGCAAAAGCCCTGGCGATGGGCAGTGCTCAGGTCGGCGCAGTGCGTGACGTGACAGCAGCCTATTGGAATCCCGCAGCACTTACTGCGATCCAGCATGAGTATGAGTTTTCACTTATGCACGCAGAATATTTTGCCGGAATCGCCCAATACGACTACCTCGGCTTCAGTACGACCTTGGGAAACCAGAATCAAATCGCAGCCTCCCTTATTCGCTTTGGCGTGGACGATATTCCCGATACGCGATTTCTATACGATGCCAATGGCGCGATCAATTACAACAACGTCCAGTTTTTCAATGCGGCCGACTATGCTTTGCTTTTGAGTTTTGCGAGAGACTTTTCAGAGAAAATCAAAGTCGGAGCCAACGCGAAGATCATCCACCGCAACGTAGGCAAGTTTGCCCAGGCTTGGGGTTTTGGACTGGACGTAGGCGGTATCTATCTGCACAAACGCATGACGCTGGGCCTGATGGTCCGAGATATCACCACCACCTACAACGCCTGGACGCATGATGCAGACCTGGTCCGGGACATATACTCACAGACCAACAATGAGGTGCCACTGAATACGGTCGAGATCACGCTGCCCAAAGCCATAGCCAGTATTGCTTACAATTGGAAGATTGGGGGACAGTTTGATCTGTTGACGGTTTTAGACTTGGAGACAACTTTTGACGGGGCCAGAAACACCCTCGTTTCCACCTCGACGTTTAGCATCGATCCCAAGTTTGGCTTGGAGTTAGGTTTCAGAAAGATCGCCTTTGTCCGTGGAGGAGTGAGCAATTTTCAGTACATCAAAGATTTCCAGGGAGCAGAGACGTTGAATTTTACGCCGTCAGCAGGATTGGGCGTCATACTGAGTGAGCGTTTTCAGATAGACTATGCACTGTCTGATCTGGGAGATGTGTCAGAGAGCCCATATTCGCACATCTTCAGCGTGAAAGTGAGTCTGGAAAAACTGGCCTCAGATTTTAGAAAATTTAATTCCTGGGATTAATGAGTCTGAAAAAGTACCTCTTGAGTTTTTTGCTGGCGGCTTTTGTGACCTGTACAGTCTCGGCCCAAATTCCCGTTTGGTACGATTACTCACTGACCTACTACAAAATACCGACCGCTCAGGACGGGATCTATCGGGTCTCTGCGGCGACGCTTCAAGCCTCCGGTATCAATGTGGCAAACTTGGACCCGAGAATGATCCGAGTCTTTCACCGGGGACAGGAAGTAGCGATCCATGTGGAGGGCGAAAGCGATGGAAAAGTTGACCCTCAAGACTTCATCGATTTCTACGGAATCCGAAACGATGCCGAATTGGACAAGAAACTTTACAGCAAGTTTACCACCGTCCCCAATCCGTATTACAATACTCACTCGGATACCACGGCCTTTTTCCTCACCGTGACGCCGGGTACTCCCGGCAAGCGCATGGCGCAACGGGATGCTCCGGCTCCCAATTTGCCCCAAGCCACTAGCTTCCAAACCGAACAATTTCAAGTGCTTTCCGACCAATATTCTTTGGGCATTTCCTATGCCTTGGGTTTCAGGCTTTCTGCATATGACCAAGGGCAGGGATGGATGGGTACCCAAATCACCAAAGGAGTAGCTCGAGACTTGACTTTTTCCAATTTAGGTGCTGTCCTCAACACGGGCTCGGCTCAACTTGAGATCGGGCTGGTTGGACGCTCTGCAAATCCGCACCTGGCAGCGATCAGCGTGGGACCCGCGACTGGCACACAGCGCACGCTGACACAGGTAGGTTTTAACGGCTATGAATATCCCCAGCTCACATTGGATTTACAGATGTCAGATTTCAATGCCAACGGCACGCTCTTTGTCAAAGTCTTACCTCAGGGTACCGAGTCGGTGGATAATATGTCCATCGCTTACGCAAAAATCACATATTCCAAGCCAGTGATGGCGGGGGATTTTACCGGACAGCTGATGAACTTTCCGGCAGGAAATCAACAAGTAGTCCTGAATCAACTACAGCAAAACTATGTAGCGGTAGAGATTTCCGACTTGTATTCAGCTCAAAGAGTGGTGGTTTCTAAAACGGGGACTTCAGCAAGCTTTACTGGCGCAGTCTCCGGAAACGAAAGTAAAATATGGATTCAGCCAGAGCAATCGGCGATGGAAGTGGGAGCGATGCAGGCGGTGAAATTTCGCAATTACCTAGCTCAGCCCTCCAACTACATCTTGGTAGGGCATCGCGAACTGGAGAAGCCGAGCTCCAACTATCCCAATCCGCTCAAGAAATACGCCGAACACCGAGCCTCAGCTCTGGGAGGTGGATTTGATACGCTGACAGTGAGGATGGAGGAGCTTTACGACCAATTTTCCTATGGAGAGAGATCTCCGGTAGCCTTGTATGAGTTTCTAAAAGCCTACTATCCGGTTCACAAGCCTACGCATATTTTATTGGCGGCCAGATCGCTCGCCGTCTATTCTCAGGCAAGGCTCAACAATCAGAATGTTTTTTACCGAAAAGCGCCTCAGGCTTTCCTGTTTCAGGATCTGGTGCCTGTCGGAGGATATCCTTTTTCCGACAACGTCTACACCCTAAATCTGGATCCACAAAAACCGAATAACCCCGCCATTGCTATTGGAAGAATTCCCGCAAAGACTTCTGAGCAACTTGCGGGCTATCTGGACAAGGCTATCGAAAAAGACCTCGTCGGGGTGACTGAAGCCTGGCAAAAGGAATTGGTGCATTTAAGTGGTGGTGTGTCTGAGTTTGAGCTGGAGCGCTATTTCGGATTTATGAACAGGTATAAGGCTACGGCCGAAGGGCCGTTTCTGGGTGGAAATGTGACTACCTATCGCAAACGCTCCAACTCGGTAGTCGAGGTGATCGACATTTCAGGAGACCTAAACGAGGGGCGATCCATGTTGACGTTCTTTGGGCACGGCTCTCCGACAGTAATAGATATTGAGATTGGTTTTGCCTCCGATCCTTCATTGGGCTACGCAAACAAAGGAAAATATCCCATTATGCTGTTCAATGGGTGTGATTATGGCAGTGCATTCTCTACGGTCTATACCCAAGGAGAAGATTGGGTTATTACTCCTGAAAAAGGAGCGATCTCAGTGTTGGCCAATACAGCGATCGGGGTGGATGTTTTCCTCAACCGATATTCGGATCTGTTTTATAAATGGGCATTTGCCGACAGTTCGACCATCCACGGAACTATCGGTGAGGTGAAGATGAAGTCGGAGGGGCAGTTTGTGGACTTTTACGGAACTAGCCCGCTGAATTATTCGCACATGGAGCAGATGGTCATGCTCGGCGATCCCGGAGTCAGGATTTTTCCGGCAAGCATGGCCGATTATGCGGTGAAAGTGGAGGAAGTGGACTTAGGTACTTTTGACGATTCGCCGCTATCGTCGATTTCCGACAGTCTGAAACTCTCCTTTGTCGTCCGTAACCTGGGCAGGACAGATGCTGATTCACTGGATTTTAAGATTAGCCGCAAACTTCCCGATGGCACGCTGGTCAATTTTGAGCCGGTGAAAATCCCAGCGATAATGAGGTTGGATACGTTGGTGTTTTCAGTGCCGAATTTACTGCTCGATGCGGCTGGCGAAAATCAGTTTACGATTTCTGTAAATACCGACCGGACTGTCCCCGAATTGACTTACGCCAACAACACCGTCACTTACACAGCTTTTGTCCCGCTGAGCGGCACCATCAACCTGTACCCGGTTGATTTTGGGATTGTTGGCCAAAAAGATATAAAGTTGGTCACTCAGGCGCCAGGAAAGCTCACTGAAAACAGAACGCTCGTTGTCCAGATGGATACCACGATCACCTTCAATTCATCGTTTAGAAAGGAACTGAGATCGACCACGTCGGGATTGGTGGAGTGGCCGGTGAGCCTTTCCGCTGGCAATGACTCCACGACCTACTACTGGCGATCCCGGTATGAGGAACCGAAGGCCGGTGAGACAGACTCCTGGACTAATTCCAGCTTTTCCTATCTACCCAACTCTGGAAATGGATGGACTCAACGGGAAAACGACCAGCTGGATCAAAGTGGACTCGAAAACCTCGAGCTGGACAAGGCCAGAACATCTTGGCAATATATCCAACAAGAGAAAGGCTTCGAAGTCTTCACCGTAGGAGCGGCGGTGGATACGCTCAATTTCAGAAACACGCAGTTTTACTATGACCAAGTCCCCCAGATCATAGACAATGTCAACAATGCCAACAGCCGATTGTGTCCCAATGGATCGCTTGGCTTGGTAGCGATCGACCAAAAGACGCTCCTGCCTTATTTACCCGTGCCGGTTCCTGGCTTCGATATTCTGGACTCCAGAGCATGTGGTCGCGTACCTCAGATGATCCAAAGTATCCAAAACGAATGGATCACCACGCCCGGAAATACCATGCTGCAGGAGTACGTGAATGGGGTTAAGCCCGGCGACTATGTGGTCGTGTTCACGGTGGGCAGCGTCACTTTTGATGCTTGGCCTGATCGTGCGTACCAGAATTTCAAAGAATTAGGTGCAAATGAGGCGACGCTCCGTGCTTTGAAAACCGGTGATCCCTACATCCTCTACGGTCGGAAAGGAATGAGAGCCGGGGAATCGATCGAGATCATCGGCAATCCAAATTTCGAAGTGCCTGAAAATCAACAGACGCTCAGCTTTGAATCGGAAGTGCAGGGGTATTTCACCAACGGGATGATCCTGACTCCCAAAATAGGCCCTGCATCAGCATGGGAACGTTTTTTCCAAAATGTAAATGCGCGAAACTGGATCAATGAGGAAGAATTTTCCAGTTTTGACGTCCTGGGAGTGAAAGAAAATGGCGAGGAGGAAGTCCTGATCGCTGATATATTGGATCTGGAGCTAGACCTTTCCAGTATCAGCCCGGCCAGTTATCCCTACCTAAGACTTAGATATGCGATGGACGATCCCAACTCTACCCAACCCGCTCAGTTGGACAGATGGCAGGTAAATTTTGAAGGAGTGCCGGAGGGCGTGCTTTTGGAGAAAACTCCGGGTGATCGAATCCGAATGGTAGAAGGACAGAGCTCAAAAATCGACTTCATCTTTAAAAATGCTTCGATCTATAATTTTCTGGACTCGATCCAGGTGGATTATAAAATGACCAACCTGAACACGAATAAGGCGGAACTTTTCAGCAAAAAAATCAAGGCGGTTAAAGCAGGAGAACAGGCGGAGTTTTCTGTGGAATTTAACAGTGCTGGCCGGGCCGGGCAGACGGAATTGGAAGTTTTTGCAAATCCAAGAATACAGCGCGAGCAAACCTATCGCAACAACCTCATCGATATGGGAGTGGCCTTTGAGGTCGAGGGAGACAGTTCGTATTCGCTGTTGGATGTTAATTTTGACGGGATCTACATTATGGACGGGGATCTGGTATCCCCCACTGTGATGGTAACTGCTTTGCTCAAAAATGACCAGACGCTCGTCCACAAGACTGATACGCTCGGCATGGAGATTTTCGTGAAGAAAAACTGCGAAGGCTGCCAGTTTAACCGCGTCAGCTTTTCCAATCCAAACTTGACTTGGACACCCGCTTCCGAGGATGAGAGCTTTCGGGTTTCCTTTGTCCCTGGCCCGTTGGAAGACGGTTTATATACACTGCGCATCGCCAACGAAGACTCGCCGCAGCCTTATGAGATTACCTTCGAGGTGGTCAATGAATCCCAGATCAGCAATTTCTATCCTTATCCCAATCCCTTCAGTTCCTCGGTTCGTTTTGTGTTTACATTAACTGGGTCGGAGATTCCCGATGAGATCAAGATCCAAATCATGACCGTGACAGGCAAAGTAGTCCGTGAAATTCTCCAAAATGAATTGGGATCGATCCGAATCGGGAACAACATCACCGAGTATGCCTGGGATGGGCGGGATGAATTTGGAGACCAACTGGCGAACGGGGTGTATATCTATCGCGTGCTGGTAAGGAAAAATGGTCAGTTTATGGAGCATCGACCAACTGCCGGAGACCGAGGATTTACTAAAGGATATGGCAGGATGTATTTGCTCCGCTAGGATTTAGAACTCTTCCAGTTTCGATAGAGTCCCCAGAAGCTCAACAAAAAAAGGAAAGCCAGGATCGCCCATTGCCATGGGTCGTTCATGGCTTTTTTTGCATCCAGCAGTGAGCTTGCCAGCAGGCCGGTGCCAAAGGCGATCAACGTTCTGGGAAGCATTCCGGGGATACCGTAAAGAAGAACTTTCTTTAAATCGATTTTTAGCGAAGCAAAGAGAAAGTTGGAGATCGCAAAGGGGATCACGGGACTGATTCTTATAAAGAAAATGAGGCTGAGTGGGCTTTGGATTTTGTTTTCCATTTGCTGTTGGAGCTCCGGTTTTCTTTGGTATAAGAGTGCTAGAAAATCGGTATTGAGTGCTTTTCCCAAGGTATATCCGACCACGTTGGCAAGCAGGTATCCGAAGAACAAACCCGGAAATCCCAGCCATCCGAGGTAGTATCCCGTCGCGAGTGCGCAGAGAGTTGTCGGCAGGAGTGCAAGTCCAAGTAAGATCGCCAGTACCAGCGCAAACACCAGGTGATCGGCAAGGTGGTCTATCTGGAAATCACTCAATGTATCGGTGGCGGAAAGTAAGGTCAAGCTGCCGATTCCGGGCATTATTGTCACCCAGATCCAACCTATTGTCGCCCCAGGATGAAGGCGGAAGTAGTCCCCCAATGTCTTGAAAATACTGACCTTTTTTGTCATATTTGGAGGACTATTGCTCGGTGTATTGCGTTATTCAGGCAAGTTTAGCATTCCTATTCGGATTTATCCCTTAAGCAATCCGATTCATCTGGCCGTTCCTTCCTAAAGAATTTAACTTCAACTAGTTTTTATGAAATTTGGTACCAAAGCCATCCACGCCGGAGTAAGTCCCGATTCGTCTACCGGTGCGATCATGACTCCGATTTTCCAGACCTCGACGTATGTGCAGAAGTCTCCGGGAGATCATTTGGGCTACGAATACAGCCGTACACACAACCCTACCCGGACGGCATTGCAAAACAGCCTCGCTGCCCTCGAGAATGGAAAACATGGGCTTTGCTTTTCCTCTGGTCTCGGTGCAATCGACGCGGTGGTCAAGCTCTTCAATCCCGGTGACGAGATCATCTCCACCAGCGATCTATATGGCGGCACTTATAGGCTCTTCACCAAGGTATTCGAGCGATATGGCATCAAGTTTCACTTTGTCTCCATGGCAGATCCGGCGACGCTAGAGCCCTATGTCAATGCCAATACCAAGATGGTGTGGGTGGAGACTCCGACCAATCCGATGATGAATATCATTGACCTGAAAGCGATGGCAGCATTTTCGAAAAAACACGGATTGCTTCTCGCGGTTGACAATACCTTTGCATCACCTTATCTCCAAAATCCACTGGATCTCGGCGCTGATATCGTCATGCACTCGGTGACCAAGTACCTCGGAGGTCACTCCGATGTGGTGATGGGCGCGTTGGTGGTCGAGGATGATGAACTGCATTCCAAATTGGCTTTTTTACAAAATGCCTGCGGTGCGACGCCTGGGCCCCAGGATTGCTTTTTGGTGTTGAGAGGCATCAAGACACTGCATCTCCGTATGGAGCGGCATTGCCAAAACGGCAAAACCATTGCTGCCTACCTGCGCATGCACCCCAAGGTAGAAAAAGTTTATTGGCCGGGTTTCGAAGATCATCCCAATCACGACGTCGCCACGGCGCAAATGCGAGATTTTGGGGGAATGATTTCCTTTACGTTAAAAGGAAATAGACTGGCTGACGCAAAGAAAGTAATGGAGAGTTTTCAACTGTTTGCGCTTGCCGAATCACTCGGCGGCGTAGAGTCCCTCTGTGGCCACCCCGCCTCAATGACCCATGCCTCGATTCCCCGGGAGGAGAGAGAAAAAGTAGGCTTGGTGGATTCGCTGATCCGTCTGAGCGTAGGCGTGGAGGACGCAGAGGATTTGAAAAATGATTTGGCAAGGGCTTTGGCCAACATCTGAGCTAAACCAATACTTTTTTAAGTAGCTCAAAGGCCTGTCTTTCGATCTCGGAGGACAGGCTTTTCTTTTCCTCTTTCAACTCTTTGATCCATTCCATATATTTTTTGGAGATGTGAGTCTTCTCTGCCAGGAAGCCGGTGAGTGTCTGAAAAGCCAGATGATTTGAGTACCACGGCTTCAGGTTTTCCTTGAGTTGGCCGATTTCTTCGTGGATCGAAGAGACAAAAATCGGATTGAAGCCTAGACTAACCAGCAGGTTTTCCAACATAATTATTTTCCGAAGGCTCTCAAACAAATCCCTAAATCCTTGGCTAGCAATTGGAATTTTGAGGTCGTGGTGGAGGAATCCCAGCTCCTCCTGCACAAGTTGATTGATGGCCGTGTTGATCACCAAGGGCTTGATGCCCCGGCTAGATTGCTGAGCTTTGATCTGGAAGTCCTCCCAAGTTTTAAGCGAACTTCCTACGACTAGGTCAAAAGCTTCTTTTTGGATTTCTTTTTTTTGCGCCAGCAAGTAAACCCGAAAGCTGCCATACGTCTGATTGACTTCCAACTCCCTTGTTTTGAGATTTCGCTCCACGAGCTTGAGGTGATGGGTTTTGCGAAGGGCTCTTCGGAGTGGCTTCAATGGGAAAAAAAGGTCAGATCCTTTGCTGCTGTCTTCGAAATGGATCTTTCCCATCAGGTCGGTATACAGTTCCAAAAACTCCAGCTTGCTGAGTAGCTCAATAGCCTTTTTGGACTTTATCTGTTTTCCAAGCACCAAAAACAAGGATTTGGCGTCATGGTGTTGCTGCTCAAAAATCTGGTAAACCGGAGACGTCTTCGAGTGCATGGATTAGGAAATTCTTACCAAGGTGGCACCATAGCCCCATTGGTCTTTCTGAGTGTCTTGAAAGTACTTAATATTTTGGATTTGACTTAGGCGCTTATGTATTTCTTTTCTGAGGACGCCATTGCCCATGCCATGTATAAAAGTAATCTCATCCATGCCCGAGGCGATTGCTTGGTTAAGGTTAGATTCAAAGGACTCCAGTTGGATTCGCATCTTCTCGGAATTGCTCAGAGACTGAGGATTGGGGTGAAGCTGTTCAATGTGAAGGTCGATGGAGTGGGGAGGTTTGGTCACTTTGATCGACTCCGGTTTAGGGGTGATTTTGGTGAGCTCCGCATTGAGACTCCGGATATCCAATTCCTTAGTAGTCTGTTCCATGGCAAAGAGATAGACGTCTTTGCCAAGTCGCGGAGCTTTGCTTAGATGCTTGAAAAATTGTGTAGCCTTCATCTTAAGTTGGCGCTCAAAGGGAAGGATGGCTTTTTCCAGTTTGATTTGAATCGGGATAAAACGCAGGAGAAATGCCGGCCACTCATCCATTTCCTTCATTAGACGGTCATCAAATTTTTTGCTTTCGCCTGAGCTCAAAGTGCCCGCGAAGAGCGTGCGTTGATTTCCGCCATGAACTTCTGATGCGTGGACAAGATAGGCTTGATGGGTGTCGTTGATCAGGTAAAGGCTCAGGCTTTGGTCGTTGATCGGCAGAAAGGCGAGGTATAATCCCTGATCTTTTGGGGCAGAGATCGGCTTCGCTGTTTCCGGTTCCTTTGTTTCTCCGGCATTTTCACCGAAGTAGCTTTTTTCAGCTTCCGCGATTAGAACAACCTCAGACTTCATGGCAGGTATGATGAACCCGTCCTCGATCTCTACCGACAGGCGTCCACCCGAGGAGACTTTTCTCACAATTCCTTCTTCTCGTCCATGGAGTAGTCTTACTCTGTCTCCGATATTCATTTTTCCAGGGCTATTTTATAGGTTTCCAATGCTCTTTGTCTTGCAAATTTATACGCTACGATGGGTTTTGGGTATTTTTTTGTTTCTAATTCAGGAATCCAATGCTTGATGTACTCTAGGTCCGGATCAAATTTTGAGGTTTGGGACTCAGGATTGAAGATGCGAAAGTAGGGCTGGGAGTCGGTACCTGTGCCGGCGGCCCATTGCCAGCTGCCGTTGTTTGCCGAGAGATCAAAGTCCAAAAGCTGCTTGGCAAAATAGGCCTCGCCCCATCTCCAGTCGATCAGAAGTAATTTGGTCAAAAAGGAAGCGGTGATCATTCTTACCCGGTTGTGCATGTAGCCCGTTTCGTTAAGCTCCCGCATCCCGGCATCCACGATGGGGAATCCGGTTTTTCCCGCACACCAGGCATGAAAATCGCCCAAATCCTGCCTCCAGGGAATCCGGTCATACTCAGGTTTGAATGCTCGGTCGACGACTTGCGGGTTGAATGCCAAGATCATCATATAAAACTCCCGCCAGATCAATTCCTTCAAAAAGACGTCATTTAGCTTGGCAGCGATCCCTGCTAATTTCCGGATAGAAATGGTACCAAAACGCAAGTGAATTCCAAGTCGGGAAGTTCCGTTTTTCGCGGGGAAATCCCGGTTTTGATCATAATGTCTAATAAGGTCTTCATCAGTTATTTTGGGAGGGATACAAATAGACGTTTTTTCAAAACCCATTTCCCCTAGTGAAATCATTGGAAATGGCGTTAAGCCTTTTAGATTTTTCCAGTTTGGCTGGCCGGGGTTTTGGATGTCAGTCTGGTTGAATTTTGATAGCCAGGCTTTTGAAAACGGGGTAAACACCTTGTAGAACTCCCCGGATCCGTTAAGAATTTCACCGGGCTCGAAGATGAGTTGATCTTTAAAACTGAGGAAACGGACTTTCTTTTCTTCCAAAAGCGCTTCGATTTTTTCGTCTCGCTCCTTCGCATAGGGTTCATAGTCCCGATTGGTATATACCGCACTGATAGAAAATTCAGTTGAGAGTTTCGAAAAAATCTCCTCCGGCGTGCCATATCGTACCAGCAGAGAACTTCCTTTCTTTTCCAGCTGAGCCTTGATTTCGGTTAGTTGAGCATGAATGAATTCAACTCTCGCGTCGGCTTTTTCCTCCAGTCGCTCCAAGATATTACGATCGAAGATAAAGAGGGGAAGCACGTTTTTTTCTTCCTGCAATGCTCGCTGCAGTCCCGTGTTGTCCTCTAATCTAAGGTCTCTCCGAAACCAAAACAGTGTAATTTTTTCCATAAAGTTTTATAGGTTAAAAGCACTTTTTCTTGGCAATTGTTTTGAAAGCCTAAACATTTTTAAGGCTCAAATTGCAGGGATAACTCGCTGACAAGGGACTCACGTTGGTGGGCTACTACCATTTTAAACCTTCTCCAAAAAGGGTGGCAAATCAGCTTAGTTATCTTCCTTTCGCAGGATAAAATTGTCAAGATCCGGGATCGGAGGGGATTTTCGAGGAGGGATGCTGTCGAGATCCAAGGGCTTCCATTCTTCATTTCGCTGATATTCTTGCCTGAGAAAATCGTCCGTATCAGTGACTTGGAGTTCTCTGTTTTTCTTTCGTGTGATTTTCTGGAAAAGCTCGGAAAAGGAGTTGAAGGAGACGTTTTGGCTGACAGATGCGCCGTACGTCAATACATTTTGCGTCAGCGAAAGCGAAGTAAAGGTGTTGTAGTTGTTTCGGTTGAAGATCCTCAGCCGGTAGACGCCGTCCTCGGTCAGCATGTATTCTGCCTGCCAATCCCCGATGATAGACGCGGCGCTGGTGTTGCCTTGATTGTCGGTAAATCCCCCGTCTCGGGACACGCGTAATCTTCCGTCGAGGAAAGTGTAGGCGACGCTTAGCTGGAAGTTTTCTAGTGTGTTTTCATCCAACGAAGCCAGATCGATATTCACCTCGAGATTTTTGTCCATTTGTCCCAGGAAGCTGTTTAGCTGGGAAGAAAGAAGATTTCCCAAACTGGAGGAAATCGTAGAAACACCTGAAAACTGTCCTTCGGGAGAGAAGTTGCGAGTCATGATCACCGAAAACACCTGCCGGTTCATCTCCTGTTCGTCGGCTGCTACTCGGCTTTGGAACGCGGAGATGGTCGTCTGTACGTCCCCGCTGGAGGGGAATTCGGAGAAGTCAAAGCTGAACTTGATATCAGGCGAGAGAAGTTCGCCCTGGAGATCCATCAGTACTTTGAGCGGATATCTCCGACGCATTTGGCTGTTGTCAGCAGCGGAGGACGAATTGAGCAGGGGTTGAAGAGAGATATTTTCTTCATAGACCGCCTTCAGGTTCATCACGCCCTGATATGGATCTCCAAACCAGGTAATTCTGCCTCCCGGGTCAATTGCAAATTCCCGCTTTACGACATTGTACAGCGAAAAATTGTACTGCCCTTGGGTGATTTCGTAGTTGCCGGCCAGGTTAAAATTCCCCTGGGTATCGATATTCATGGTAAGGACTCCGCGTCCCCTTGCCTCCAGGCTTTCTTCGGTTTTTGGATCGATGATGATCTGGGCAAAAGCATCCGGTGTGACGTCTAGTATGAAGTTCATCCGCACATTTTGGATGTCAAGGCGGTTGATGTCCTCGGCGAGTTGCTTAATTCGGACGGTATCTTGGATGTTGATGATCTGAATGAAATCCTCCTGGTATTGGGTATTGCTGCTCGTGAGCGGGATGTAGATTCGGGTGTTGGGCTGAGTGGTGGCTCTGGCATTGATGTCCAGATTGGTGGTACTGCCTTTGATTGCCAAGGTGCCGCTGGCAAAGGCCGTTCCGTAGAAGGTCTCGTTATCCTTGGAGGTGGTGTTCAACACTTGGAAGTTGCTCAGGTTAGAGTTGATATCCAAGAAGATGTTTTGAAACCCGGTGTGATTGAGTCCACCGGTGAAGGTCGCCCTGTTGCCGTTGATGTCTTGGAACATCAAATCCCGAAAGCTGACTTGCGTAGGTTGAAATAGGATACTTCCGTCGACCTGATAGTTGGTGTTGAGGTAGTTGATATGAACCTTGCCCCCTTCGATTCGACCGCTTCCCAAGACTTCCGGGACATTCACGGTGCCTCTTACCTGAAGATTTCCGCTGATCGTTCCGTCCAGATTGGTAATGTATTTGGAGAGAAACGGCTCAAAGATAACCAGGTTGGCTTCCGTCATCCGTGCCTCTAGGTCGATATTTTGATAGGCGAGCTCGATGGTTCCTTCGATGTCTATCTTCTTTTGACCATTGATTTCATTTTCCAGATTTAAGATCAGGTCATTGTCCTGAAGATTGGCAGATCCAGAGATATTTCCGATGGGAAACTGGTTGATCTCGGTGCCGTCGATCGTCAATTGACCCTCGATAGCCGGCTGGCCGCGTAAGTCAGTGAGGCGAAACGAGCCGTTGGCTCGGCCAAGGAATTCATGCGCCGTGATCGTATTTAGGAAATCTATGCCGACGTCACGGAAAAACAGGTCGAGTATTTCATCCGGATTTTGGCTAATGGTGCCTTCCAAGCCGAGTAGTTGTTGTTCATGGAGGATACTCAACTTTGTGAATGTGATGTCGCCTTGGGAGATCAGGATTTGGTTTTCTGGTTCAAAGTCCCAGTCTTTTTTCAACACCCGCAGAACAGATGGTTTAAAGTGGATTTGGGTACCGGAGGCTGAAAAGGTGGCTTCCGCATCTATCCTGGCCTGGCTAAAGCTGGAATCCTGATCCAGACTTAGCTGCAGGTCAAGGTTGCTTTGGTCCCATATCGCTTCGAATCCCAGGTTGGTAAATCCTATCGATTGTCCAATCTGTTGCTCTTTGGAATAGATGTAGAAGGACGCCAAAATATCCCCACTGTTGATGATCTTGGAGGTGTTGAAGTCAATATTGGTGCCGTAGGCCGAATTGCCCCGATAGGTCAGCGTGTCAATGCTGGTGAAAAAGTTGAATACGGTATTCTCTGGAGTCTGATAAAAGGCCCCCTCCAGAATGGTGTTTTTAGAGATGGAAATGTCCGGTTTGAGAAGTTGGATTAAAGGATTGACATTTTGCAGTCGCACATTTAGATCTAGGCTATAGGTGTCCGAAAAGTTTGTTGCCAGGTCTGCGATGGGCTGGGTCTCGTTTAGGAGGATGGCAAGGTATTGACTCCCGAGCATATCCAGATCTTTGAGCATTTGCTCGAGATCAAACTGGCCCGATGCGGCCGCCACCAAGTAGTCAGAGTTAACCGAAAGTGTACGAGTGCCGCCGGCAAAAAGAGACTGAAAAAAGAAGTCACCAATATCCAGGAAGCGGTCTTCATATCCGACTTTGATATCGGTAAATCGAGCAATCCCCTGAATGTCGTCCAGATTGATTCCTTTGGTGTCGATGTCCAGTTTGCCGCTGATGAATGTCGGGACCTGAACCAAGTTTAGGCTATCCAGAAAAACGGAATCGACTTGCACAACCATCCGAACGGAGTCAACTGATTTTTCGAGGTTGAGATATCCGCTGGCCTGCGCTTTGAGATTGGGGTCTTCGATGGCGAGATTTCCGCGAAAAAGATTCAGTCCGTAGGTAGCATCTGTGCTAATGTTGGAATAGGCGTAGCCTTTGACTCCAAACTTGGAGATAGTTGCATCGAGGTCGATGATGGCATCTTCAATGGAATTTCCCTTGAGGTTTACCCGCCCGTTCAGGCTTATTTTCTGAAGGAGCTCTCGGTTTTCCGCAAGTATTCCGAGATCCAGATTATCAACCTTCAAACGTGACACGATCGAAGGAGTGTCGTCGACAAGGTCAAAGTTCACTCTTCCCTCGATGTTGCCGATGCTGGTTTTAAATTTGCCGTTGGTGATGAAGCGACTCAGCAAACCGGTAAAGTCCGCATCCATCCGGACGAGGTTGAATTTGTTGATCTGCTTTTCCACCGCTGGAGTCAAGTATGGCGCCAGATCCCGGGCTGAAACCACTGAGTTTTTAAGGGAGAGGTTGATGTAAGTTTTTTCGATATCCGGCAATCCATCCAGCTCAAACGACCCGAAAAGGGCTGTTTTTTCTCCCAGACGAATCAGAAATTCGTCAGACTTCATATCGGATACCGGCCCAAAGACCTCTCCGCTCAGGTAGATTTCATCTTCGAATTCCGGCAGTGTTGGCGCAAATAGCCGCAGATCCTGCAGGTTGATCTTGGTCTCCTCCATCCGGGCACGCAGCCGCACCTGGGTCGTAAATTCTCGAAATCCTTCCGGTCCGGTGACATCCATTCGGATAAAGTCCTTGATGTGGCTCCTTTCGGTTCTGAGGTTGAGCTTGTCGAGTTCGAGGTACTTCGGGGCGAAAGTGATTTTGGTTTTGAGCTCCTGGATTTTCAAACCCGAATTGGATTCTATGCCGGAGAGGGCTTTGATGTCAATTCCGAGTTCTGAATTTTCCAACCGGAAATCCGAAGCGCTGCCCCTGATTTCTTTGAAAGTCATTCGATTGAAATCAAAGCTCTCTATGATCGGTTCGATGTTAAAGTTGACCAGTGAAAACTCCGTTTGCCTCAGTTCGACAGAGCTGATGTAAAATTTGGCAGCGGTGGTAGAGGGGTCTTTGGTGCCAAAAAGAGCGTTCAGTTCCTTGACCCAAAGATTGATGTTCAGCACAGAATCTCCCGCATGAGTAAGGAGACGGACTTTGGCTCGCTCCAAGCGAACCTCGTCGATCGTTGGATCTCCTGGAGGAATCAGGGAGAGCAGCGCAAAATCCGCGTACAGCAAATCCGCGCCAATCATCAGACTATCCCGGTGATCTCGGATCGAGACATTCTGAAGTTCAAGGGCGTCCCACCAGGAAAGCTTGATCTTTCCGATCTCGGTGGTGAATATTGAGTTTTGGTTCAGGTAGGCGGTCACTTTGTCTACCATCCAGTTTTGCACGCTGGTGATTTGCAGTGCCAGGCTGAGACCGATTAGAAAAAGTAGGGAGCTGAATACGATCCAGAGAAGTACTCGGAAAGCTTTGTACAAAAAATCCGTAACTTTCGAGTTCTTTTCCAATGGGTACCAAAGATATTTCTATACTAGCAATCGAATCCTCGTGTGACGAGACTTCTGCCTCCATTATAGTTAATGGCAAAGTACTCAATAATATTGTGGCCACACAATCAGTTCACGAAAAATATGGGGGTGTTGTTCCCGAATTGGCGTCTCGCGCACACCAGGAAAACCTCATTCCCGTCGTCCAGGAGGCTATTTTGAGTTCCGGGGTCTCTAAAGATCAGCTCTCCGCGGTGGCGTTCACCCGAGGGCCGGGGCTGATGGGTTCTCTGCTTGTCGGGGTGAGTTTTGCGAAGGCTTTTGCGCGCTCGCTGGAGATTCCACTGATCGATGTGAACCATATGCAGGCTCATATTTTGGCGCATTTTATCGAAGATCCCAAGCCAGTTTTCCCCTTCATCTGCCTGACGGTGAGCGGTGGACATACCCAGTTGGTATTGGTGAAAAGCCACCTGGAGATGGAAGTGGTCGGGGAGACACAGGATGATGCGGTCGGGGAGGCTTTTGACAAGACTGCCAAATTGCTCGGATTGCCGTATCCGGGAGGTCCATTGGTAGATAAGTACGCCAAGGAAGGAAATCCAAAAGCTTTCAAATTTCCCGTGACTAGGATGCCAGGTTTGAATTATTCTTTCTCGGGAATCAAAACCGCCGTACTTTATTTTCTCAGAGCTCAACTCCAGACCAATCCGGATTTCATCACGGAAAACCTGGCTGACCTTTGCGCCAGCATCCAGTCCACGCTGATCGAGATGCTCCTGATCAAGCTGAAGGAAGCGGTGAAACAATACGGCGTGACAGAAATCGCCATCGCCGGTGGCGTCTCGGCCAACTCTGGCTTGCGAAATGCATTGGCTGAACTTTCCCGCCGAAAAGGCTGGAACCTCTACGTGCCAAAATTCGAATACTGCACAGACAATGCCGCCATGATCGCCATGGCGGCACATTACAAATACCTCCAGGGTGAATTCGTCGGACTCGATGTCACACCTCTGGCCAAAATGAAATTCTGATATGTCCAAGCCCAGCCGCTTCGAGAAATTCGTAAACATTAAGAATAAGAAAGCAAGCTTTGAGTTTGAATTCATCGATACCTTTGTCACAGGTGTGGTGCTGACGGGCACGGAGATCAAGTCGATCCGTGAGAGCAAGGTTTCACTGACGGAGGCCTTTTGCATCTTTATGGAGGGGGAACTTTACATTCGTCAGATGCACATCGCACCCTACACTATGGCCACGAGCTACAATCACGTGGCAGTGCGCGATCGTAAGCTGCTTTTGAAGAAAAAAGAATTAGAGAAGCTCGAAACTAAGTCGGCCGAAAAAGGTCTGGCAATCATTCCGGTTCGTATATTTATCAATGACCGGGGCTTGGCAAAGATGGAAATTGCGCTGGCCCGCGGTAAGAAAACACACGATAAACGGCAGGACCTGAAGGAAAAAGATGCAAAAAGAGAACTCCAGCGAATGGCCTTTGATTGATGCTTACGGGATCTGTCGCCAGACAATCCTACCCGTATACCGCCAGCCTACTTTTGACTCCGGGCTAGTCACCCAGCTGCTTTTTGGCGAATGCTACGAGATCAATGGGCTGACCTCCGACCGACAATGGTTTCGGATATTTCACCAAGACACCGGAATGGGCGGCTGGGTCTGGGCCACATTGATCAAAGAGATCACTGGCGACGAATACCAGAAATTTCTCAACCGCGACTTCCAGGTAGTGACCAGTCCCATTGCCGCGATCGAATACCTCGGATCCAGCCTATACCTTCTGCCCGGCAGCCGTCTCCACTTTTCCGAACTCGAGCTCTTCAACTGGCAGGATCATGTCGGTTTTACAGGCAATTCGCGTCCCCACGTAGTTCAAGCAGAGCGTGAGGAGCTGGTCGAGATCGGCCTGAGCTTTCTCAATGCGCCTTTTCAGGCGGGAGGCAGAAGCATATTCGGATTGGATGATGAGCAAGGATTTGCGCTGATCCTGGCGATTGCGGGGTATTCCTGGATTTCGGGGAAAATTCCCGGCAAAAGTGTCGAGCCCGAGGCCGCACTTCCGGGTGATTTGTTTATTTTCAGGGACTTGGAAAAACAAAAATCCCACTTCGGTTTGTTTTTGGGTTCGGAGGAGATCCTCTGCCTGGACAACCGCATGAAGGTCTCCGACCTGGACGAATGGGAAGATTTTTTGAGAAACAATACAGGGGAGCAGGTTGTTTTGGACACAAGGGTAATCGTCACATAGGTTATGGAAAAAAGGGTTTTGGTGCTGAATTTGGATCATTCTCCGGTAGCTGTCGTGCCAGTGCACAAGGCTATCGTGCTTTGCTTGTTGGAAAAAGCCAACGTTCTTACCACCTATGAATTACTCTTCATTCGTACCGTCAGCCGCAGCTTTGAATATCCTGCGGTGATCCGGTTGGCGCATTACAAGTCCATTCCATTTCGTGGGGTGCTGCTTAATCGAGCCAATCTATTTAGGCGGGACAAGGGCGAGTGCCAATATTGCGGGAGCAAAAGACATCTGACCATCGACCACATTGTGCCCAAGTCCAAGGGCGGCAAGACCAACTGGACCAACCTGATCACCGCCTGCAACCGCTGCAACGTGAACAAGGGCGACAAAACCCCCGAGCAGGCAGGACTCATCCTCCGATCCGAACCCTTTAAGCCTTCGCTTTCCTATTTTTTGGCGGAATATGCCGAGCGGCAGGCGGAAGAATGGTTGCCCTTCCTGCCGAGTCGGGTAAGGACGGGTTGTTAGCGTAGAGCAATGAAGTTTTTCCGATGCCTTGCCAAAATCAATCTCCGAAATGATTAATTTGACCACGGAAACAGCCGGGAAGAATCCTTCGTCCAAAACGGATCTACACGACATTTGTGAGGGAGTGGGACTTGTACGGATGTTGTAGGGCATTTAAAACCAAATCCTAAAGAGCCATGATTACTCATGAAAAATTGAGAATATTTGAAAAATATAATGGAGATACTGACGGTTTTGCGAGAACTGGAAAGAAATCTGAGAAAGAAATATTCGATACACAAGACTGGCTTTTAATTGACTCTATGGTTCAAGATTTGGAATTGATAAAGAATGGCTTGTGTTCGAAAAAGTTTGAATTAATGACTTTCGAAAAGTTAAATGACATATTTGATTCGAAATCGATAGAAATGATTAAAAACAAAATTTTTTAAGAAATTGGACTCATTCAAGCATGGGACAATGTCAAATGGACAGGTGGGTATAAAATGGACGACCCAAATGTTTAAAATCTTGTTAGGCTATTCGAGGCTGAAATTATAAGTGGGTTACAATCGAACACCAGCCGCTAACAACCAGGTTTTCGTGCGGCTTGCAAAGCCAAGCATGATCCCGATAGCTATACGGGACGCTGTTGCACGAAACCGCTAAGGTGCCTATGGGGATTGAGTCAGGATTCAAGCGCTGTTTTACTCAGGCGACCGTTTAACCAAACAACTAAAGCAAAGCCATCAAAAAAAACTGACACTAGGCAGATTTGTGGAAAGTTGAGCGTGATGTTAAATTATCAGGCCCCATCGACTGCAAATGAGCAAACAAACCAATTAGCTAAATGAAATCTAAAAAACCGATCTTTTTTATCGTACTCTTATCCTGTATTTATGGATGTTCGTCTAACAAAAGCGAACGCGAAAAATCATCCCCATTGACTGAAGCTGATCTGATTTTACGGTCCGACTTTGGAAGTTACTTTGACAGTTGTGGTGTGGAAGGCTCTATCGCTATCTATGAAATTGAAGGGCAAAAGTGGATTGTATCAGACACGGTAGGGATTGAACTTGAAACGCTGCCCGCTTCGACATTTAAGATAATCAATTTGTTGATTGCACTCGAAACGAAGACAATCCAAGATGAAGACGAATTGGTCAAATGGGTCGGGAGCACGGATACGGTTAAGTACGGATATAGACCTGATATCTATCATGATATGACAGTAAAGGAAGCTTTTGAGCTATCGGCAGGCTGGGTGTTTGTCGAACTTGCGAAGAAGATCGGCAAAGACAAATACAAAGAGTATCTCACAAAGTGCAGGTATGGAAACGTTGATTTGTCGCAGGAGGAAGCGGATTTTTGGAATTTTGGAGCCTTTGCAATCTCGCCCAAAAATCAGGTTGAATTTTTACTTGCTTTATATGAAGACAGGCTTCCCTTTTCTGAGCAGAACATGGCCATTGTAAAGGATGTAATGCTAACAGAGCGGACAGATGACTATACTATAAGAGCAAAGACAGGTTGGACACGAGCAAACAATATCAATACCGGATGGTGGACAGGATACCTCGAGACAAAAAAAGGTTCTTACATTTTTGCGACAAGACTTTTGCAGGACAGAAAGATGAATAGGTCTGATTTTGGTAGTTGCAGAAAAGAAATTACCAAAAAGGCATTTCGGGATTTAGGAGTAATTGACTTCCCAGTCGCTGGTAAGTAGGTTTTTGCAATGCTTGGCAAGATAATCGTGAGAGTAATTGTAGCACTCTGTTATTTTTGACAGGATATGCCTTTATTTTGGAGCAATTTGCCCCTTGGATTTTTTAAGGATGAAATCATCTTTACTTAGAAATTTCCCAGCAAACGGGCTAACCAGCAGATGGTTTATGAATACTGACCCATCGATGAAACTTGGCATCTATGTCAACTTCCCCTGACATTGTGAAGAGGTATTTCGGTTTTACGAGCAGCACCTTGGCGGAAAGATTGTTATGATGATGCTTCCACGCAGGTATCTCCCAATTTCCCCAAAGAATGGGAGAAACCCATTATCCATGCAGTGATTGAGGTAGGTGGCACCCTCCTTAGGGGCGCGGAGTTTCTCATGCTGACCCTATGCGCAGCGCCTATCTTACACTCAGACTGGATACTCCGCAGAAAGCAGAAGAGGTCTACAAGGTGCTTTCCACCGATGGTGAGACCTTCATGAAGCTGGAAGAGAATTAATTTGCAAATCGTTTTGCGATGCTTCGTGACAAGTTTGGGACGTCTTGGATGCTGCTTAATGGGGTTTAGCGATCAGGTTTTATTTGAGCAAAATATTCTGGTAGCAAATAAGATCGCAGCTGGACCCAAACCATTGAAATTGCTGCACCGTCTGAATAGACTGTTCCAGCATGCAATCCACCATTTTTTATACTCAGATTTTTTTATATAACCGGACTTATCGTGGGTTTTTAGCTGAGAATTTTCGGTAGATCCATTATTTTTAGTCATACCCCGACCCAAGATGAACCGACTTTTAGCAACCTGCCTTTTTCTTTTGGTTTTTCAATTCCTCAATTCATTTTCCCAAGCCCAGATCGCCTATCAGCGCCCTACCTACAAAAACTTCTACATCGGCACCTACGGCAGGATCGGCGCCGACTGGTCGTTTGTAAATGAAGGCTCGATTGGGCGACGACTGAACCTTAACAATATGGGTAGCATCGGAGGCAGGATGGAGGAGCAGGACTATCTGGAGCTCGCCACGGGAATTGATTTTTCGCCGCTGGTGAAAGGCGACAGCATGAATGTGACGGTCAACACCCGTTTCGCAGTCTGGTCAAATAGTCTGTCGCTATTTGGCAACAGCACGACGTCCAGCATGGGGGGACTGACACTGGCAATCCCCGAACTCTATGTGGAAGTGACTGGCGTCGGCAAGAGGGATCGGGTCAATCTCTGGGTAGGAAGTCGGCTCTACCGCGGCGCTGACGTCCACATTGCGGATCATTTTTACTTCAATGACCATTCGGGGCAGGGCTTTGGGGTGGAGGTGAAAAACACTCGCTTTGCAACGCTCTTCGTAGCTTCGACAGATACCTCGTCTACGGTGCCACCATATTTCTACTTAAACATCAAGACTGGAACACCCGCTTTGGCGCTTCGTCAGCGGGCGGTCTTGGTGCTGGAGCAGGATAAAGTGATTTCAGAGAGTTCAAAGCTTACTTTCTTAGCCGAGTATCACCGCATGGGAAATCCCGATGCCACAGATACCCTGCCCGATTTGGCCTACCCTGGAGACAATGGCTATGTGTTGGGTGCCCGGCTCAATACCATTTTACCAAGGCTATTGATGGGTTCGTTCAATGATTTGGCGATACGCTACGGGCGGGGCATCGCCAATGGCGGGGATGGCGGCGTGTCGCGTACTTGGCTGACTTTTGGCGCTCCGGATTTGGTGGATCAGAGTTTTAGCAAAGCCTACAGTTGGTCGTTCGTAGATCATATCCTGGTGAATCTTTCCGAGCGGTTTTCGCTGAATGGCTATTTGATCTACAATCGCAGCAAGGGAGCCGCCACTTCCAACGATAAAGCGGAGACATTTTTCGAAAAGGAAGTTTTCAACAGAAAAGAAGATTTAACCCTCGGCACTCGTGGCACTTGGTATATAAGCGACAATTTTCACTTGCTTTCAGAGTTGAATTACTCGCAAAGAAAAGATGGAGAGCAGCCGACCTATGCAATGGGGAAATTTTCCCTAGCGCCGACGCTTTCTATCTCCGGCGAGCGGAATGTTTGGGCACGCCCTCATCTCCGCTTTGTCTTCAGTCTGGCAAGGTATAATGAAAACGCCAGCGAAAATCTTTACAGCCCCTATCTCCAGTTTGTTGCTGCAGAGCGCTGGGGCTACTACATGGGAGTGAAGGCGGAGTGGTGGATTTTTTAAGTTTGGACGGCGGATGGCAGTACAGGATTGGGCGTCGGAGTTAAGTGGAATCAAGAATTGCTGACCTTAAATCCACCCGTCAGGAAATATATGCTTGGCAGAAAGAATGAAGAACTGACCTTCCGACCAATACTTCTATGGAATTCTGACAGAAATTTTACTGGGCTTCGATCGGTACAGAAAATCTCACATCTGACCATTCGAAAACCACATGGATGCCGCCTTCCCTCTCAACCATCGAAATGGTATAAAGCTCAACCATTGCACTGGTAGGCTCAACGGGCACTTTTGTACGCAAAAGATCCAAACTGTAGTTTGGCTCGAAAGCTCCCCATTGACCAAGTTCTGAATTCAAAACAATTTCAAATGCATCAACGTCGGGAATAGCATACATTCTATACGTGCCAGCTGGTACAGGCTGTCCGTTGAATAAGATATCCTTGTTTACCGTCATTTCTGTTGATTCATTTGCGCCTAATCGCCAGTACGTTCCATAAGGCTGCAAAGCCCCCTGCTCTTCAGTGCCGAATACCAGACGATCACGCACTGAAGGTCTGCTATATGCGATAGAAACGGTGAGACCACCGACTGTCAGCTCAGCGGTTCCGGGAGGACTTAAATTGCGGTTGCGGTAATTGAGATAGGAGAAGGCGATTCCGAGCAAAACGACGAAAGCTACCACTCCGATGAGTATTTTCTTTTTCATAACTGATTTTGAAATTTTGTTGATTGGACGATTGAACAGGAAGCCTTTCAAGTCCTTTATCAAATCTACTTTTGTTTCGGGACAATTGGTCTTTACTGTAGACTCGTTCATTCTTTCTCCTAGAACTATGGCGTCCTTTCGACTCTGCTCGGAGTGACAACACTTCTACACCGGATAATTTTCGATCACAAAAGCTTCCGCGTTGTTGTAGCAGAAGTCATCCACCAGCTTTTCGGCGTCTTCACGGGAGTTGATATGGGCGAGATGTTTGGCGTTTGGGTTTTGGCGGGCTTGGTCGATCACTTCCACCAGATCGTCTGCAAATTTCTCGTATTCCAACGCCGTTGGATAGGCGTTGATTGGATCGATCAGCCCTTCGAAATCCGTCCCAAGCGTTAGGGATTTCCAGATTTGGGGTTTTTGGGCTTCATTTAATTTCGGGTTTTCGTAGGCGCTGATGACGATGCCTTCAATATTTTCCCAGATGAGTTGGATTCCGTTGCGCTTGCTCTCAGGATCATTGAGGTCTTTTTTGGTGATGCCAAGGATTCTCTGGTCAAACGAAATCCCAAACATTCCCCTTGTTTTGACGATCATTTCGATGTCCTCGTCGCACATGTTGATGTTCCAGGCATTAAACCTCCCGCTTTTTTTGTCGCAGTAGTCATCTTTTTCCTCCTTTTCGCAGCGGATATGCTCAGCCAGCGATTCGACGCCGGAGTAGCCACAGTGCGACGCAATGACCGGAATCCGGTCTCCCCTTTCGAGGCATTCATCGATCAGCTGGTAGTAGTCTACGCGGGACTTGGCCGCCATGTGTTTCACATCGATGAGGATCCGATATCCCAGCGCCGGGTCACGCTCTCCTTTGAGATTCAGTCCAAGAAATTCACGGACAATCCGGTGTCCATTACGTCGAAAGCCCGTATTCGTATGCTGGCCTTGCTTCATCAGGATCTTTCCCATATCCGGGATGGAGTGGGCATGGCCGCAGAGCTGGTTGTCGAAGTGGTGGGAAAAAGTGATGAAAAACACGGGAGTTTCCCACATCTCCTTGATGAATTTGATCCGGTCCGAAGTATCCTGCACGCTCTTGCAACTCTCGCGTCCCATGGCATGCGCACCCTCGATGGTGAGGATCATGGTGATTTCCGAGTCATCTGCCAGGGATTTGAGCAGTTCTGAACGGTCTTTGGGTACCCGATAGGACGCATTTTCTGCCACATAGGATTTTGGCTCTTTTTCGGCACGTTTTGCAGCCGCTTTTTCATCTCCGAAAAGCGCAGAGGGCACATGGATTTCATTCTTTTTAATCCGCTTGCCGGAATCGAGCAGGACGAAGTCCTTTTCCCTGTTCAGCGCCTCCCAATAATCATATTCTTCAGACTGGAAATAATCAATCACTTTGTCCGGAATCCGCATAAACGCCGTCTGTAGGAGATCCCGTTTTATTCCAGAATGTCCCAGGATCCCCCTCGCGGCGAAATGATACCATTTGTCTTCCTTGATCTTTGGATCCATGCCTTTGACAAATTCCCGCTCAAGAGGATAGAGGGAGTTGAAGGTAAGGCGGAGGTTGCCATTCCAGCACTTGACCAGGTCAATCTGGCTGTAGCTGGCGCCCATCTTTCCTTTTTCTTTGTTTTTGGAGTTGGAGGCGATGACCGTCCAGGGGCTGAATTCACCTTTTCGTTTGAATTTTTTTGCTTTTTCCTGCATGTGAAAATGCGCCCGCATGTGATTGTGGCAGTGCAGATCTGAGAATCTTCGGCTCATGGGTTTAGGATAAAAATGTGAGGTTTATGATTTAAAGCTCCTGCGTAAAAATGCGACGGGGCTGACTCTTTTGCCTGATGTTCAGGTCGCAAGCGGATTATAATTTCCAAATAAATCTTCTTAATATCAAAAGACAGAAGTCATTTCCATGGATTAAGAAATTGAGAAGTTTGATAAAATACCTTTTTGGTTTAAGATCAGTTCTCAACTTTGAAAATGAAACTCGGGTATTTATAAATAGCTAATCAACAACCACCAATGTTCAAAAGAAGAGAGTTTATCAAAAGTCTGGGCCTGACTTCGGTAGGTTGGCTTGGCATGGGAGACGCCGTATTGGCGGGGATACAGAAAGAGCTTCCGCTAAAAGGATTTTCTACAGTTTTCAGTCCGATCCGAGTTCGTGGTAGGGTGGCTTCCGCTGGAAAAGGACTGCCGGGGGTAGCCGTGTCTGATGGGCGCGTAGTTGTCCAAACCAATTCAAGCGGAGAGTTTGAAATGATCTCTGGAAATGACCGGGATTTTGTTTTTGTGTCTTTGCCAGCTGGATTTGAAATCGCGAAACAAGCGAATGGGTCCGCCTCTTTTTTTCAAAAAATAGATGGCACTAAGGCGGATCAAAATCTCTACTTCGACTTGAAAAAGGCAGGTAATTCGGATGGAAACCATCATTTTCTCCTGCTGTCAGATACGCAGATTCAGGACGACTACGACGCTGGACAGCTACTCTCCGTTGCCGCTCCAGACGTGCAGAAGACTATTGCGTCCCTCAATGATCCAAACTTGTTTGGGATCGGTTGCGGGGATTTGGTGTATGACAGACTGGAGCTTTTCAAAGAATACAATCAGTCCGTGCAGATGTATGATACTCCGTTCTTTCAGGTGATGGGAAACCATGACTTGGACTTTGGCGGGAGATCTGATTCGACCACCACGGGGACTTTCAAGAGTCATTTTGGCCCGACTTACTATTCTTGGAATAGGGGAGAAGTGCACTATGTTGTCCTCGACGATGTGTTCTATCTCGGCAATCCCGGGCCCGGCACCAAGTACATCGGCCATATCCCCGAGGAGCAAATGGCATGGCTGGAGCAGGATTTGGCATTGGTCGAAAAAGGCAAAACTATCGTCGTCTCCCTTCACATCCCAACCTATACCGGGGCTGTGACTCGATATCCAGACAGAGATACGCTCGGTGGAACGGTCAGTAATCGAGAACATTTGTATCGCATGCTGGAAGGATACGATGCGCATCTCCTGTCTGGACACACCCACTTTAACGACAATATGATCAACGGCCATGTCTATGAACATTGTCATGGAACGGTATGTGGCGCTTGGTGGTCAGGTCCGATCTGTTACGATGGTACGCCTAACGGCTATGCAGTCTATGAAGCGAAAGGCTCAGAGTTGCGATGGAAATACAAGGGGACAGGCTTGGATATCAACGCGCAGTTCCGGGTTTATCCGGCTGGCTATCACAAGGACTTTCCCGACCAGATGTCGCTCAACTGCTGGAACTATGATCCGGCTTGGGAGATCAGCTGGTTTGAAAACGGGATCAAGAAAGGATCTCCCGAGAAAAGAGTTGCGTTTGATCCTTGGAGCGTAGAATTGCACACTGGGCCAACTTTGCCTTCGCGCCGCAGCTGGGTGGAGCCACAGCTCAATGACCACATGTTTTTCTTCAAGCCTGAGTCCAAGGATAATCTGGTGGTGGAAGCCAAGGATCGCTTTGGAAACGTGTACACGAAGAAGGTTGGATAGGAAGTCTCAGTGATCAGTCTCAATGATCAAATCGTGTTGGGACGGAAGAGTTGGCCCGTTGGATGCGTGAGTTGAATAAGAGCAAACTCCCCCTTTGATTTCGAATTTAATCCGGGAACCGGATTTTGAGGGAAAGGGGCAAGGGGATTTCTTTCGAAGTCTAAAGATTGGTAAGTGATGGCCTGTAATTTTCAAGCTCGCTTTTTTGTTTTTAAATTCTCCGCCAGCTCTAGCGCGCATCCCCAAGCAACCGTGAATCCAGCTCCTCCGTGGCCATAGTTGTGAAAAACGTTGGTATAGGCTGAGTCAAATTCAAACCGCACTGCGCTTCTTCTCGGGCGTAAGCCGACGATGGTATCCAAGATCTTTGGTTTTTTGGAGACCCCGGCCGCTCTCAGCCGGGAAAGGATGAGGTCGGTGTCCGCCGGGTCGATGGATTCATTCCAGTCGTTTTCGTAGTCCGTTCCGCCGATGACACAGTCTCCGCTTCGGTTGATCACATAGCTCAGCGCGCCTCTTTGGAGAGGATTGGCAAAGGACGCTACAGATAGTTTTTCGCAGCGAAGAATCTGTCCCCGCATCGGATGCAGGTCCTCATCCTGGCAGAGTTTCCTCGCTCCTAAACCCGTGCAGTTGACTACCAATTCATCCAAGGAAGCCAGTTCCTCCAAAGACCTGATTTCCCGTTGCTCAAAGGTGCCGCCATTTGCCACGAATCGTCCAAAGAGATGGGGCAAGTAGAGGAGCGGTTCGGCAAGCGGAACTTCGGAAACGAAGGCCATTTCCATCCCCTTTGGCAATTCGTCCAGGGTGGCTTTCCTCACTTTTCCCTCTGGCATTTGCCTTGTCCAATCGATGTTGCTTTCGTAGTCGTATGCAGTGACAAAGGGAATAAAGGAAACCCCGCTGCTTGGGCTGACTTCGCTTAGGTAGCGATGGTAGGACCTCGTCGCCCAAGCATTTGTCTTTTCCTTGGGCTGTATTTCAAAGGGAAACCAGATCGCGCCCACCTTGCTGGAGAGGGTAGTGTCAAGGCGCTCCTTTGCGATAAGCCTGACTTGAAAACCTGCTTCCTGAAGGGCGATGGCAGAGGTCAGACCCACGATACCCGAACCGACAATGCTCAGCGATTTCATTTTAGCTTTACTTTTTCGTCGCGGTGAATGTGCCGTTGGGCTGGATCAAGACCAAGGTGGAGGTGCCTTCTTTTTCTTCAAATCTGGTCTTGTAGCCGGTCAATCCTTTGATTATAAATTCATTTTCCTTGGTAGGAAGTAGCGTGTATTCCGGTTGGCCGGGAACGAAGAGCATGAGCTTTTCTTCCTTGATCGAGACTTTCAATTCCATTCCCGAGAGGACGTAAGTGCCCACGTAGCTGCTGAGGGTTTCTTGGTTGACGGCTACTTCCTCCGGAGTTCTTTTGAAAGAAATGGGATCCAAAGTCGGCTCGATCTTCATACTGGCCGAGGCGATATCTCCCAGGTCATTGGTCTGGAAATTGAAGTTGAAGCCTGCGTTGGCGGTGGTATCGACCTTTCCGTCTTTCACTATGTAGGGTGCAAAGATGTCGTAGTGGGTGTGCTTCAGGAACATTTTTTCCCTCGGAAACTGCGCCCATAGCGAGTCGTTTTCCAACTCGATCCTAAAGGTGCCGCAGCCGGGATGCTGGTATTTCCCGGTGTATTCGGCCAGGCTATGCGAGGGTTTGGTGTTTGGGACGGTGCTGGATTTTTGATCCGCCTTGGACTTTGCCTGTTGCTCCTTTGCCTTTTCCGCAATCTTCTCATAGTGGCTCACCCAGTTGGTCTCCGTCAGACCCAGGAGTTGGTCCGAAATGATATTCCTGACCAAGGTGGGAAGTGCCGAGCCATTTTGGTTGCTGAGGACGACGATACCCAGGCTGTCACTGGGAAACAAAGCTACGTTGGCCGAGAAGCCGTCGATATTGCCGCCATGCTCCATCCGGTAGTGGCCCTTGTAGGAAGAGGTAAACCAGGCGTAGCCGTAGCTGTTTAGGTGCTGGTCGGGAAACTTGGGATCCGCAATGCCTTCGCCGACGAGCATAAGGGGATTTGCCGCCTTGGCGACATAGGTTTTTGGAAGGACCTGCTGGTCGCCGAGCTTTCCTTCGTTCAGCCAGATCCGAACCCAATTCGCCATTTCCTTTGCGCTGCTGTTGATACTTCCTGCAGGGCTGATGGCGGCGATGTTGTAGTAGGACATCACCTCATTGGTTTGCCATTCTTTCAGTTGATAGCCTTTGGAGGCGTTTGGCTGACCTTGCAGTTCGGAGATGCTTAGGTTAGAAGTCGTCATCTGCAGGGGCTTGAAGAAGTGCTCGCGGATGTTGTCCTCCCAGCTTTTGCCGGTGAGCTTCTCGGCGATCAGCCCTTGGGCCAGATACATGAAGTTGTTGTAGTACCACTGTTTCCGGATTCCGGTGAAAGGCTCCTGGTACTTGACCCGGGCGAGGAGGCTGTCTTTATTTTCCGTAGGAAAAAGATACCAAGAGATGTCATGCCTTGGCAATCCCGTGCGGTGGCTGACCATGTCCAAGATCGTCACTTGGTTGTTTAGCTCATCGTTGTAAAACTCCAGCTCGGGCAGGTATTTCTTGGGGCTGTCGGTGAATTTCAGCCCTTTTTCCTCCTCCATGATTCCCAGCAAAGCGACGGTGAAAGCCTTCGAAGAGGAGCCGATGGCATAGAGCGTGTTTTCGTCGGCTGCCAGTTTGTTTTCCAAGTCCCGATAGCCAAATCCTTTGGAGTAGATCACCTGGTCGCCTTTGACGATGGCGACCGAGAAGCCCACGGTCTTGGTGGCTTCCTGAATTGCCTTGAGTTTTTCTTCAAGTTTCTTGGTGTCGAGTTTGGTCTGAGCAAAAGTCAGCGTGCTGCTGAGAAAGAAAAGTAGGAGAAGTAGGGTTTTATTCATGGGGAGTGTGAAGTTGGTTTTAAAAAGTGTCGTCTTTTTCAGGTGTGTTATTGACTTCCAAAATAGCCTAAAAACGGGTGTCTTGGTGATTTGGCAAGAGATTTTTAAACGATGAAAGGATAAAGAATTAAAGCGTTGTGTCTGGGCCTTTCAATAGATTTTTCTCGCCAGACTTTTGACGTTTTAGCTCCATCGGAGCCCTCAGCTTGGTATTAACCGAATGCTCCTCTGGAATTTTAGCCCGGTAGGGGCGACGCAGGCACATGAATAAAAAAAAATGAAATTATGGGTGTCGCACCTACGGTACTTCGGATACCTATTTCGGCTTATAGCTACAAAGCTGTTGTGCCGCTGGCACTGTGACGTTGTTGATCTGAGACTCCTTGACTAGCGCAAATCGGCTAAGCAATTTGCTTTCCTCAATCCGGGAAAGCCAAAAAAGCGACCTGCAGCTCTCCGAGTTTCTTGTAGCCCTCCGCGTTCATGTGGATGGGGTCGAGGTAGTAGAGGTCCTTGTTGTGCACATTATATCCGCCCAGCGTGAACTGATCCAAGTAGGGAATGCCATGCAATTCGCATATTTGTTTTTGGATTTCCACATAGCGAACCATCCCGTCCGATACCGCCGGATCATAGGCGCCGCGGTCATTGAAGGCTTTGCTGGAGGTGAAGAAATAGATCTGCGCCTTGGGATTGAGCTCGTAGATCTTTTTGATGCAATAATTGATGCCTCCCGCTTGGGTGATCAGTTTGCTGCTGTCGTAGCCATCAAATTCCGTAAAGTCGGTGTAATGTCCGTTTTCCCTTTTGTTGGTGTAGTCGTTGGTGGAAGCCCAAAGGATGTAGATGTCAAAAACTCCCGCTTCGTTCACTTGCTGCTGCAGGGATTTTCCCTGAAGTGAGGAAAAGCCAGCTCCCGACACGCCGTAGTTCGTGATGCTCATCCCCAGTCGCTCTTTCCACAGGATCTTGGCGCTGTCGCTGGGTGGGATGACCGATACCGAACCTCCAAAGACCGCCACCGACTTGCCATAATTGAAAGAGGCTTTTAAGTCTTGCTGGGCAAAAAGGTTGCTGCAGACGAAGAGGAGAAATACGAGAAGGTACGGCTTGATAAGGTTCATTTTGGGGACGGGGTCAACAGAAAGGATTTTGAGCAAGATAGGGGTTTGGCAGAAAAACGAACCGGGCAAACCCTGTCAGTCACACCTGTAGAATAGGAAAAGCCCAGAAGTATGTTCGGTTTGATTTCTTTGAATTACTCTGAATTAATCAATCAAAAACCCTCAATACAGCGTCTTATCTCCTTTTTCCTTCCAGAGGTTAAAAGCTTTTTGGCTTTCTTCCCGCAACAGGGAGACCATCGGAATCTGTCGGTGTTCGGGCATGACTTCGATTTCCTGATAGATAAAGTTATCATCAAATCCCGCATTGGCCGCGTCTTCCTTGCTGCAGGCGTAGTATACTTTGGAGGGTCTCGCCCAAAAAATCGCTCCCAGGCACATGGGGCAGGGTTCGCAGGAAGTATAGACCTCGCAGCCGTCCAGCTGGAAGTGGTCGAGGTTGCGGCAGGCATCGCGGATGGCCATGACTTCGGCATGGGCGGTCGGGTCTTTGGTGATGAGGACGCTGTTGCAACCTTGGCCGATGATCTCGCCATCCTTGACGATTACGCAGCCAAAAGGCCCTCCATTTCCGGAGAGCATCCCCTGTTTCGCCAGCTCGATGGCTGCACGCATGTATTTCTTTTGGTCTTCGGACATATTCCAAAAATAGGGAATTTGTTTGATGGAGGAGAAGGTTGAAGGCGCTGTAAATGCTGAGGCAGTTGCGGGATTAGACTGCTTCGTCGTGCCTCCTCGCAGGGACGATAGTGCCATCCTGACCCTGCTGCACACTGCGACTGAATACTGCCCACTGGACTCAATTCATCCAGCGCGCCAAAAATTCCAAAAATTGCTCCTTGTAGTTTTCTCCGACAGCGATCTGATGAGCACCGATTTGGATGACGTTTTTCGCAACAGAATCGATCTGATCCAAGGCTACGATGAAAGAGCGATGTACGCGCATGAATTTGTCCGAGGGAAGGAGTTCCTCCATGTTTTTCATGCTGGTGAGGGATAGGAGGGGATTAGCCTTGGACTGCAAGTGCACCTTCACGTAGTCTTTGTAGGCTTCCACGTGGGTGATGTCCTTCAGCATCACCTTGACGAGCTGGTATTCGACTTTTAGAAAGATGTAGTCCTGCGCCGGGGCCGCTTCGACGATTTTGGGTGCCTGGGCGTTTTTGATCCGCTCAAAATATTGGTAGGCTTTGGTGGCTGCATTGAGGAAGTCCTCGTAGCTGTAGGGCTTGAGGAGGTAGTCCAGTGCTTCGACTTTGTAGCCCTCGATGGCAAATTGGTGGTACGCGGTACAGAAGATCGTACGGGTTTTGTCGGAATTTTTCTTTCCGTCCAGGATCCGGGCCAGCTCCATTCCGGAGAGATCCGGCATCTGGATGTCCATGAAGATGAGTTGCACCTCATTTTGGTTGATGTATCCGAGGGCTTCTATGGCGTTGGAAAACTTCGCTTCCAGCTTCAGAAAGGCCGTCTGGCTGATAAACTTGCTCAGCAGCTCGAGCGCCAGTGGCTCGTCATCGATGGCGACACATTTGAGAATCATGCGAGGTTGATGGTCAGGTTCACCCAATACTCCTGTTTCGCATCGTCTTTACCAAACTTGAGGCGATGTTTTTGGGGATAGATCAGGTTGAGTCGACGCTGTGTGTTGGTCAGGCCGATGCCATTTTCGTGTGCTTCCGGACTGTCGGGATTGACTGGGAAGATGTGGTTGCGGGTTTCGAAAAAGAGCGTGTCGCCCATGACTTCGACCTTGATAAGGATCTCGCTTTCGTGCTGGGAGCTGACGCCGTGTTTGAAGCAGTTTTCCAAGAAAGGCAGCAAAAGCATCGGGGCTATGATCAGGTTTTCCTTTGGCTCCTCGATCTGGATATTGAGCTTGACCTTGGATGAAAGTCTCATCTTCATCAGCTCGATGTAATCCTCGATGAAGCGAATCTCTTTGGAGAGGAGCGTTTCGTTCTTCTGGTTTTCGTATAGCACATAGCGCATCATGCGGGAGAGCTTGAGCAGGGCCTCCTGTGCCTTGCTTACGTCCAGATTGGTGAGCGCATAGATGTTGTTGAGCGTGTTGAAGAAGAAGTGCGGATTGATCTGCGCCTTGAGATAGGAGAGCTCGGTATTGATTCGCTGGCGGTCCATCTCTTGGCGAAGGGTCTCGTCGGTTTGCCACTTCTGCACCAGCGCCACCGAGGTGCTGAGGCCGACGGAGATTACGTAAAGGAGGAGCTGGAATACATCTCCCGGCAGCCACCTTTTCTTGGGATCGAAGACTTTTTCTGGATTGAAGGTTTCGTGCATGGCTCTGCCGTATCCGATGAACTGCTCAAAATAAACCACCAAGCCATAAAACAAGACCGCCCCAACCAGGATAACCAGCAGGTACAGGTAATTTTTACCTTTCAGGAGAATCCTGGGTACCAAGATGGAGGAGTTGGAGTAAAAGATGGTGATCAGGACGGCCACCAGAAAGATCTGCTTTGCCCAGAATTGGGTTGGAAGCTGTACTTCTCCCATTTTCCAGGATAGGGGAGAAAGCAGCAGCAGCACCACGCACAGCATGATCCAGCCGAGTAGGTGTACGATCAGGGAAAGATTCTTTTTGGGGATCAGGGTCGCCATTCCGTTGGTTTTCAGTTTCCAAACTAAGGGATTTTACTTTTTACTCTCAAATCAAATCTACAGACCCGACCATTATGCCTATGAATATACACTTTGGCCGGACGAAGGCGGTTTGTAGGCACTTTTGCGGGGTTTGTCCCCATGTTGGGGGGATTTGTCGATAGGATAGACCCACTGGTCTATTAGATTTTTTGAGGCGAAACTTTGCCCGCAACTTTGGGGTATCAATTGGCAGAAGCCCTCTTTTGAAAACAAACCCATGAAAAATTTACTCAATCTAGCACTCGCTTTTTTCTTTATTGGAACGAGCATGTCCTTTGCCCAGCAGCCACAGGCCGAAGCCACAGCAGGACGAATCCGAGGAATTGCCAAAGACCTCAAAACCGGCGAAGCTGTAGGCTACGCCACTGCCGCACTTTATAAAAAAGGAACCGAAGTCAGCACTTCCGGTGCGGTGGCAGACGGAGATGGCGTCTTTTATATCACTGGTTACGAAGTGGGAGAATACGAACTCCACCTGACTTTCCTCGGATACGAGACTGCCAAAAGAACCGTCAACATCAACTCCCTTTCCTCTGAGATCAACCTTGGCGAAATCGGTATGACCGACGAAGGCGTCGCTTTGGAAGAAGTGACGGTGCAGGGACAGCGCGAACTTATCGAAGAGCGCGTGGACCGTACCATATATAAGGCAGAAAACGACAAGACCACTGCTGGTGGGGACGGTACCGACGTGCTCAGAAGAGTGCCAATGCTCTCCGTGGATTTGGATGGGAACGTCTCCTTGAGAGGTAGCTCCAATATCCTCGTCCTGATCAACAACAGACCTTCGGCTATCGCCGCTTCCTCAATCTCCGATGCGCTCAAGCAGATTCCTGCAGATGAAATCAAAGCTGTGGAAGTGATTACCTCTCCATCTGCGAAATATGATGCGGAAGGAACCTCCGGTGTGATCAACATCGTGACCAAGAAAAATACCCTGCAAGGTGCAACCCTGAACGTCAATACTGGCTTTGGACTGAGAGGCTCCAACCTTGGACTCCAGGGAAGCGCAAGAACAGGCAAGTTCGGATTCTCCTTGGGAGGGTTCGGCAGAGCGGGATACAACGTCCTGGGAAGCTTTGACAACAAGCAAGTGACCAACAACGCCGACGGAACAGTCTCTACCTCCCTACAATCTGCTGATACCGAGCGACGAGACGTATTTGGTCGATATAACTTTGGCGTGGACTACGATATCAACGAGTATAACTTCCTGACTGGTGCCGTGAACTTTGGTATTAGAAACTCCAAAAACTGGCAGACCGACTTCTTGACGCAAAACTACCTGGACGATGTCCTGAGAGGAACGCAAAATCGGGAAACCTACACCCTGGACAACTCCAATTCCATCGATGTAAGTTTGAACTATACCCGGACTTTTGAGAAAAAAGGAAGAGAGTTGAGCCTCCTGACCTTGTATAGCACTAACGACCGTGAGAACTCATTTACCAACACTCTGTATGACCAGATTGATTTGGAAGACGTGTTTTCAAGAACGAAGAACGTCAACCCAAGCAAGAACGAAGAATTTACAGTGCAGCTGGACTATGTAACTCCGGTGGATGACAAAGGCAACAAGATCTTGGAGTATGGTGCAAAGAACATCCTGAGAAAGGCTTATTCAGACTTCTCCTACTATTTGGCTGACGGCTCCGAGGGAGAGTTTGTGGAGCTGGAGGACCCTTCCTTGAGCAACGAGTTTAGCTATGACCAGAATGTGACTGCGGGTTATGTTTCTTTCACAACTCCGATCCTGAAAAACTACACCTTGAAAGGTGGTGTGAGATATGAGTACACCACGATCAACGCTGACTTCAAAACCGAATATGAGGCGGAAATTCCTTCTTATGGAACATTCGTTCCTAGTGTGAATGCCAGCAGAAAACTCAAAAACGGCAACCTGATCAAGGCGGCCTACAACAGACGGATCCAACGTCCTTCGCTGAGATACTTGAACCCGAACATAGATATATCCAATCCGCAGCAAATCTCCCAGGGTAATCCAGAGTTGGATCCTGAGATGACGGATAACTACGAGTTGGGATACAGCACCTTTATCAAAAATACCACGCTGAACTTCACCGGATTCTATCGTAACACGACCGGCTCAATCCAACCGCTGCGAACCGTGCAGAATGACGGGGTGATCTTCACGACCTATGAAAACATCGGACACGAGCAAGCTGTCGGTACTAACATGTTCTTCAATATCAACATCAGCAACAAGTTCTCCCTAAACGGTGGCGGGGACCTCTATTATGCGATGTTGGATAACGGCCTGACTGATCAATATGCCGCGAAAAATGAGGGCTTCGTGGTCAGCGGTCGACTGTTTGGTAACTACACCCTTCCGAAAGATTGGCAAGCACAGATCTTCTCCTTTGCGAGAGGTCGTCAGGTTCAGCTACAAGGTAGCTCTGGAGGTTTTGCGGTGTATGGTTTGAACTTCAACAAGCAGTTTAACGAGAAGAAAGGCTCTATAGGCTTTGGTGCGGAAAACTTCCTGATGAAGGAGTTTAAGATCAACAACGAAATCATTACGCCTACCATCGTGCAAAACAGCACCAACGCAATGCGCAACATGAACTTCAAGGTGAACTTCAGCTACCGCATCGGCAAGATGAGCATGGATCAACGTCCAAGACGCAGAAAATCCATCAACAATGATGACCAGAAAGATGGTGGTGATGGCGGTGGACAGATGGAAAACCAAGGTGGGGGATCCACTCCAGCGCGAAACAAATAAAAAGACAGGAAGGCCTGACGCGAACCTTGACATTTTACCGTCTCGATAACTAGGGTCTTCATAAGACAATAAATAGATAGATTGGGTAACAAAAAATCCGGCCTCAGTAGGGTCGGACTTTTTTTTGCCCAAAAGTGGGTTTTTCCCCTTCGTAGCTAGACCTGTCAGGTTTCAAAAACTTGACAGGTCTAGCTAATAGGACAAAAAAAGCCGACTCAATTTCATCGAGTCGGCTTTTTCGTCGGAAAGTGGTTCTTATTTTTTGTAAGTCACCTTTTTGATGGCATCTACTGTTCGCTTCACGTTTGGTAGCGTAGCCTCAATATAGCTAGGGCCGTAGCTCAACGGGATATCCATCGAGTTGACACGGATTACCGGAGCGTCAAGGTAATCGAATGCATACCGCTGGAAATGATAGGTCAATTCAGAAGAAATGGCAGCTACTGGATTAGCTTCCTCTACGATGACTACGCGGTTAGTCTTTTTGACAGACTCCAGGCAGGTAGCGTAATCGATTGGTCTGACAGTTCTCAGGTCGATCACTTCGCATTCGATGCCTTCTTTTGCCATAACCTCAGCAGCTTCGAGAGCCACTTTCATCATCTTGCCAAAGGAGATCAGGGTAACGTCCTTGCCTTTGCGTTTCACATCGGCAACACCGATTGGAAGGAGGTATTCTCCCTCAGGGACTTCGCCCTTGTCCGAATACATCACTTCAGATTCCATGAAGATCACCGGATCCGGGTCGCGGATGGCAGCTTTCATCAGGCCTTTGGCATCGTAGGGATTAGATGGGACGATCACTTTCAAACCCGGAGTGTTGGCAAACCAATTTTCGAAGTTGGAAGAGTGGGTTGCACCAAGCTGTCCAGCGTTACCGGTAGGGCCACGGAATACGATCGGCACGGAATAGGCTCCGCCGGACATCGCATACATCTTGGCGGCAGAGTTAATTATCTGATCTATTGCAACCAGAGAGAAATTGAAGGTCATGAATTCGATGATCGGCTTCAGGCCGCTCATGGCCGCACCCACTCCCAAGCCGGCAAAACCCAACTCAGCGATAGGTGTGTCGATGACGCGTTCTGGTCCGAATTCGTCCAACATTCCCTGGGATACTTTGTAGGCACCGTTGTATTCAGCGACTTCTTCACCCATCAAAAAAACGTTCTTATCACGTCTCATCTCCTCGGTCATCGCTTCTCTCAAAGCTTCCCGAAATTGTATTTCTCTCATTGGTTAAGACAAAATTTTGGCTCGTAAAAATAGAAAGGAATCGGCCAAAACCAAAAGCTACGCCGTTCTTTATCCGAGATCGATCTTATCCGAGATAAACGGTCTTCGTATTGACGAATTCTAGGATGCCTTGTCTGCCCAATTCACGCCCAAAGCCAGATTTTTTGATTCCGCCAAAGGGAAGGCCCGGTTGGGAGGCGACCATCGCATTGATAAAAACGGCGCCACTGTCGATCTGTGCAGCGAGAAGTTCGCCTTTTTTCGGGTCCTCCGTCCAGAGCGATGCGCCCAAACCAAACTCGGTGACATTCGCCAATTTGATCGCTTCCTCTTCATTTTTCACTTTGAAGAGAGTCGCCACCGGACCGAAGAGTTCCTCGGTAAAAGCAGGAGAATTTTCAGCAATATCAGTCAAAATAATCGGGTCAAACTCCGCACTTCCTTCTTTGGCTTGTTCGGAGCCGAGGATGATTTTGGCTCCCATTTCCACGGATTTTTTGACTTGGGAGAAAAGTTCTGCAGCCAGATCAGGCCTTGCCATGCAGGCGTAATCGGAGCTTTCATCCATCGGATCACCACTTTTGAGCTGGCTTAATTTTTCGATGAAAAGTTCTAGAAAGGCATCAAAAACCGATTCTTCGATGATAAATCGCTTGGCGGCGATGCAGCTTTGGCCAAAGTTGACCATGCGTCCTTTGACGGCAATCTCTGCAGCTTTTTCGATATCGGCATCAGCGAGCACAATGAACGGATCGCTACCGCCAAGTTCGAGAAGGGACTTTTTGATGTTTTTACCGGCTGCGGCCGCGACGGCTGCTCCGGCTTTTTCACTCCCGGTGAGCGATACTGCTTTGACTTCCTCTTTGTCGAGCAGTGCCAAAGTGGCCTTGGAGTCGATCAGGAAAGTCTGAAAGACTCCCTCGGGAAAACCAGCCTCCCGGAAAACCGACTCAATCGCCAGCGCGCATTGGGGCACGTTGGACGCATGCTTGAGGATGCCCGTATTCCCTGCCATCAAGGTGGGCGCAGCAAAGCGGAAAACCTGCCAAAAGGGGAAGTTCCAAGGCATCACGGCCAAGATCACGCCCAAAGGTTGATGGAAAAGATTGGCTTTCTTGTTGTCCTCCAAAGTGATTTCTTCAGGAGCGAGGAAGCCTTCCGTCTGATCCGCATAATACTCGCAAGCCCAAGCGCATTTTTCGACCTCTGCCCGGGATTCGCGGATGACCTTGCCCATCTCCGCGGTGATCAGGCGAGCGTATTGCTCCTGGTTTTTACGCAGGATTTTTCCCGCTTTTTTCATCAGAACAGCTCTGTCTGAAATCGGCAGGTCTTTCCAGGTAGCGAAAGCTTTCGCGGCTGCATCCGTTTTTGTGTCGATCTGCTCCTGAGTCAGGAGGTCAAATTCCCCAAGAAGCTTGGACGTCCAGGGATTGATGGATTTGATTTTGCTCATTTTTCTATGGGTTTACCGGCTTCTTTCCAAGCGGTGATGCCTCCGTCCAACATGTACACGTGTTTAAATCCAGCTTTCTGCATGAGGTCGGCAGCCTTTCGGCTTTTTACCCCCGTGCGGCAGTAGAGCGGATAGGTGGTCTTTTTGTTCAGGACGTCGATCTCCTCGGCAAAGTTTTCACTGAGGAGGTTGGCGTTCATCGACTCAGCCAGATGCCCTTCAAAGACTTCCTCGGGAGTCCTTACGTCGATGATTGCAGTGTTTTTCTTGCCGACTTCTTTTGAAAAGTCAGCGACAGAAAGCACCTTAACCGAGTCTTTTTTAGTCGATTGGGCAAGTGTAGCCGTGCCGATTAGTAGGAAAGAGAGGAGAAAGAACAGTCTGGTTTTCATGGCTGGAAGTTGAATAAGTGAGCGAGGTCTGCCATATTCAAGCGAAAATTTAGCCCCTTTCGTTTCAAAATGCCCAAAAAGATCGGATTGATTTCGGATTCCCACAGCTACATCGATGCCAACACGCTCGTGCACTTACAGGAGGTGGATGAGGTCTGGCATGCCGGAGACATCGGACTGAGCGCGGTAATGGAGGCTTTGCCGACCGGTAAACCCATTCGCGCGGTCTTTGGAAACATCGACGATCTGCAAGCCCAGCAGACCTATCCGGAGTGGCTGGACTTTGAGCTGGAGGGAGTCCGGGTACTGATGACCCACATCGGCGGCAAGCCGCCCCGCTATGCCAAGGGGGTGAAAGAGCGGATCAAATCCTCCGGGGCGCAGCTATTCATCTGTGGCCACTCGCACATCTGCAAGGTGGAGTTTGACAAGGCGCTGAATTGTCTCTATATGAACCCCGGCGCGATAGGGCAGCAGGGTTTTCACCAGATGCGGACGATGCTGCTTTTTGAACTGGATCAAGGAAAAATCCAGAACCTGCGCGTAGTCGAGCTGGGGAAAAGAGGAGTCTGAATGGGTCTTTTTTTACGCCGGAAAGCGGCTATTTTAGCCCCAATTCCAAATGTCGGGTAAATGTCGGGTGAAAACCGAGTCCCGTACGCCCTTTGTCAAAAATCAAGACGAGAACTTGCCATGGTCAATCAAAATCTATTTCACATGAAGCAACCACAATTGGGCAAGAAGATCTCTGAACTGAGAAAGGCCAAAGGACTGACGCAGGAAGAACTCGTCGAAAAATGCAACCTGAATGTGCGCACCATCCAGCGCATCGAATCCGGGGAAGTCACCCCGAGAAGCTACACGGTCAAGGCACTGTTTGAAGCCCTGGACTATCAATGGGAGGAGGTGAAAAATGGCTTTGCGAATGAGAATCGTAAGGCTCCCGCGTACCTCTATCTTGGGTTTGCCGCAGGAGTGATCTATTTCTTCCTCGCTTTTTTTGAGATCGGCATGGAATACGAGTGGATCGAGGAGGGGAAAGGGCAGGGCTCTTGGTCTTTTTTGGCGGTGAAAATCGCGACGTTCCTGACCTATGCTTCCTTCATCTACGGCTGGGTGCGCTTGGAGTCCTTTGTGCCAAACCAAGTGCTGAAAATCGCACTCTGGACCATGCTCGGAGCAAATGCAATTTGGTACAGTATCGATTGCTATGCGCTGATTACCGGACAGCTGGCCTTGGAGGATTATTACCTGGTGAAGCTGAGTTCATTCGGGCTTTGCTATGCCTTTTTGGGAATTGGATATCTGTGCTACAAAAAGCTCTGGTCTAATATTCCGCAGATCATCGGAGCGCTGGGCCTGATTTCCGGTATTCTCATCTTTTCGGGAATCGGTGTGATCTTCGGATTGATCCCTTTGACCCTATTTGAAATCGGTCAACTCGGACTAATGATCTGGGCTATCAACAACATCGGGAGAAGCAATTCTCCCGATTCTACTTTTTCTGCTGAATTCCAGCCTTGATTTTTTCCTTCACCTCCTTCAATATCTCCGCATTTTTCGGACTGGAAGTCTCGATTTCCAGGATTTTCGGATGCAGGCCTGGTTCGTAGAAATCTTTCAAAGACGCCTCCAACTCTTCTTGATTGATCACTTTTGAATAGAAGAACCCAAATTCCGTTGCCAAATGTTTCGCGGTGAGTTTTTGTTTGGTTTCAAAAAACTCCTCCAGTTCTGGTTGTTTGGCCGGGCCATCTATGAGGCGGAAGATGCCGCCCGCGTGATTGTTCAGGATGATGATTCTGAGATTTGGGATTGTGTAGTTGTGCCAAAAGGCGTTGCGGTCGTAGAAAAAAGCCATGTCGCCGGTGATCAAGGTCACGGGATCTTTGGTGGTAAACGTGCAACCAACCGCCGTACTGTTCGAGCCGTCGATGCCACTTGTGCCTCGGTTGCAGATGATTTCCTGTTCTCTTTTTCCGAGGAAATTCACATAGCGTACCGCCATGGAATTGGCGAGGTGCAACTTGGAGGCAGCGGGGATTTTCTTCAGGAGAAAATGCAGGGCTGGGTATTCACCAAAGTCCGAGGACTCGAAGATTGCAGGAAGAGTCTCTCCGGTTTTTTGCTCCAGATTCTTCCAAGTTTCAAAGAAGTCATCGTCTTGGCTGGGAAGATTTTCGCCTAGCCAAGCCAGAAAGCCCGTTGGTGCACAAGCCAGAATTCGGGTCAAGTGCTGATAGGTGTCTCTGGACTGCCCATCCTGCTGGATATGCCAGTGCGAAGCTTGAGACTTTCTCAAAAACTGCTTCAGAGACTTGGATATCACCGACTGACCAAAGCTGATGACCAAGTCTGGCTCTAACTCGGCGTGCAGACCTTCATTTCCCAACCAATGGTCCTGTAGGGTGATCGTCTGTTCGCTTTGGAGATTGGAGATGGTGTCGGTGACGATGACCGCCTTTTGCTTGGCAGCCAATTGATCCAGGAGTTTTTGAAGCTGGGCATTGGGTCGCTGTTGGCCAGGGACGATGAGTAGCCTCCGAACATCGGCGAGCCGGTTTTTGATATGCTTGAGGCTTTCCTCTGTCAGCTGGCTATGGCTGGATACCGGGGTGAATTCCCGGGGATGCTCTGGGAACTCGAACTTTTCTCCCTCCGTCGGATAGAAAGGCTCACGCAGCGGAATATTGATATGCACTGGACCTGCCGGAAATTGCTTGGCCAGATTGATGGCTTCGTTGGCGATTCTACCTGCCTGCCAGATTTGTTCTTCGTTGCTGAAGGAGTCCGGAAAGCGGAAGCTTTTCTTCACATGCTTCCCAAAGACCTCTTCTTGGTAGATCGTCTGTCCATCCCATTGGTCTATCCATTCGGGAGGTCGGTCAGCGGTCAGGATCAAGAGCGGTACTCGCTGGAAGTAGGCCTCGGCAATAGCTGGACAATAATTTAGCGCAGCTGAGCCCGAGGTGCAGACCAAGACAACCGGCTGTCCGAGTTGCTGAGCCATACCCAAGGCGATGAATGCGGCCGATCGTTCGTCGGAGATCGTTCTGGAATGAATGTCGGGATGCCTAGTGAAGGCTAGCGTGAGGGGTGCACAGCGCGAGCCAGGGGAGAGGATCGCGTTTTCGATTCCTTTTTTGGCGCAAATCGCCACTAAGTCGAGGATGGGCTGGATGATCAAGCGCTTGGTTTTTGGATGAATTTACCGATGATCTGACATTTGAGCTCGGTCTCTTCCCATTCTTTTTCAGGATCAGAATCTTCCGTCACTCCCGCTCCGGCATATAGAATCGCATTTTCTCCCCTGAGTGAGGCCGTGCGTAGGTTGACGAAGATGGAGGTTTCCTCCTGCACATTTACCGGACCGATGAAACCTGCGAAAAAAGAACGGTCAAAATCTTCATTTTCCTGAAGAAACTCATGGGCTTCTTTGCGAGGCATACCGCATACGGCCGAGGTAGGATGCAAAAGGTCCAGCATGACGGAGCCTAATTGGGAAAAGCCCGTGGCTCTCATGTCCACTCTGAAATCTGAACGGAGGTGAAGGAGGCTTCCTGCCATCACCGTTTTTGGCCCATGCTCGTCGTATTCTCTCAATCTGATTTTCTTAAAACACTCTACGATGTATCGGCAGACCAAAGCTTGCTCTTCGATTTCTTTTTGAGTCCAGGCGGCCGATTTAAGCGGGTTTTCTCCAGAGGCTGGCTGAGTGCCTGCCAAGGCCATGGTATAAAACTGATCTCCTTTGGTTTCTATTAATACTTCAGGACTCGCTCCTATCCAGGTGCCGATTTGCGGGATATGGAAAAAATTGACAAAAGAGTTAGGGTAGGCTTCCAGCATTTCAAGGAAGGTTTGGCCAAGGTCAAAATCATCCGAAATTTGAACTTGCTTGGTTCGGGCAGGGACTACTTTTTCCAAAACTCCCGATTCAATAGCGACAAGACCTCGCTGAACCAACCGGATAAAATGTGGCTTCTGATCCGATTCTGCTTCACGCGTAAAAGTCGATTCAGACTTTTTTCTTATCAGACTTTTTACCTGGGATTTGATGGCCTCGCTGGATTGATTGATAGGGGATTTTACCCATTCTGGAAAATCTTCCTGTACGAAATCTTGATCCAGCTGAAAGCTGAAATACTGGTTTGATTTGATGAAAAAAGCCTTTTTATCTTCCTGGTCCGCAAAAGGATGAACAATAAAACCTGCTGGCAACTCTTCGAAGCTCAAATCGACACGGGCTGGAGTTGCTTTGTCATCGAGCAGAAATTCCAGCTTTTGGGACTTGGGTTTTCTCCAAACTGCAAACGATTTTCCGGAGTCCAAGCCTTTGAGGAAGAGGGAATCTAGAAATTCGGACTGCGTAGTGGGTGATGAGGTTACGGTGTAGTTCATTTTTTCTCCAAAATAGCCATCGTGATCCGGCTGATGCAGCACAACTGCTCCGATTCGTTGTAGATTTTAATCTCCCAAATCTGGGTGGATTTGCCGATATGGACAGGCTTGACGATCCCTTTCACTGATCCACCTTTTACGGCACGGACGTGGTTGGCATTGATTTCCAAGCCCACGCAGGCTTGTTTGGATGTGTCTATGGTCAGAGAGGCAGCAAGACTTCCCATGGTTTCGGCCAGTGTTACATTTGCACCACCGTGTAACAAGCCCATAGGTTGCTTTGTTCGATGATCTACCGGCATGGTCGCTTCCAGGTAGTCTTCTCCAGCCGCTGTAAACTCGATCCCCAAATGATCGACCATTGTATTTTTGCTTATAGCATTCAGTTGATCCAGTGAAGGACTTGAAAGAAAAACCATTAAAATATGGGTTAAATGAAGTTTATTTGGGTTGCGGACAAAAATAAAGAAACTTGAATCGAAAAAAAATTTACCTCATCAGACACGGTCAAACTGACTTCAATCTACAGGGAGTAGTGCAGGGCAGTGGAATAGACGCACCGATAAATGGAACTGGGATCGCTCAGGCCAATGCGTTTTTTGAAGCATACAAAGCAACTGAATTTGACCAAGTCTATCACACTGCACTCATCCGAACGAAACAGTCTATTCAGCAATTTATCGACTTGGGTCTTCCGACGGTAGCTTTGCCGGAGCTCAACGAGATCTCTTGGGGCGACTATGAAGGTACGCCGATGACTCCTGAGGAAGGGGAGTATTATCGCCATATGCTGCATCAATGGCAGCAAGGAAATCTGGACTATGCGATCGCGGGTGGCGAAAGCCCAAATGTGGTGGCAGAAAGAATGAGAAGAGGAATCGATAAAATCCTAGGCAGACCAGGTGAGACAGTCTTGGTATGTATGCACGGGAGGGCGATGCGTATTTTTCTCAGCTTGATTTTGAACCTCGATTTGCGGGAAATGGATCAATTTGAGCACAGCAATCTGTGCCTATACGTGCTGAACCAATTACCGGACGGAAAGTTTGAAGTGGCGCAGTTCAATGACCAGGAGCACCTCGCAGTTCTGAGTCAGATTTAGACGCTTTGGCAGCCTTCTTTTTAGAACTCAGCGCATCTTCGTACATGGTGATGTACTGCTGATGTACGGCCTTGTTTTCAGTGAGGTCAAAAAGCCGAAATGCGATCTGTTGAAGCTGAACTGTCTGTCCATTTTCAAGCTCAATCAGGAATTCTCCGAGAAAACATGCGTCAAAATCGCAGGATGGTATTTCAATCAGCAATGCAAGTTCTGAGTTTCCGGTGTAGTGTTTTGTGTTAAAAGAACCCGAAAAATGGGACTCTATGTCCTTGATGCTTGTTTTAATCTCTTTTAATTCTTTGCTTTTGAATAGCACCAAGAACGTCTTGGACTCGGGATCGTTGGCGAAAACCGAGCTCGTGCAAATCAGAAAGAAGAAAAGAATAGAAAGCGACTTCATGGCTGACAATATAATATATAAAACATCCTGAATGCAAGTAAGAAAAACATAATCAATGCCGATTAGGGACTATAAGGTGCATTTTTTTGTGGGGTGTCGTCCTTAGGACGGGAAGGTTTCGTCTATTGCTCAATAAGATAGGAATTGGGGCTGTTTTTTTGGGATAGAGGAGTTTTGAAAAATCTGAGAAGCTGAAGCACGAGCTTATTAGGGTAAAAAAAAATCCCCAAAATGTAGACTTTCGGGGATTAGATTATGGATAAATAGAGAGCTTATGCTTTCGCTGTTCTCTTTTTAGTCTTTGTGCCTTCCTCTTCAATTTCATCTTCCACTCCGGCTAGGATTCTGCCGCAATGTTCGCAGACAATCAGTTTTTTCTTTTCACGGATGTCAGCTTGTCTTTGAGGGGGAACTGTATTAAAACATCCTCCGCAAGCGCCTCTTTTAACCATAACCACTGCAAGTCCATTTTTGGCATTTGCTCTGATTTTGGTATAGGACTTGGCAAGTCGGTCTTCCACTTTTTTGATTGCCTTGTCGTGCTCAGACTGAAGTTTGGATTCCTCTGATTCGCTTTCAGCAACGATGGTGTCCAGTTCTTCTTTTTTCAGATCGAGATCCTTTTGCCGGTCTTTCATCAAAGCGCTCAGCTCGTCCAAATCGCCTTTTTTCTGATCGATTTTTACACCGGATTCTGCGATTTTCTTCTTGGCAACCTGAATTTCAAGATCTTGAAGTTCCAATTCCTTGGTGATAGCGTCGTACTCACGGTTGTTTCGTACGTTCATCTGCTGTTCCTGGTACTTTTTGATTAGCTTCTCGGACTCCTTAATGTTGTCTTTGAATTGCTTGATGTCGCCTTCGAAAGAATCGATGTCATTCTGAAATTTTTCGAGGCGAGTTTCGTAGCCTGCTATCTCATCTTCGAGGTCTTGGACTTCCTCAGGGAGGGCTCCTCTAACTTTTACGATGGCATCTAGTCTTGAATCTATGAGTTGAAGGTTGTAGATAGCGTCTAGCTTTTGTGCTACTGTACTTTCCATGTACTATCGGTAGGATGTGGGATTAGTAACTACTTTTGTCAAATAGAGTGCAATATTAGGGAAATTTTGTGACAAAAGCTCTCCCAATAATTCTTTTGTGAAAATTTCGCTCTCATAATGCCCTATGTCACAAAGTATCAGCTGACCATCGGCATCAAAAAATTCGTGGTATTTGACATCAGCCGTCACAAACACATCTGCACCTGACCTCAGTGCGTCGGAAAGAAGGAAAATACCGGCTCCCCCACAAACAGCGACTTTTCGGATCTTCCTTCCTGCCAGAGCAGTGTGTTTGAGGGTATTGAGATTCATTTTTTCTTTCAGAAAATCCAGAAAGTCAAGCTCATTCATAGGCGTGTCGAGGATACCTACCATTCCTGCACCCACTTCTTGGTTTTCATTTTCCAGGGCAGAAAGGTAATAGGCAACTTCCTCATACGGGTGCGCTTTTTTCATAGCGGACAATATTCGGCTGCTTTTGAAAGCGGGTAAAATCACCTCGATTCGGATCTCACCTTCAGATTGGGGAATCCCTCGCTCTCCGATATAGGGCGTTGCGTTATCTGACGGGGTGAAAGTTCCCAAGCCCTCCAACTGAAAGGAGCAGTCTTTGTAGTCACCTATTTGTCCGGCACCTTCCGCAAACACGGCCTCCAGGACAGCACTCTTATACATAATAGGGACAAAAAATACCAGTTTGTTTAGGAGTTGTTTCTTGGGTCGAAGGATCTTGGTTTGGGTGAGTCCCAGCCGGTCACAGATCCGCTTGTTCACACCATGTGCGACATTGTCGAGGTTAGTGTGGATGGCATAGATGGCGACGTCGTTTTTGATGGCCTTGATGACAGTGCGTTCAACATAGTTGCGCCCAGTAAGACTCCTTAATCCTTTGAAAACGATCGGGTGATGCGCCACAATCAGGTTGGCACCCAGCGCAATTGCTTCCTCGACTACCGCCTCGGTGCAGTCCAATGTGCACAGGATTCCCTTGACGCCATCTCCTCTACTTCCGCAGATCAGCGTGGCGTTGTCGTAACTTTCCTGGTACGAAGGAGGTGCCACCTGCTCCAGGTAAGAAATCACATCCTGAATCCTGTATCCCATAATTTTTCTTTTTCTTTGGTCAAAAATAGCAATTCCTGCCAATGCCGTGGTATGCCTTTCTTCTTGCTCCTCTTGCGCTGATTTTTCGGATCATCACTGGCATCCGCAATTGGCTATTTGATCGGCAAATCCTGAAAAGCTTCAAATTACCCATTCCAAGTTTAGTAGTTGGAAACCTGAGTGTCGGCGGGACGGGGAAGACTCCAATGGTGGAATTTCTGATTCGAAATCTTCGGGGTGAGTTTGAAATCGGTTCACTAAGTCGTGGCTATGGGAGAAAAACCAGAGGTTTTTTTCAGGCGAAGCACGAAAGCTCGCCCGCTGAAATAGGGGATGAACCCCTGCAGATTTTTCAGAAATTCGACGGGAAAGTCCCTGTTTTTGTGGGTGAGGACCGGGTCTCTGCGTTGGAGAAAATAGCGGGTATGTATCCTGGGGTTAAAGCGGTGATATTAGACGATGCGTTCCAGCATCGGAAACTCAAAGCTGATTTTTATTGCTTGTTGACCCCTTATTTTTCTCCTTTTTCTGGTGATTATCTTTTGCCAATGGGAAAGCTTCGCGAAAGCCGATCCGGAGCTCGGCGGGCTGATGTATTGGTAGTGACGAAATGTCCTGAAACCCTTTCTTTGGCACAAAAACAAAAAACAGAAGCAGAATTGAGGCCTTATTTGGAGCAGAAAGTTCCGGTATTTTTCTCTAAGATCGGCTATGGGGAACCCTATGCGATTGCTCACTCGGTTTCCTTTGCCGGTGCGGTGATCTTGCTTGCTGGTCTTGCCGATGATGGTCCGTTTGTGAGCTATTGCCAAGGTCGATTTGACGTCCTGGAGGTTTTGAGCTATCCGGATCACTACGACTATGGAAGGGATGAGCTGGGCAGGATCGCGCAGCTCGCGGAAAAACATCTACAACAAAAGCCCGTTTTACTCACGACAGAAAAGGACGCGGTGAAACTTAAATCTTTGGCAAATCAGGGATTTTTGGGGGAAATTCCGATTTTTGTGCTGCCTATTGAGGCGCAATTTGAATCAAAAGACAAGCAAATGCTGCTCAGCTACATCCGGGAAAAATTCAGCAAGAAGTGATCAGAAAAGGTTTAGTCTTTGGTGTTTTGTTTGCGTTGCTGGCTGTTCAGTCTCTTTTTGCGCAGCGTCCAATCCCTCAAAACCAAACTAACACAGGCCGATCCGGTAGAGAAAACGTGGATCCTGAAGAAGAAGTAGCGGATGAAGGGCGAAAATCACTTTTGGATGACAGTACGCGAATGGTTTACGGTCCTAAAACTTCCCTCTTTTATTTCGAAAAGGACCTAAAGCGAAATCGACTTAGACTTTACGAGCAGGATACTTCCCTCACTAATTTTCACAACTACGATCCTGTAGCAAAGGATGGCTGGAAATACCAGGATCTGGGAAACATTGGCACGAATGCTAAGCCAGTTTTCTATGAAATCCCGGAGACAATCGGCCTTAGATCAGGATTTCAGGGATATGATCTATATTATCAAGATCCTGCGAAAAGAAGGTATTTTGATACCAAATCGCCCTTTACCGAAATGTCAGCCTTTTTTGGTGGGGGCAACAGAAACATGCTGGACATTGCTTTTTCCAGAAACGTAAACCCACGCTGGAATCTTGGCGTGGAGCTACACACTGAGCGAATTCGTAAGACGCTAAATCCGGTGGATCGTGACGATCACATGACGGAGCAAAACGCATATGCGTTTCACACCAATTACCGCTCTGAAAACGGGAAGTATTGGCTCTTGGGCTCCTTTTCTCGCATGCGGCACGTGGTCTACGAAATAGGTGGGATCATTCCCCCTGAGGTGGATCCGACTTCATTGTATTTTACTTACGAGGATGCAAAGGTTTGGCTTCAAAACTCCCGCGCCCGAGACCTGCGCCAAGACTACCATGTCTATCATGAGTACAAGCTTGGCAATGGCCTTCAGCTCTACCATACCTTAGACAACAGAAACCAAAATGTAGTTTTCGAATCAGACTTGACCACTTCTGACTCCCTGTTTTTCAACCAGGAAAGACTCAATTCCGATGATTCCACCCGCAACGAAAGTGACTTCGCCGAGTGGAAAAATGAGTTTGGTATCAAGGGGTCTTACAGGGGTTTCTATTACAACGCCTACACGAAGGTGAGGAACGGAAGGATGGAAAGCCCCTATTTTCCGGATAAAAAGGAAGCCTTCAATGAGGTCTATATCGGTGGGGAATTGATCGGCAATATCTCCGAGAAGTGGGCTCTCAGCGCAGACGGAGAATATCTGATTCCAGGTGCTTTTCGGATTCATGGGCTGTTTGTTTCGCCTTGGCTAGAGCTCGAGTACACCAAAGCGCTTTACAAGCCGACTTCGCAGCAGCAGATGTACTATGGGAACCATTACCAGTGGGAAAACGACTTCGATAATATCGGCGTAGATCAGGTCAAAGGACGGATCAAACTGGACTTCAAAAAGATCAGCCTGCGGCCAAACCTTACGATCAGTCGGGTGAATAATTACGTGTTTTTCAACGAAGAAAAGATAGCAACGCAGGCAACGGGGCAAGCTTTTATGCTGATGCCGGGGGTGATTGCCAACATTCAGATCGGAAAGAAATTCCGTTGGGATTCCGAAGTGATCTTTACCGAGGTATCCGGCGACGGTGCCGACAACTTCCGGATTCCGCAACTGTATGCAAACACCCGCTTCTACTTTGACAGTCCGATGTTCAATGAAAATGTCTTTGTGCAACTCGGCATCGATCTGAGGTATAAATCTTCCTACTATGCGGAGGCTTACAATCCATCTTTTCAACAATACTACCTGCAAAACACCTTTGACGTCTATGCCTATCCCGTTGCGGATTTGTTTCTCGATTTTCGGATCAATCGCACGCGGGTGCTGTTCAAATACAATCACCTCAATGCGGGATTGATGGAGCAGGAAGGATACTTCGTTACGCCGGATTACACCGGGTATCGCTCATTCCTCGACCTGGGGATAACTTGGTATTTGTTTGATTAGAGGGGGAAAAAGACGTAAGACATTAGACGCTAGATAAATGAACCTGACCTTGCTCGAAGTCGTAAATCAAAAATCTTAAATCCTAAATTCACATGACTTGGGAAGAAAGCACCAGACAAAAGATGCTTAATCTGAAGCTGCCGACCGATCCCCGATGGGTTGGGATCGCAGAGATGCAAATTGCCGATATTCTCGTCGATCATGCGTATTGTGAGCAAAAAGCCGCCTCTTCCTGCATCAGTCTGATTCTTCGTTTTGTCGATTTGGAGGAATTGGTTGACACATTGACTCCGATTGTAGCTGAGGAATGGGGGCATTTTGAGCGGGTGTTAGCACAACTTCGCAAGCGGGGGATGACGTTTGGCTTTCCCCGCAAAGATGAATATGTGATTCGCCTGAGTGAATTTGTCAAAAAAGGAGGGAGCCGGATGCAGCAATTGACCGAGCAGCTGCTGATGAATGCGCTGATAGAAGCCAGGAGTTGCGAGCGGTTTAAGCTTTTGTCCCAAAACATCGCAGATGAAGAGCTGCAGAAATTCTACTATGAATTGATGATCTCCGAGGCGGGTCATTATGTGACATTCCTTGAGCTAGCGCGAAAGTATCAGGACGTTGACAAGGTTAACTTGCGCTGGCAAGAGTGGTTGGACTACGAGGCCGCAGTTCTAAAAAATCTTGAAGTTCGCGGTGATCGCATGCACTGAAATTATTTCAGCGACGTAGTGGAAATGGATTGTTTTTAAATTGGCAACTCTGACTTTTGCTAAAATCCTAGCCCCATAAAAAATGTCAATTTTACACTCAATTCTTCTGTATTTGTGTATTATTATTCCTGCTACCATGTTTTTTTTCAAAAAGCTGTTCTAAAAACGAACAATCCATGAATGTGATCGAAAATGTCCGCGAGGCGCTTAATTCTGTAAAAGTAAACCTTCTTCGAACGGTGCTTACCGGGGCGATAATTGCAATCGGGATTTCCTCGTTGGTGGGGATGCTAACGGCGATCGATGGGATCAAATCACAGATCGCTGAGAGTTTTGCGGGCCTAGGAGCCAATTCATTTGATATTCGAAATAAGGGGTTCAATGGAGGGCGGGTCGTGCAGGAGGGTAAAACCGAGAAAAACTATCCAAACATTACGTTTAGAGAGGCACGAGAATTCAAGGAAGATTATGCCGCTATCGGCATTTCGACCGTGTTTAACTCGGTGACAGGAATAGCAGAGGTGAAGCGCGGATCCAAAAAAACCAATCCAAATACTAGGGTCAGAGGTGGAGACGAAAACTATCTCTCAATCAAAGCAGTCAAGTTGGCGAAGGGAAGAAATTTCAGCAACATGGAAGTAAGATACGGAACCTCTGTTGCCATCATTGGAAAAGAACTTGAAGAGACGCTTTTCAATCCTGGAGAAGATCCTATCAATGAGAAAATCACCTTTCTGGGAAAACCGTACTTGGTTATTGGGGTATTGGACAAGCAGGGTGGAGTAGGGCAAGACCAGGGAGCGGACCGGCAGATCTTGATACCCATCGAAAATGCAGCCAGGCTGGACAAAAACGGAAGCTTCAACTATAGAATTACCGGGGTCGCTTCAGATCCGGGCAAGATCGATTATGAAATGGGTCAAGCCATTGGGATTATGCGAAAAATCCGTCAAGATCGGGTTGCGCAGGAAGATTCATTTGAGTTGACCAAAAGTGAGTCCGTGGCAGAAAGCTTGGAAGAAGTAGCCGGATACCTGAGAATCGGTGGTTTCGGGATAGGATTCATTACGCTCTTGGGCGCATCCATCGGATTAATGAATATCATGCTGGTTTCGGTGACGGAGAGGACCCGCGAAATTGGAATTAGAAAAGCACTTGGCGCTACCCCACTTTTGATTCGCCAGCAGTTTTTGATCGAAGCGATTGTGATTTGTATGCTCGGTGGGATTTTTGGAATGCTGCTGGGACTGGGAATTGGCAATGTTATCGCCAATTTCATCGGGCCGGGGGGATTTATAGTGCCATGGATTTGGATGATTATCTCATTTCTGATCTGTATTATAGTGGGCTTGCTCGCTGGATATATTCCAGCGTATAAGGCGAGCAGACTGGATCCGATCGAATCCCTGAGATACGAGTAGGCTTGTCGGTCAATAGCTGATAGTCCATAGACGAGGGCGCTCAAAAATAGAGGGTACCAGAAGTGACGTCCGGTTATCAATCCAATACACTGATGGAAGCTTTGCGAAGAACCAGTTAGATGGGTTTCCAAAAAGAAAGTGATATATAAGAAATAGCCGCGATGCGGCTTTTTCGGTATTAGCGGCCAAGCTACGATCGTGCAAACCTGAACAGGTAGAAAAATGGATGACAATAACGATATTAAACGACTGTCACGACTAACTGCAATTTTGACAATTTTGCAAACGAAACGACTTTTAACAGCTTCAGAATTAGCGAATAAATTTTCAGTAAGTAGCAGGACAATTTACCGAGATATAAAAGCACTAGAACAAGCAGGTGTTTCTATTTTGACAGAAGACGGAAAAGGTTATTCTTTAATGGAAGGTTACAGAGTACCGCCAGTAATGTTTACCGAAAGCGAAGCCAATGCCTTAATTACAGCCGAAAAACTTATTTTAAAAAATAAAGACGGTTCATTTGTGAAAGAATATTCAGAAGCTATCAACAAAATAAAATCTGTTTTACGCAACAACACCAAGGACAAAGCAAACTTACTTTCCGACAGAACTGTATTTAGACAAAATACAGCCAATGACAGGACAAGCAATTATCTTTCAACATTACAATTAGCCTTGACAAATTTTAACTTTGTCAAAATAAAATATCATTCACCCGACACCAACCAAACAACGGAAAGAACAATTGAACCTTTTGCCATTTACAGCACACAAGAAAATTGGCTACTCATTGCTTTTTGCTCACTACGCAAAGATTTTAGGGTATTTCGTTTGGATAGAATTCAGAATTTAGCAACACTCAATGAGCAGTTTGAGCCACATAAAATAAACTTGCAGGAATATTTTGAAATTTGCAAGGAAAAATATTTTTCAAACCCCTGACATACTGTTGTCGCAACCCGATTTTACCTTTGTGGCTCAACAATAAAACCAATCAAAGTGGACAAAGTAAAAATTGAACCTTTTAAGGTTATCGGAATTTCGGTAAGAACCACAAACGAAAATGGAAAAGCTGCAAAAGAAATTGCGGACTTGTGGGGTAAGTTTATGAGTGAGAAAGTTTTGGACACAATCCCAAACAAAACTGACAACACGGTGTATTCCCTATACACCGACTATGAAAGCGACCACACAAAGCCATACACGGCGATTTTGGGTTGCAGAGTAGAAAACCTGAACGACATTCCAAACGGAATGATTGGCAAGTCGTTTGACGGGGGAAATTATGTACAACTATCAGCTAAAGGAAATTTAATGAAAAGCCTGATAGTAAACAAGTGGACAGAAATTTGGGGAATGGATTTGGACAGAGCATTTACCGTAGACTTTGAAGTTTTTGGAGCAAAAGCTCAAAATCCAACAGATGCAGAGATTGACTTTTTAATTGCCGTAAAATAGGTGACGAATGTTAGAAAATCTTCATAACTATTACCTGAACAAAGAAGAGCCAAACAAGAGTTGTCTACTTGCGTTACGCAGTATTATCCTTGACCAAGACAAAGACATTACGGAAACGCAGAAGTGGGGAATGCCTTGCTTTTGCTATAAGAAGAAAGTGTTTTGCTATCTGTGGACAGATAGAAAAACGAACGAACCTTATATTCTTATGGTAGAAGGAAAATATCTTGCCCTCCCCGAATTGGAAGAAGGGGGCCGTTCCCGAATGAAGATTTTCCGGGTTAACCCAAAAAAAGATTTACCCATAAAGACAATTAAGAGCATTTTTCAAATAGCGTTGGACTTATATAGGAAAGGAACAATAAAAATCAAAGAATGACTGACAGCATATATGCTTAATAGCTAGGTTTTGCGTCAAATGGGGTGGCCTGCTACGTAGGGCAGTTTTTCTAAAATTTGAAGTTAAGGTTTTGTATCAAGGGTAAAAAAACCGCCAGAACGCAAAGCCGAGGCACGTTGGCGGTAATTGAGAAAATTTGACAGTGAAAAATAACATGGTTAAAATTACTGCGCTGGTATTTGTAATGTTTTTAAGTGCGTGCAAAACAGAGAAGCCTGAAACAAAGGAGGATAGTCCTTTATCAGAAGAGAATCTCTACTTTGGACACAAGCCACCAGGATTGACCCCTGAAATTTTTGTTCCCCAAAAGAGTACCTCTCAAGATTGGAAGTTGTGGAATACAGACTCTTTGGATATGGATGAGTTTTATTTTACATATGAAGGAGACGACCCTTTTGGGCCTCTAGTTGTTGTATATCGGAATGAAGGTAGTTATTACAGGGTTAGTAAGTATAGCTTTAGTCATAATCCTAGCGATAGCAATATCTTATATTCTAGATGGAACTATATAGAGCGCACAGATTCTGGTTGGTCCAAAATTAAGAGCCTAGGCCCCATGTTTGATAGGGATGATTTGGGTATTATGGTGATGTCAGTATCTTCCAAAGGCACTCTCGTTTTTGACGATTATAAAAGTAATGACGGAATCCGCATATCAAGTATTATAGACGGTGAGCGTGAAGAATCCAAACTACTCGGTAAGGAGATTAACTCAGGGGAATTGATAGCCCACCCGTTTATAGCACCTGATGAGTCCTACTTAATGTGGGATAGCGAGAGAGAAGGTGGATATGGCAAGTCTGACATTTATATCAGTTTCCGACAGCAAGATGGTTCATGGGGCTCAGCTATCAATATGGGAAATGAAGTAAATTCTGAACTAGTAGAAAGTGGTGCAAGATTGACACCTGACGGGAAATACTTGCTTTTTGAAAGGTCAGAAGAAAAAGTTAGGGATGATGGAAGTGCATATTGGGAGTCAAAAAAGTATTGGGTCGATGCTAAAATCATTGAACAGCTATGACTTCAGCAACTATTTGATCTAGAGGTTTATGAGTATAAAGCATAACTACTGCCGACATTTACGTCTATAACTTTGTTCAATGGAACACAGTTTTAACCGCAATCTGGAATAACGTCTTTCCAAGGTCTCTCTTTTTTGGCCAGACTGCGTTTAAAACTCTTTACGTTGTGGACTATTTCAAGAACGATGAAGATAACCTTTTACATATTTTTCTTTCTGACATTCCTTTCATGCAATAAAAGAGAAGAGGAAAATATTTCTCAAAAACTAAGTGGGTTTTGGTTTAACGATGACAAAATTCTTTTATTCAGGGATTCTGTAATGTTGCATCCTATTTATGATACTCCTGGTATGTTTGAGTTCACTGTTGATAATAATATGTTGATTGTTAACAACAGAGATGAGTATTTTGAATATGGCTATGATACTTGCTTTTTAAAACTTAAAAAGAAAAGTGAATTGATCTTGACTATTGATGATGTAGATTATCGATTTCAAAAACACGAACCAAAAAAAAAAGTGTTGACTTTAAAAAGATATACTTTGAAGTGGAGCCTTGCTTTGGTACCTGTCCGGTTTTTGAGGTGACAATTTCTTCAGATGGTACAGTTAATTATAATGGGATAGAATATACAGAAATTAAAGGTGAAATAAATTTCAAATTGAATACTAAAATAATTAATGAAATAAATGATCTTTTAGAGATTGTTAAAATTGTGTCTTATCCAGAGGAAACACTATCAAGTCCAGCAGATAATCTAAGATTCAATATGATAGTAGAATATCCAAATGGTTTAAAAATTTCAATAATTGATGGATTATTTGAGGGGAAATATCAAAATATCATTAAGTATTTTTACTTCTTTGAAAGGCAGTTAATTGAAAGCAGTCCCTAACATCACCTTGGATGCAACGGACGGTTCAGAGAAACTATGAAATTCAGTATCTTGAGGAAGTTGGGAGAAGGTTAGAAGAGAAGGGCTCCGAAAGCCCACCGTCTCCGAGCTGAATCACGTTAAACCTTACAGTAAAACATAGCTCATGAGAAACTTGAGAGGAAAAGCCATTCTGATCTTATTGTTGATTGGGATGACAAGCTTTCAACAGGAGAAAGTCAAGATATTGATAATCGGAGATTCTATTTCGATTGGATATACTCCTTTTGTTATTGCAAATCTAGAGGATGTAGCGTACGTGTCCCATAATCCCGGAAATGCTCAGCATACTGGTACAGGACTCGAGCATATTGAAGCGTGGATTGGAGACAATGATTGGGATATAATTCAGTTTAACTGGGGTTTGTGGGATTTGTGCTATCGACATCCAGATTCAAAAGAACAAGGGAATAGAGATAAAATTAATGGTGCAATCACATTTGATGTTGAAAGTTATGGGCGCAATCTTGATTCAATTGTAAAGTTGATTAGAGCAAGATCCAATGCGGAATTAATTTTCGTTACTACTACCTATGTTCCCGATGAGGAAGCAGGAAGTTTCAGGATGATGTCATTAAATACAACGAGGTTGCCAAAAAGATAATGGAGTCCAATGGTGTGAAGGTCAATGATATCTATGAGAAATCAATTGAAATACACCATGGCTTCGGAAAAGGCAGCAAAGATGTTCATTATACAAGTGAAGGATATGAAGAATTGGGATTGCAAATTTCAGATTTTTTGAAACATGAAGTAAAATACTTGCCCATTGAATAGCAGTAACTTATGAGTGCCAATGCATTGAGTTTGAAGCGTGTTGGATAACAGGAGGCTTGCAGTTGATGAAGCGATGTACGCAAGGTGACTTCTCGAATTTTAGAACTTTCCGCTGCCGATAGAGCTGTTTTTCCTATCTTCAAGCCATCATTTAAGGGGTGCCCCAAAATATAGGGCTGAGATCATACCCATCGGCAGCATGCTGCCGTGCACCTGATCCGGGTAATGCCGGCGTAGGGATTGACCATCTACTTCTCCCTTATTTGGATAAAGGATAAATTTATTCAAATGGAATTTTCATTCGACGCGGGTTTGCTCCTCGAGCAAATCCAAAACACCCGCTTGCTGGAGTGGATAGCCGTGGCTTTCGGAGTTTCCGAAGTGCTCCTGGCTAAGAAAAACAACATCTGGCTCTATCCCACCGGCATCGTCGGGATTTTATGCGGCTCCATTCTCCTCTTGGACTCCAAGCTCTATGCGGAGACCCTGCTGCATGGTTATTACCTCGTGATGAGCATCTACGGTTGGGCCAATTGGAAAAACCGATCTGCCTCCGGCGCTTCCCGGATCACGAAGAGTGATTCCCGGGATTTTGCCATCACGCTGGCAATCGCAATACTGGGATGGGCTTTTCTTTACTTTATGCTCACCACATTTACCGATTCGGATGTGCCGGTGATAGACGCCTTTGTGTCGTCCACCGCCTGGGCGGGAATGTGGCTTTTGGCAAAGCGTAAGCTGGAAAACTGGATTTGGCTCAATATCTCCAATCTCGTTGCGATCCCGCTGCTGTATTCCAAGCAGTTGTATATGTTCTCATTCCTCACCCTTTTCCTCTTCGTCGTGGCCATTTTTGGCTACATGGATTGGAGAAAGGAAATCAAAGATCAGCATGAAGCACTCCAAGCTGTTTGTCTCAGTCCATGCGGCAGCTTCCGAAAAGTTGGGCCGCCTGTCCGATGAATGGCTGGATGTCATCTATGCCGAAAAGTGGTTCAAACTCTTTGTGCCCAAGGAGCAGGACGGCCTGGGCCTGAACCTGGTCGAGGGGCTACGAGTCGAGGAGAAACTGGCGGAGCTGGATGGAAGTCTGGGCTGGACGGTGACGCTTTGTGCAGGCGCGGCATGGTTTGTTGGATTTCTGGAAAAACTACTCGCAGAAGAGGTTTTCTCCGATCCCAAGGTCTGTCTGGCCGGAAGCGGTTTTGTGGGTGGAAAAGCGAACTTGGTGGAGGGGAGATACCAGATCTCAGGCAGTTGGACATACGCATCCGGGGCCTTGCACGCCACCCATCTCACGGCCAACTGTGAGATTTTGGAAGACGGAGTTCCTCTTTTGGATAAGAAGGGCAAGCCGCTGGTGAAAGCTTTTATACTCAGGAAGGAAGAGGTCGAGATCCTCGGTGGCTGGAATTACATGGGAATGATCGCAACGGGAAGTCATGCCTTCAAGACCGAAGCGTTGAGGGTACCGGAAAATCGCGCCTTTGAGATCTTGCCGGAAAGTGCAACGCTGCCCGACTCGGTCTTTCGCTATCCCTTTTTGCAGTTGGCGGAAGCGACGCTAGCGGTGAATATCTTGGGGATCACGCAGCACTTAGTAGCCCTGATCGAAACCTCTTTTTGGAAAAGACACGAGTACCGTCAGTATGACAAAAAGCATCAGAAGTATTTTCAAAAGCTCCTGGAAAAGCAGCGCAAGAAGCTGAACAGGCTCAAAAAGGAATTTTATGCGTTTGTTCAAGAGTCCTGCGAAGCGCTGGAGCAAAAAGGGAAAATCCCAAAATCCCTGCTGAGTAAGATCAGCCAAGTCAGCCGAAAACTAACCCAAGCTTGTCGGGAAAGCAATGGGAAGCTGTATCCTTTTGCGGGCCTGGAGGCGGCAAAAACACATACCGAAATCAACCGTGTTTGGAGGGATTTCAATACCGTCAGCCAACACGCTTTGTTGATCTTTCCTTTTTGAGGAGGTTTTCACCGCAGAGTCTTAGAGGGTGCTTTTTTTTCACCGCAGAGATTCTGTGTTTAAGATCAAGAAGAAATAAGGATTTTCTTAAATTTCGTTACTCAAGTCGGCGTCAGCCAGACTGTG
>NZ_BAAAFI010000037.1:0-72636 GCF_039523455.1 Algoriphagus jejuensis | reverse complement strand
AGGTGTGGAAATATGGAAAACTCACGCCCTTCCTGTATACTTGGCCTTAAACCAATCCTGTCCTAACTTTTGGGGGATGCTCAGCACTTCCGCTCTTCGGAATTTGCAATTCCTAGTCCGTGACCCGGGATTTGCGATCCAACCAAAGTGCCTAGAGCAAAAACTGATTGGAAATTCTAGGTTTCCACAAATAGCACAAGTTCGCGCCATGAGTGTACGATTTAGTTAGCGAGGCATCAACTATCAACCAGCTGTCTACTCTCCTTATCAATACCCATTTGAATTCAAATATTTCAAGTACGAAATTGAATTCATCTTCCTTTTCTCCACTTCCTCTAAAATTCTGTGGGCCCAGTCAATTGAATTTATCCCACCTCCTGAATTACTTGCTTTTCTAAAATCATGAGGAATTAAAATCTGCTTCCCTGCCCTACTTATAGAATCTTCCAAAACTCTGCAAATCTCATTTTCGGATGAAAATTTTGAACCCAACACAACAAATTCCACACAATTGTTAATTGACAAAAAATCAACTTCGCCAATCAAAAATAATCTTCTCTCATCCTCATGTCTCCAATCTTTATATTTCTCAAAAAACAGTTTATTAAAATATTTTACCACAAACTCATGAGCAGGCAGTTCAACCAGAGAATTATTTAAATCAGAATACGCCCAATTAACATATTTCACATTTCTAATTTTATTAAAACAACTCGATAAAATCTCTTTATTTTCTTTTACAAATTTACTCTCATTTATAGCAATGCAAGCCCCTGCATGATTATCTCCATATTGCGCCCACATCCTGGGTTTTCTGTATCCAAGTTCTACAGACTTTGAGTTTGGGAAATTTCTCGAAAAACTCAATAATCGACATCTACCCAAAATAAACTCTTCTACTTCAGCACTCTTCAGGAAATCAACCCCATATAGATTCACCTCTTTCTCATTTAAATCGTTCAAATTTTCAAATGAAGAAAGCTTCAAACTCATACTCTCTAGAATTTTAAACAAAGAAGAGGAACTTGTAAAATGATATAAAAGACCATCACCCAAAGAAGGTAGTCTTGTATTCCAATATCCATACATATGATTTCTTTATTTCAGTGTTATAACAAAACCCTCCAAATCTCTCTGGAGGGTTCGTAAATCAAAATTCGTAAATGCCAAAAGATTGCTTCGTCAATCCCCTCACCTCTCTTCGAGGGGCTTTCCTCGCAATGACGCTACACCTTTGGCAGATTCCAGCCATTGTGATAATTGGCTTTGATCAGCTGATTGGCTTCCGAGTCTGTGAACAGATTCTTGGTCGCATCCCAATAGACCTTCTTGCCGGTCTTGTAGGCGATATTACCCATCTGGGCGTTGATCGCAGCTACGGAACCGGTCTGGATGGCGCATTTGAGCTTGCTCGGATCGTTGGCCAATACTGACTCCACAAAGTTGTTGGCGTGATGATCCAGCGCATTCCCCTGCGGTTTGGTATGAGCAACCTCTTCGACTTTGTTTCGTTTTTGCCCATCCACGGTTTCAGTCTCTGGAATGACCTTCCAGCCACCGCGGTTCACCACCAGCGTCGCATTGTTACCGATAAAGGCGATGCCTTCGGTGGTGCCATAGTTTCCACCGTCGATCCCGGTGGCATGTTCCCAGAGCATGTTGAAGCCCTCGTATTCATACACCGTCTGAAGCGTATCCGGTGTCTCGGAGGCGTCATTAGGATAGGCAAATTTCCCACCGGAAGCCATCACCGACTTGGGAGCGCTCACTCCCATCGCATAGAGCGCAATATCGATCTCATGCACGCCCCAGTCCGTCATCAGTCCACCCGCATAGTCCCAAAACCAACGGAAGTTGAAGTGGAAGCGGTTGGGATTGAAAGGCCGCTTAGGAGCCGGGCCAAGCCACATGTCGTAGTCCACTCCTGCTGGAGGAGGCCCATCCGGCAACACCGGCACCGGCTTCATCCAACCCTGATAGGCCCAGCACTTCACCAAGCGAATCTGGCCCAATTTGCCGGATTTCACGTATTGGATGGCTTCGTCATACTGTGAGCCAGAGCGCTGCCACTGCCCGACCTGCACGACTTTGCCATAGCGTTCCTGGGCTTTGACCATGAGCTGGCACTCTTCGATCGTATTGGCAATGGGCTTTTCGACATACACATGCTTGCCGGCAGAGACCGCATCGACCATGTTCAGACAGTGCCAGTGATCCGGGGTGCCAATGATTACGACGTCGATATCCTTGTCCTCGAGCAGTTTGCGGTAGTCCTTGTATTGCTTGGGCCTTGTGCCGCGCAGCTTGAATACATCTTCGGTTCGCTGGTCGAGGATGGATTGGTCGATATCCGCGATGGCAACGCAATTGACATTGGGGATCTTGAGATGGGCATTCATGTTGGACCAGCCCATCCCTTTGGCACCGATCAGGCCGTAGTTGATCTGGTCATTGGGCCCGATGGAGCGGGTAAATCTGCCAAAGTCGGCCGCAGTCAGAATGGAGGGCATGCTCATCCCTGCGCCTAGGAGCATGGTATTTTGGAGGAATTTTCTTCGTGAAGACATTGGAAGATAGGATTTTGGGTTATTGAGAAAAATATAGGTAATGTAAGATTTTTGATTTGTGGTTTACGACACCATTCGCTATCGATTACCACAAACACCAAGTCATAGCTTTTTAAGTTTCAAACCAGACAATCCGTTTGAACTGAAGAAAAAAGCTGATACTCAGTGTTTGAGGTCGTAAATCAAAAATCCCAAATCGTAAATCAAAGCGGTCTTACCCAGATATTTCTGAATCTCACCGGATTGCCGTGGTCTTGCAGTTTGATCGGAAGTTCCTCCGCATGAGCCTTGTAATTAGGAATGCCGATGTACTCCGTAGGACCTCTGAGGATCACGTTGTTTTGCACCAATACCCCATTGATCAGCAAGGTCACGGTAGCCGGAGAGGTTACCATCCCGTTTTTGTCAAAACGCGGCGCCTTGAAGATGATGTCGTAGTAGTTCCACTCACCAGGAGCACGCAGCGGATTCACCAAAGGAGGATGTTGCTTGTAGATCGATCCTGCCTGTCCGTTGGTATAAGTTTTACTTTCGTAGCTGTCCAGCACCTGCACTTCATACATTCCCATCAGGAAGAATCCGGAGTTGCCACGGCCTTGGCCTTCACCTACTATCTCGGTCGGTGCGGTCCATTCCAGGTGATATTGTGCATCGCCAAAAGCAAGTTTGGACTGGATATCCCCCTTGCCTTTTACTACGGTCAATTCGCCATTTTCAACTTTCCACTCAGCAGGGCCATTGCCTTGGCCGGCGCTGACAAAACCGTTGAGGCTAGTGCCGTCAAATAAAACAATCGCATCAGAAGGAGGTGCGGTATTGCTGGCACCTGGAGTGACTTTAGGTACGACCGGAGTGTAAAACTCCGTGGCTTGGGGTGGCAACTTGGGAGGGGTTTGATCTTGGGCGAAGGACACCGAACTGACGGTAAGTCCCAAACCAAACAAAGAGAGGGCAACGAGCTGCTTCATACAATAGGTTATTTTAGAAAATGAATGTTAACCCGATAAATTACAGGAAAAATGCCGTGAATAGGAAAGCCGTTGATGGATTTTTGCGGGATTTGAGCATTTCCTTTTCTATTTTTCAAAAAACAAACCACCATGATTAAATCCTTACCCATTCTGATATTAACCTTTTTTCTGTGTCAGTTCACCTTTGCTCAGGAAGATTACTATTTCCCTGGGGAAAAATTCGACCCGGCAATTCCCTCACCTTCAGACTTTCTGGGCTACGAAATCGGCGAATGGCATACCCGCTACGACCTGATCGTGAAATACTTCGAAAAGCTGGACCAAGCCAGCGAGATGGCCCAACTCCAGACGATCGGCTACACGCATGAGCATAGACCGAAAGTCATCCTAACGCTGGCATCTGCCGCCAACATGGGAAACCTCGAGCAAATCCGCCTCAAACAGGTGCAGCTCGCCGACCCCAGCCAAGCCAAACCCGATGTCAGCACCATGCCTTCCATCGTCCATCTGGGCTACGGAGTCCACGGCAATGAGCCCTCCTCTGCCGAAGCGGCGATATTGACCGCTTATTGGATCTTGGCGGCCCAGTCTGACTTGGCTCAAAACATCCGCCAAAACGCCGTAATCCATATCGATCCCACGCTGAATCCCGACGGCCGTGACCGCCACAGTCTTTGGGCCAATTCCAACAAGGGCTTCCCTCCCGTCGCCGATCCCCTGGACCGAGAGCACAACGAGGCCTGGCCCGGCGGCAGGACCAACCATTATTGGTTTGACCTCAACCGTGACTGGCTGCCTTTGGCGCATCCGGAGTCGAGGGTGAAAGTAGAATGGTACCACCAATGGTATCCCAACGTGACCACAGACTTTCATGAAATGGGAACCAACAGCACCTATTTCTTTGAGCCGACCAAACCCTTTGGATCGGAAAATCCGGTAGTCCCAAGAAAGAACTATGAGGACATCAACCCACGCTTTGCGAAGTACTTCGCCAAATACATGGACGAGATCGGCAGCCTGTACTGGACCAAAGAGGTCTTTGACAACAGCTATCCGGGCTATGGCTCTACCTATCCGGACATCCACGGCGGTTTGGGTTTGGTCTTTGAAACGGCTAGCTCCAGAGGCCATGTGCAAAGCAGCCAGCGCGGCGATATCACCTTTGCTTTCACGATCCGAAACCATGTGGTCAACTCCCTAGCCACGATGGAAGCCTCGGTGGACAACCGGGTGTTTATGCACGATTACCTGCGGGAATTCTTCGAAAGCGCAATGTCTGAGGGAGCGAAAGACGCTGCGAAAAGCTATGTCTTCGGCGACGAATACGACGAAAGCAGAAACCGGATTTTTGTCCAGTTTCTCCTCGACCACAAGATCAAAGTCTATGAAAACTCGGCTGATTTGAGCCTGGAGGGCCAAAATTTCAAGAAAGGAAAATCCTGGATCGTTCCGACCAAACAAACGCAATACCGCATGGTGCGCACCATGTTTGAGTACGAGAAGGAGTTTGCGGATTCTGTCTTCTACGACGCCTCGGCCTGGACCATGGCGGCTGCCTACGGCATGCCTTTTTCTGCCGCAGCTGGCGCAAAAACGGGTGCTGAAGTCACAGAAGCCATTGTTTCCACTTTCACTTTCCCCGAAGGGAAAGCCTACGCCTACCTGATCGACTGGTCCGACTACTACGCACCCAAGCTACTCCATGAACTTCAAAAAGCCGGAATCCACGTAGAAGCTATCCATCGGCCTTTTTCCTCCCAAACCCAAGATGGGAAAGTAGATTTCGCCGCGGGCACTCTGATGATCCCAATGGGTTTCCAAAAAGGAAAGTCCGAGGAAATAGTCGCAAAGCTCAAGGAATTGGCCCAAACCAATAGCCAACGAGTCTACGCCGTCAGCACCGGTCTTAACCTCAGCGGGATCGACCTCGGCTCCAACCTCGCGTCAGCAGTTCAGCAGCCCAAGATCTTGATGGTGGTGGGCACGGGAATCAGCTCTTATGAGGCGGGGGAAATCTGGAACCTGCTCGACCAACACTACGGGATGCCTATCACCAAGGTGAACACGGAGCAGTTCGGCCGGGCAAACCTTTTTGAGTACAACACCTTAATCCTGCCGAGCGGAAACTACAATTCCCTAAACGAAGGACAAGTAAATCATCTCAAAGATTGGATCGCACGTGGTGGCACTGTCATCTCCCTGAAAAATGCCTCCCTCTGGCTTAACCAAAAAGGCATCACCAAAGAAGTGGCTGTAGAGCTGGAAGAGGAGCCGAAAGATCCCCAATCACTTCCCTTTGCTGTCCGAAATGACTTCGAAGGAGCCAAAGAAGTGGGTGGAAGCATCTACCTGGCCGAGCTGGACCTGACCCACCCCATTGCCTACGGCTACCACCGAAAAACCCTTCCCGTGTATCGGAACACGGATATCTTCATCAAGCCTTCCGAAAACAAATACCTGACCCCGGTGAAGTACACCGCAGATCCACACCTGGGCGGCTACATCTCCAAAACCAACTTGGAAAAACTGGAGCAAAGCGCAGGCGTGGTGATCTCTCCCCTCGGCCAAGGCCGGGTCATCCACTTCTTCGACAGCCCCAATTTCCGTGGGACTTGGTTTGGCACAAATAAGCTGTTTATGAATTCAATTTTCCATGGGGAAAGAATGGATTAAAGTGTAGTGGGTTCAAGTTTGAAAATTTAAACCAATGGGTGGATTGGTTCAGGTTTTCAAACTTGGACCATACTAATGCAGTTCTCCGACTGCGCTATCCCTAGAAATTATCAGGAAAAGTATTCTGCAATGAAAATCCACGATCAACTGATCAATAAAGCATCCCAAACGCCCAAAGCGGCAGGCTTTTTCCAGCAGGGAATTCCAAATCATCTTTGACGATCCAAGTCAATTTTTCCTTTATTTGCTTGTTTCCTTTATTTTTTCCCCCGACTTCAAAATGAAATTCTCCTCCCACCAAAAAATCAACGGAAGCGGAATACTGAACGGTGTGGGTGACTTTCATCAGGCTATTGAAGAAAGTCTCCCGAACAGTTCCTGATTCAGGCTTTTTCTCACTCAGCGCAAACAAAAAGTTTGTATTGTTCATGAATATTTTCTCCGGCTTCTGGAGGGTTACCACACTAAATCCGGCTGGATATTGAAGATCAATCAGGCGTGCTTCGGCCAAGTATATCAAGTAATTGACCATAGAATTCCGGTGGATCAAAGTCCGCTCTGCAAGAGTTGATATATTTGGTTTGAATGGAACTTGCTGAGCTACCAAATAGAGAAGCTGAAGTAACTTTTTCCCATTTCTGATGTCAAAGCCTTTGATCTCAGCCATGTCAAATTCGACGATAGTCCGGACCAGTTGCCGTAGTCTTTTAAAGTAAATCACCTCATTTACTCCTGCAAAGGGGAAATAACCATTTCTTAAATAGGCTTGAAAATGCTGCAAGGGTAGAAAATCATCAGGAAAATGATTTCTTATTGAAAACTCAGGATCCAAAAGCTCCTCGAGACTAAACTTTGGCACATGTATTCCATGCCTCAGACTTAAATATTCTCTGTAAGAAAGTCCATGAAGCTCATACATCACCGCTCTTCGACTCAGATCACCTTCTTCTTTGCTGATATCTATGATAGATGATCCTGTGAAAATCACCTGCAAATCCCGGAACCGATCATGAATATTTTTCACCTCTTGAGACCAGTTGGGATACTTATGAACCTCATCCAAAACAACTATTTTCCCTCCCGTTTGATGAAACCGCTTAACTACCTCCAGTATCGAATGAGATAGAAAATAGATTTCATCCAGAGAGAAATAAGCCTTTTGGTTATAGGGAACCTGTAACTCATTAAGATATTGTAGCAAAAGTGTCGTTTTGCCCGTGCCTCGCGCACCTTTTATTCCTATCAGTTTTTCCGACCAATCGATTTCAGCATATAAATATCTCCTGAAATTCAACTCTGTTGACCGGATCATACTTTCCGAAACTTCCAATAGCTCTTCCATGAATTCTCCTTAAGCCCTGAACAAAGTTAAAAATATTGCACATTTGATTATGCATAACACTTACTTTTTTGCACAATCAAATATGCAATCATTGCGTTGGTTCAAGTCAAAAGAATGAATCATGGATAAAAAATGCCGCAAAACGAATCGCTTTGCGGCATTTACTTCCTTTTTTGATTACGTCCATCTACATTTTAAACTGCACCGGCAGGGTAATCTGGGTATTGACTGATTTCCCGTCCAGTTTCCCGGGAGTCCATACACCGGAATTAGCCACCACCCTGAGCGCCTCTTCGTCGCATCCTCCGCCAATCCCTTGGAGGATCTTTGAGCTGCTGACGGTACCGTCGGATTTGACTACGAAGGTGACCAGGACTTTGCCCTCGATCTTAGCTTCCTTGGCTTCCTGCGGATACTTGAGAGTTTTGATCATGTATTGGGTGAAACCCTCCATCCCTCCCGGAGGAACCGGCATCTCATCGACCTTGTCGTGCACCCGCTCTTGAGCGAGGCTAGAATTGGGAAATGCCGCCCAGGCCAACAGGACCAGCAACATACCCATGATTGAGGAAATCCATTGATTTTTCATGATTTCTAGGGGTTAGTTTACTATCAAAGGTACTAAGCTCCGAGCTTAAAGCGCACTGGCAGCCTCATTCTTGAATTGACCACCTGGCCTTTTTGCTGCGCAGGAACCCATTTTGGTGAGTTTTCGACCACCCGGACGGCCTCCTCGTCACAGCCTCCGCCTATTCCCCGCAACACTTCCACATTGGAGACCGAGCCGTCGGAATTGATCAAAAAGAGGACAATCACCGTTCCCTCAATCCCCATTTGCCTTGCCTGATTGGGATAGCTGAGATTTGAGCCAAGATACTGGCTCCAGCCTTCCATTCCACCTGGAGGATTGGGCTGCACTTCTGTCACGTCGAAGATTTCCTTTCCGTCCTTGCCAACATCGTTTACTCGGGCCAGGACATTGCTGGGGCCGATACTGGGCTTCGCTTCGACTTGGGTTGGTCCTTCCAATTCCGGCTCGGAGGTGATCTGGCAAGAACCCAGCCCAAGGCATAATGCGAGCGCCATGCTGCAAGCCATTTTACTGTTTTTCAATACGTTGTCTTTCATAGTGTATTTGGTTTTTGGTTAAAATTTAGATGTATCCTTCCCGGCTCCTGGTTTTTGGCCAAGAGTTCAGGAGATTTAATAAAGTTGATTTGACTTATCGAGAGGCTTGGGGTAGGTACCCGATCACCACCAAACGGTTTTCTCCGTAGAGCTTGCTGATGGCATTTTCCTTACTGTTGGATAGGGTACCTTCGGCACCGCTCAGCTTGAACTGTACAGGGATACTCATGCGGGTATTTACTGCTTCGCCGGCAATCGTTCCCGGTTGCCAGCTAGGCCCAGACGCGACTACTCGAGCGGCCTCCTGATCGCATTCTCCACCAATTCCTCTCAGGACCTTTACATTCTGTATTGAGCCGTCGGCATGGACCTCAAAGCCTACGATCACGGTTCCTTCCACTCCGTTTTTGCGGTCGCCTTGGGGATATTTCACGTTTTTGGACAAGTAAGCGTACCAGCCCTGATCACCGGTTTTTGGTCTAGGCAGCTCCTCCACTTTGTCGAACACAGGAACAGCGCTCGCAAGCGAATCTGGGGTAAGCCTAATGACGTATTCCTTTCCCGCTTCAAAGGAATCTTCCCAGAATTCTGAGGTACTGAAATGCCGGATCACCAAGACCGACTTTTCGGACGGTATTTGTAGCGTGAAAAAACCATCCGTATTCGTAACAGTGCCAGTGGTCGTTCCCTTGACAAGTATCGTTGCGCCCACAGCCTTTCCACCCAGAGGATCTAAAATCCGACCTTCGACTACAAATTTCTTATTGCTCGCTTGGGAAAAAACCTCCCGTGGATGACTCATAGATATGATTCCCAATAAGATCAGAAACCGTAATAAAACTTTTTCTTTCATGTTATTATGAGTTTTTAGTAGATGTTTGGGTAAAAAAACCAGATTGAAAGACTAGCCTCCAGTCTGGCTTTTTTTAATTGATTTCAGATATCGCGGACGTCGATCAATTGTATCCGACCACGACCACTTGCGGTTTTACTCCCGTGACGAGCTCCTCTTTTAGGTCAGAAGCAATTGACTTATTGCTGCCGAGCTTAAATCGAATGGGCAATCGCATCCTTGTGTTGACCGCCTGGCCTCTTTGCCTGCCCGGCTCCCACTTTGGAGAGTTGATCACGACGCGCAACGCTTCTTCATCAGCACCTCCACCGATTCCCCGGAGCACCTCCACGTTTCTGACAGATCCATCTTTCTGAATCTCAAACACGACGATCACTGTCCCCTCTATCCCCATCCTGCGCGCCTGGTAGGGATACTGTAGATTTTTACTCAGGTACATATTCCAGCCAGCCATTCCTCCCGCAGGATTGGGTTGCTCCTCCACAATGTCAAACACCTCGTCGCTCGGACTCAAAAGCACGCTTGTGTTGGTCATATCCTCCGCAGTCAGCTGAGGCATCATGTCTTCTTTTTCGCAGGAAAAAACAAACAACAGCAGTCCCACCGCAGGAATCAGCGCTAGGAAGCGGAGGCGTTGAAAAGGTTCGGATGCAGCCTTCGCCATCATCTGAATCCGCTTCTTGGTCTGAAACTGATTGAAGTTGTTCATGAACTGAAAGCCCGGCTTTGCGGTGATCAGCTGCAGAAGCAGCGTCGCATACTCCTTGGGTGCCACTTGACGGGTAACGCCTTGATCTGCCTGAAACTCGTGGACCTCGCGAAGCGACTTCTCAAAGAGGTACACCAGCGGATTGAACCAAAAAACGACTTTCGCAAAACTGACCAAAAGGAGATCCCAACTGTGTCTGAGCCTCACATGAACCGATTCATGCGCCAAGATCTGTCTTTGCTTGGGATCCTCAGGATCAAAATTGGGCATGAGGATGTACTCGAAAAAAGACGCCGGTACAAACTCCGGATGCACCGCCACCCAGAAATTCCCAAAACGCGCGAGCTTCGCCTCTCCGATGAGTTTTTGGGAAGCCATAAAGCCGAAGATCAATCGTGCGGCGGCAAAAATGGCTCCGATCGCATAAACCCATGCGAGAATCTGAAACCAAGACATCCACTGCTCACCGGAGGGCTTCACCTGCTCTCCCACCTGAAAGACCGGAAGAGTCATCTCCGAAACTTCGGTACCGATACCGAAAAATTCCAATCGCAGCAATGGAATACCAGCGGAAAGGATGAGCAATCCGAGTAGGATAGACCGATTCCAGGAGAAAAAAGTCAAGCCACTCAACAAAAAGCGGTAGATCACCAGGGAAATCCCCAGGCAGACCGACACTTCGAGCAGATAGATCAGCAGCGCTTCCATTACTTGGAGGAGTCGTCCATCTTGTCAATCATGTCCTGAAGCTCTTTCACTTCCTTGTCGGAAATGTTTTTTTCCTTCACCATAAAAGAAAGGAAATTCCCGACCGAGCCCCCAAAGAAATGGGTAACCAAGCGGTTGAAGCTCTTTTTGCTGTAGTCCTCCTGCTTCACGGCCGGTTTGTAGATATTTACCGTTCCGTACATTCTGTGAGTGAGGTAGCCCTTTCGCTCGATGTTTTTGATCGTCGAGGCAAGCGTAGTATAGGGAGGTTTGGGTTCGGCGATTTGATCCAATACATCTCTGATTAGCAATTCTCCCTGAGCCCAAAAGATCGTCATGATCTGCTCTTCGTTTTGATTTAATTCTTCCATAGCTTAAAGATAGAAAATCAAAATTTACGATCCTACGATTTTTTCGTATAACTACGATAGAAATTTAAATCAATTTAAAAGCAACCTCTAAGAACCACCTGTCATCTACAAAAAAACCATACCACCTTAATTCTTCCGGTCCATGATCAATCCATCTCTCAAAAAATCGTTCCTCACCTACTTCTTGTTCTTGGGAGTCTGCATTGCGGGGATCCTGTGGGCCAAGCATCTAATGCCGCCCAGTGACTCCCTGCGGATCTTAGATTGGGCCACGGTTGCTGTTTTGTTGGTCGGCCTTCCTTTTTTGATTCTCCAAAAACCTGCCGGTATTCCTGAGTTTTGGGAAAAGCAGATCTCCAACAAAATCCGAATTTGGATTCCGCTGGCTATCGGATTGGGCTTTGGGCTCTTGGATGTCTTGCTAATCAAGGGAATCCTCCACCCCGAACCTTACGCCGACTTGCCTCCCTTTCTACAGCCGTTTCCCTACTCCATATTCCTTTATTTCTCCGGCGCCTTCGAAGTCGAGGTATTTTCCAGGCTGATCCCGATCACCTTAGTGCTTTATATTTTCTCCAAAATCCAACAGGGAAAATATCAGAATCAAGCCTTCTGGGTGATGGCGGTGTTAACAACAGTAAGAGGACCACTTGAGCAAATGCCTGACAGTCCAACTTGGTTTGTGGTATATGCCTTGATTTCTGGTTTTGCGATGAATTTTATCCAAGCGATTTTCTTCAAAAAAGCTGGATTCATCGCCAGTCTCTGTGTACGGTTGGGCCACTATCTGCTTTGGCACATTCTGCTGGGCGTCTATGTTGAGCTGATTGAACTTAGCTAAAGTCCGCTTCCATGACTGCAGCTACTCAAGTCCATTGTATCGCCAAATTGATCAATCGTATTTGGCTTGGATCACTACGGTATGTGTCAATAGCGGCGCAACTACAAAATAGCCGAGCACTTCTGATTCACCCTGAACAACCTTGATATTGGTATCTGGATTTTGGGGAGGTGGACTGAAAAGTCCCCCGTCGTTATACAACAGATTGACCAACTGATTAAGGTAGTCGAATGCATCTCGATTAAGGCGATAAAGCTCTAAGCGGACTTTGTCATTTTCCTCAAAGGCATAGCCCAGTTCCAATCCTTCCTCAAAAAACTGCAGACCAAAGGTGTCGTCGAAAAGAAGGTAATCGTCCCGTTGATTTTTGAGGGTATCATTTTCAATAACTCTGATCCGATAGTTGTTGTCATCTTCAAACGGAATCTTCCCATATACCTTGATATAATATCCCTCGTCCCTAAAGAGCCGCTCCTCTTCAAAACTCCAAGTGACACTGTCTACGATCGGCGGCTCCAGCATTATACCTTCCGAAACAAAGACCTTATCCCGCCATTTGACATTGAGTTGGTAAGTCACCCCGACGATCGCTTTTTCCTGCGGATTCATCGGTCGGTACGACTTTGCTCCCCCCAGATAAATGAAAGGTATAACCTTACCGGTACTGGGAACTGTCACGAAAACTTCCGCGTCAGAAATCACCTCTACATCTGCTGAGTCGTAATAGTCTTTGGAAAATGTGATCCGAACTTCATTGTAACTGGATCGATCTGTCCAATATCCCTCAATCGTGGGGACAGGAGAATCCCTTTCTCCCAGAGGCAAGACAACTTCTTCCTGGCAGGACCAGGACAGTACGGAAAAAAGAATCAAAACCAGCCTTTTCATGATTTTATAAATCTCTTCTTTTGGATTGATCCTGTATAATCTCTAGTTCTCGCCTCGTCTGTTGTCGGTATCATGCTCGTTTTAATCAGAATTGAAAGTTATATGTAAGCGAAGGAAGAAATGTGAAAAGATAGGTCATCACTACACCCGGTCTGGTAGATACCACCTCTCCGTCGGTATCCGGGTCAAATTTAGCGTCATCGTTGAAAATTGTTCGGAATTCGTAGGCAAACGGATTCTTCCTGCCATACAGATTGTAGATACTGAAGTTCCAACTCCCTCTCCATTTTCGGCCCTTGTCGGCATTTTTCCAGGTGACCGAAGCATCCATCCGATGGTAGTTGGGAAACCGATCCTGATTTCTGTATTCTGGGTACAAGGGTACAGACTGGTTGTCCACCTCGTAGGAACCCTCCGGAAAAGAAACTGCCTGACCCGTCGTATAAACGAATGTCAATCCCGCCGACCAACTTGGAGAAAACTCATGATTCAATACCAAAGTCACATCATTTGGTCTATCAAACCTCGGGTTGTAGGGTTCATTTTTACTTACTCCTTCGATCTCTCGCCAAGTCCTTGACCAAGTGTACGCAAGCCAACCGGTTGTCTTGCCGATATTTTTGCGCAGCAAAAACTCCGTACCATAAGCCCAGCCTTTTCCCGCAAGCAGTTCTGTCTCTACTTGATCTGTAAAAAGAACCTGGGCGCCGTTTCTCAAATCGATGACATTGTCCAAGTCTTTGTAATATCCCTCGACAGAAAACTCCCAGCGGTTGTTGTTGAAATTGTGAAACAAACCCAGTGATACCTGATCGCTACGCACCGGCTCAATATACCGTCCAGACAGAATCCACCGGTCGATCGGCAAGCCAGCCGAGCTATTCGACGCGATCTGTATGTATTGAAAATTACGGTTGTAAGCGGTCTTAATAGAAAACTGGTCATTGATTAGGTAGCGAAAAGCAATTCTGGGTTCCAGACCTTGGTAGAACTGCATCTTTTCCAAGGTGCCAAAGGAGAGCGAATCGGTGATGTCGATCTCCGGCCCAGGGACGCCGCCTTCGTAAAGGTAATCTACTCCTTTTCCCACCTGGTTGAAAAGCCCCCATCTCAGCCCACCCTCGACGCTGAGTTTGGGAGAGATCTCATACCCCGAACTGACAAATAAATTGTTTAAAAATCCATTCTTCGGATTGGTAGCGATCGGCATGATAGCGCTGTCAGGTGCCGGTGATAAATCTATCGGGGCAAAATTGTAGTACTGGCTGTGTACTCCCCAATTCAGCTGGATTTTAGAATTGGGCAGAAGGGTCCAAATGGCTTTCAGTCCTGATTCGGATAGTTTGTTGGTCCATTCGAAGCCGTTGTCCGGATCGTCAAATTCAACGGAATAGCTGTATCTGGAATGATAACCCTCAAGGTCAAAAAAGAACTTTTCTGAATGGACTCTGCTCCAGCTCGCTGCGCTCACCCAGTTGGTCCAACCTAATGCAAACTCGTCATCCAATCCCAACAAATCACTCCCCTGATAGCTGGATACGGTTATTTTATCCCGATCATTTAGTACAAAAGCCAATTTACCACTCAAATCATGGAAGTTCAGTTTGTTGTTTTTGAGATTTTCATCGGACGAAAGTTTGAGGAAAACATCCGCGTAAGTTCTACGAGCACTGACGATGAAGGTGGAGTTTTCGCCGAATAGCGGCCCATCGACAGTAAGTCGAGAGGAAATACTCCCGATCCCTCCTTCTCCGCGAATCTTGACATTGTTCCCTTCCCGCAGCGAAACGTCAATCAGAGAAGCCGCTCGACCACCAAATGATGCGGGCATATTTCCTTTATATAAGTCCACACTCTTGATCCCATCGGGATTGAACACGGAGAAAATCCCGAAGAAGTGCGAGGGATTGTACACCGGGGCACCGTCGAGCTGCACGAGGTTTTGATCTGCTGATCCACCCCTAACAAAAATGCCCGTAGTTCCCTCCCCGGCAGACTTCACCCCTGGAAGCAGTTGCAGACTTCGAAGCAAATCCACTTCGCCAAAGAGCGCCGGAATATTTTTGATGGTTTCGATCGGGACAGTTGCTTTGCCCATTTCCATATTTTTTACCTGCTCGTCAGGTCGGCGTTCTTGGATAATAATCTCATCCAGAGACATTTCTTGTGGTTTCAGAAAAAAACGAATGGGCTTTTCAGCGTCTTTGGCATTGATGATCCGCACCGATTGCTCATAACCTATGTAGGAAATCACCAGCTTAAAAGGAAAATCGCCGGCCTTCAACCGGAATTTCCCTTCCAAATCCGAAACAACACCAAGGGTGCTTTTACCTTCCCAGTAAATATTGGCTCCGATAAGCGGTTCAGAGTTGGCGACGTCTAAAACTTCACCCGTTATAAAACCCTGCTCCTGTGAAAACGACTGATAGCTAAGGCTTATCAATAAAAACAGGGTCAACGCTTTGAAAAAGGACATGAAGGTAAATTTTTGGGGACTAAGCGAAGCCAACGAAAGGTTCAAATTAATGTTTGTTAATTCTGCCAAAAGTTTCGGGTACATTGAAGCTATCGCCAAAACCTGACTTTCAATTTAGGTTTAATTTCCTAATTTCAGGCCATGATTTGGGCATACCCTGACATCAAACTCACCCTCTTGCTGACAGGAGTCTTCGGACTTCTATACCTGCTATACCTCACCAGATTCTGGGCCATCAACCGCAAGTTGAAGGTGGAGAAGCAGCGCCTATTTACCAAACTGATCGTAAGAACGGCGTATTTCATCCTGTTTCTTATCGCATTCGCCGGGCCGTCCATTGGAAATTCGTTCAAGGAAGTCAAGGAAGAAGGCAAAGACATCTTCATCGCCATCGACCTTTCCCAGTCGATGAATGCCACAGATATCGGTCCGAGCAGGCTTCAGCGGATCAAGTTCGAATTGAAAGACCTGATCAAAAGCTTTCCTTCGGATAGAATCGGACTCATCATCTTCAGTTCAGAAGCTTTCATGCAATGTCCGCTGACATTCGACCAGGCAGTGATCCAACTCTACATCGACGGACTCAACACCGGTCTTGTACCGAACGCCGGCACAGACCTAACCGCTCCCCTGAAGATGGCTATGGAGCGCTTTATGAAGGACGAAAGCCAGGAAGTCAAAGCCAAGTCAGTGATCTTGATCTCTGATGGGGAAAATTTCGGAGATGATTTCGAAAGCACCGTTTCGGAACTTGGAGAAAATAACATCAAAGTTTTTTCCCTGGGAATCGGTACCCAAGCAGGTAGTCAAATTCCAAGAGGCAACGGGGTCATCATCGATCCGGACACCGGGCAACCCGCCATCTCCAAGCTAGACTCAGAGTCTCTGCGATTGGCTTCCTCAGAGACTTCCGGACAATATTTCGAAATCTCCGACGAGACCCAACAGATCGGCGACCTAGTGTCGGCCATCGACCGCTTGGAAGGTGGGGTAACCAACACCCGAATGGTTGAAGCCAGTTCCAACAAATACTTCTATTTCTTGCTGGCCGCATTGGGTTTGGCACTTTTAGATATGATTTTACCCATCAAAACAATCAAACTCTGATGACCTCGAGCAAGTTGATCTTGGCTGTTTTGCTGCTTATCCCCAGCTCCTGGACGCGAGTCACGCGGTTGAATGATGCGATCACGACCGCCGAGCAAAGCTATGCTTCTGCCAACTATGAGCAGTCGGTCACCGACCACATGGTATTGGTAAATGAATTTGAATACAAATCTTCTGAACTGAGTTTTGACTTAGGCCTCAGTCATCATTATTCCGAAAAAGTCGACGAAGCACTCACTTGGTACGATCAGACGACACAAAGCCCCAACAAGAAGTTGGCATCTTTTGCGTTTAACCAAAGCGGGGTAATCACCGGAAATAAAAAAGAATACGAGGCGGCACTCAGCAAATTCCAATCTTCGCTCATCAAAGATCCAACCAATGAGCAGGCGCGCTATAATTACGAAATGCTTGCCCGCTGGATGCAAAGAGATGAGGAGCGCAAAAATCAGGATCAAAACAAGCCCGAACCGTCTGACTTTGCGAAGCGCAAAAAAGCAGAGGCTGATCGCCTGGTGGAACAATTCCGCTTCAATGATGCGTTAACTGTCATGCAGGACGCCATGGCTCAAGACAGTACCGTGACCGCTTATCAGGATTTTATGACCACACTTCAGGAGGTAGTAGAGATCGATGAAAATTAAACTGATTGTATTTACGTTGGCCGTTTTTTCTTTTTTCGCAGAAAAAACACAGGCTCAAACCGCCGGAGACTTCTTCAATCGGGCGGCTCGCTCCTACGTGAAAACCGACAGGGAAAATGCGCTCAAAGAAGTCAATGACGGCCTAGGCAAATTTCCCGAAGACTCCAAACTCAAGGCTCTGAAGGAAAAACTAGAGCAGGAGCAAAAGGAAGAGGAACAACAAAACAAGCAGGATCAAGACCAACAAAATCAGCAGAACCAGGATCAAAAACCTGATAGTGAGGGTGAGCAGGGAGAAAGCGACTCCCAGCAGAAAGACGGCGAACAAACCGAGGAAGATAAAGCCGAAGACGGCCAAAAGGGCGAAAATCCCTCCCAGCAAAGTGAAGAAGCCGGAGAAAATGCCAACGATCAGATGGACGCCAACTTGGCCGACAGGCAGCAAAAGCTTGATGCGATGCGAGAAAAGCTAAAAAGCATGAACCTCACTCCCGAGCAGGCTGCACAAATCCTCGAATCACTCAACGCCGCCGAACTTCGGTATATCCAGGATAACAAAAAGAAACCGACACAACGACCTAAGCGCGGTTTGCCGGATTGGTAAGAAAGACCGAAGACCGAAGACGGGAGACAGAAGTACGCTTCTCTTCGGTCTTCGGTCTTAAGTCCCTTTTAACTTAAACCCAAATAGCCATGATCAAAGAAGTCTACATCGTCTCAGCAGTCCGAACTCCGCTGGGAAGTTTTGGAGGAAAACTCGCAGGAATGACCGCCGTCGAGCTTGGAAGCATCGCCATCAAAGGTGCTTTAAGTAAAGCAGGAGTGACTTCGGACATCGTCCAAGAGGTTTTTATGGGAAACGTCCTCTCCGCCAATCTCGGTCAGGCTCCCGCCAGACAAGCATCCATTGGAGCAGGCATCGGCTATCAGGTTCCCTGCACCACAGTCAACAAAGTATGTGCCTCGGGTATGAAAGCGGTGATGCTCGCCGCCCAATCCATTATGCTGGGCATTAACGACGTGGTGGTGGCAGGCGGTATGGAAAGCATGTCCAATGTGCCCTACTACATCCCAAAAGGCCGTTTTGGCTACAAATACGGCAACTCGGAATTGGTTGACGGATTGGTGAAAGATGGCTTGTTCGAAGTTTATTATAAATTCCCAATGGGGAACTGCGCAGACAATACTGCCAAAGAACTAAGCATCAGCCGCGAGGATCAGGATGCCTACGCCATCCAATCCTACAAGCGATCCGCGGAGGCTTGGGAAAAAGGAATGTTCAAGGATGAAATCGTGCCGGTGGAGATGACCGGAAGAAAAGGAGAAACCATCCTGATTGAGGAAGACGAGGAATTCAGAAACGTGATGTTTGATAAGATTCCTTCACTGCGGCCGGTTTTTGATAAAAACGGAACAGTAACTGCCGCCAATGCATCCACGATGAATGATGGTGCGTCTGCATTAGTTTTGGTGAGCAAAGAGAAAGCGGATGAACTGGGCTTGAAGCCTTTGGCTAAAATCCGAGGCTTTGCAGATGCGGCCACCGATCCGCTTTGGTTCACCACGGCCCCTGCCCTAGCCATTCCCAAGGCACTCAAACATGCCGGGGTTTCCTCTGACGAGGTCTCTTTTTACGAAATCAACGAAGCCTTCTCAGCGGTTGCTCTCGCCAACCAGCGCGAATTAAAACTGGATAACGACAAGCTGAACGTCTTTGGCGGAGCGGTCGCGTTGGGCCACCCACTGGGAGCTTCCGGAGCCAGGATCATCACGACCCTCAATTCTGTCCTTCACCAAAAATCCGGCAACATCGGCGTAGCCGGCATCTGCAACGGCGGCGGCGGTGCTTCGGCAATCGTGATTGAGAAGATTTGAAAAATTAGAAAGCTGAGGCCAGTAGTCTGAAAAAGATATAACGTAGCCAATTTTCATCTTTCCCGCTTCAGCCTTCTGATTTAGATTTTTGAAGGTTTCGATCCATCCTTCACTGCCTACTGGGACTGATCACTATCCTCAATTCTCGGAAATCCACTCGTAAACTCCATCTCCAGTTTTTCCTTCCCTCCGATCACAAACATCGCTTCGACGCCGGGCAGGCTTTCTGCCAAGATCATGGCTTTCTCATGTCCCATTCCCATAAAGGCAGTCGCCAGCGCATCTGCCTGAGTCGCTGATGGAGCCAAGACCGACACAGAAACCATGCTGTGACTTACCGGATAGCCAGTCTTTGGATCGATGATATGTGGTCTGCGATTGCCCGATTCGTCCACATAGAACTTTCTATAATTGCCCGAACTGCTGATCGAGCGATTGTCCAGCTCGACCTTGGTGAGCATTGTACTGGTCACGCCCATTTCGGCCTGGCTGGGATCTTCGATTCCGATTGTCCAGAGCGTGTTTCTTGGGTTGATGCCTTTTGCTTTCATCTCGCCGCCGATCTCGACCATGTAGTTTACGATCTGATTTTTCTCCACGACCTCAACCAGCTTGTCAATGGCATAACCCTCGCCCAATCCGGTAATATCGAGCATCACGCCAGGCTTGGTGGCGGAATAACCGGTATCTGTCATCGAGATCATCTTTTCAAAACCGATGTATCCGAGCAACTCGACGACTTTCAACGAGTCCATCTCCTCTCTTTTCTCAAAGGAAAAACCCCAAGCTTTGATCAGCGGATAAAGTGTCGGCTCAAAATAGCCATTGGAAACCCGGTTGTACTTTGCCGCCGAATCCATCATGTCTTTAAAAGTGTAGGAAGGATCCAAAAGCTGGCCTGATTGATTGAATGTAGATACTTCCGATTCTTGGACATAAGAATTGGAAGCCGCATTGACTAGGGCAAAAACAGAATCAAACTCGACTTGCAGGTCTTTGCCCAAATCCTCGACCTGAATGCGGTAGTAGGTTCCAAAAATCTCCCCCTCGTAGGTTTTAAAGGTTTTTTCTTTCTCCGCACAGGAACTAAAACCGATCAAAGCAATCAGGAAACAGATCAAGGTAAGTCTCATATCTTGTGAATTGGGCCAACACCGGCAATGGCAAATGGCAGAATTGGAAATTTTGACCAAAAATAGTCAAATTGAGCTCCTTCCCCGTTAATTTTCCGGGAAGTAAATTCACCCCACCGAGGACTTCGTTCCTCTTACGTCCATCTCCTCTTCCGCATGACCCGATTTACGGCAAAAGTTTTCTTTCTGAGTTTAGTAATTGTATTTATCTCCTGGTATGCCGGGTATGCGCAAGATACCCTGCGAACCTATTATGATGAGGATTCGCTTCATGTCAAAGAAATACTGACCAAAATCAACGGAAAGGCGGAAGGTGAAGTCCGACTCTTTGATCCAACCGGCAACTTAATCTTGATAGGAAACCTTAAAAACGACCAACGTAACGGTTTTTTCTACGACCTACATCCTGACACCGGAGACACACTGCGTATTGTAGAATTTCAGAATAATCTCAGGGAAGGCAAAGCGCGGAGCTTTTTTCCCGAAGGTGGAGTCAGCCAAGAATCGACTTTTGTCAATAATCAGCTACAAGGGCCGATGATTTCCTATTTTGAAGACGGTACTGTCAGCGAGCGAATCAATTTCAAAAACAACAAGCCAGACGGTATTTCCGAAGCATATTATCCCTCGGGAAAACTCAGATCCAAAAACTCATTTGTTGCAGGGCAGTTTGACGGCGTCAATGAAGAATACGGGGAAGATGGACAGCTACTCTCCAGCACGAGCTATTCTAAGGGAGTTCTCAACGGGCCAGAAACCCATTTTTTTGCCGACGGAACTGTCAAATCGAAGCGGAATTTCGTCAATGGCATGATCGAGGGAACGTATATCTTGTACTACCCCGAGGGAAAAATTCAGCGCAAGGGTCTTTACAAAAAAGGAAATCCTGAGGGAGAAATGCAGGAGTTTTTCCCCGATGGAACTGTGAAAATGAGAGCCGTCTACTCCAAAGGAACTCCAAGCCGGCCCATCGTCTATTATTACGAAAACGGCAAAATCAGACAGCGAGTCACCTTTAACTCTTCCGGACAAAAAATTCGAGAAGATAACTTCTACCCAAGCGGCGCGCCCTACTCTGTAGTTCCATTTGCCGGAGGATCTGAAAGCGGAGTGGTAAAATTGTATTTTGAAGACGGCGCGCTCAAGGAAATACGGACCTACAGCTATGGTCGACTCAACGGAAAACAGGAGACCTATGACAAAGACGGCAACGTTCTAAAAAGCGAAACCTACCGAAACGGAATTGTTGTCAAGTAATCTAACCTGTAGCAAATGACACCAATTAGAATGTCCAGACAGCTATGGAGTACTTTGCTCAATTCTACCGAATTAAGTTAGGGACAGGCGATGTGGCGAAAAAAAATCAATTACAAACACATGAAATGCCCATGAGAAATTTTGCTCCCACAGAGTGTTGATTATTTAGGGCATCCCATGTGGCCTTTAAAAAACAGAAAATAATCACATCAAATAACCGGACAACCTGAGGCAAGGGAAATCCATTTTTCTATTTTTGCCGAAACGATTTTCAAATGAGCGAGGCAATTAAGGAGACCTATTTCAATTTTCCAGGTCAAGTGGGTTTTTACAAAGGAAAAGTACGAGACGTTTATATTTTCGATAAGGAATTGGTCGTAGTTGCATCCGATCGAATATCGGCTTTCGACGTGGTGCTTCCTGAGCCTATCCCATTCAAAGGCCAAGTGTTAAACCAAATCGCTGCCGGATTTCTGAAAGCAACGTCCGACATTGTTCCCAATTGGGTAACTGCGACCCCTGATCCGAGCGTCACGATCGGGTATCGTTGCGACCCCTTCAAAGTCGAAATGGTGATCCGCGGTTACCTTGCTGGACATGCGGCCCGAGAATATAAAGCTGGAAAACGAATGATTTGCGGGGTTGCTTTGCCTCAAGGACTAAAAGAAAACGACCAACTCCCCGAGCCGATCATTACCCCTACGACCAAAGCTTCTGAAGGTCACGACGAGGATATCTCTAGAGAAGATATCCTGGCACAAGGCATCGTCAGCGAGGCGGACTATGTGATTTTGGAAAAATACACGCGGGCACTTTTCCAGAGAGGTCAGGAAATGGCAGCTGAAAAAGGACTTATCCTTGTGGATACCAAATATGAATTCGGGAAATTTGGAGACGAAATTCTCCTAATTGACGAAATTCACACGCCGGATTCTTCCCGCTATTTCTACGCCGAGGGCTATCAGGAAAACCAAGCCCAGGGAATCGCACAGAAACAACTGTCCAAGGAGTTTGTAAGACAGTGGCTCATCGCCAACGGTTTTCAGGGCAAAGATGGACAGACCGTGCCGGAAATGACCAGCGAAATTGTAGAAAGCATCTCTGATCGCTATATTGAGCTCTTCGAGAAAATCACCGGTGAAACCTTCGTAAAAGCGGAAACCAAAAACATCGAAAAAAGAATTGAAAACGCTATTTTGGCCCATCTCCGCCAATAAACCCAACTTGTAAAAACTGTAAAATCGAGCGTGACCTTAGCCTCCGAAAATGGAAAAACTATCTGTCATGTGAGATTTCTCCCGATAGTTATCGGGATGACCTTTAGAATGTAAATTAAAATGATATGAAATACACCATTGATAAGAAAGAGCAGTACGTGGTATTTGCTCCTTTGGAGGAAAAAATTGACTCCCTGCTTGCCCCAAAATTGAAGTCTGAATTGTTGACAATTCACGCCGAAGGATATGCGAATATCGTATTGGATCTGAGTCAAGTGAAATATGTAGATTCCAGCGGACTGAGTGCGTTGTTGGTAGGTGACAGGGAATTTGGCCGAAGCGGCGGGATTTTCGTGATCTCTGGCGTTCAGGATCACGTGATGAAGTTGTTGAAAATCTCCATGCTTGATAAAAAACTGAACCTGGTGAATACGCTCGAAGAAGCTGGAGAAGCCATCTTCATGCACGAAATTGAGGGGGGCGAAGACGAAGAAGGAGCTTGATTCCTGATTTCGAAGTCACCATTTTAGGAAACACTTCTTCCATCCCTGTTCATGGAAGAAATCACACTGCCCAAGTCATCAGATTTGGGCAGGAGTGTTTATTGATAGACTGTGGAGAAGGGACGCAGATACAGATGCGCAGGTACAAGATCAAATCTTCCCGCATCACCCACATTTTCATCTCCCACCTTCACGGAGATCACTACCTCGGTTTGATGGGAGTTTTGTCAAGCTACAACCTTTCGAAAAGAACCAAACCTCTGACGATCTTCGGCCCCAAGGGCCTCGACGAGATCATCACCACCCAGTTTCGCTGGAGTAACACCAAACTCACCTACCCGCTCGCATTCGTAGAGACCAAGGCGGACGGTCTAAATCGCTTGCTCGATCATCCCAGATTTATAGTTTCCAGTTTTCCGCTGACACATCGCCTACCAACGACTGGCTTTTTGATTCAGGAAAAAAAAGGACTGAGAAATCTCATAAAAGAAAAATTGGCAGAAAGGAAGATCCCTCTTGCCGCTATTCAAAGCCTGCGAAGGGGAGAAAGTTTTACTGGAAAAGATGGCACCTACTACGATTTGGTAGACTATGCACATCCGTACCATTCCTTGAGAAGCTACGCTTTTTGCTCCGACACGAGGTATGAACCAGCATTGGCCCAGTATCTCCACCAACCTACTTTGCTCTACCACGAGTCCACCTTTATGGAGTCGGATACTGCGCGGGCCGAGGTCACTTTTCACAGTACTGCCAGACAGGCTGCTGAAATAGCCAATCTGATCGGTGCAAAATCGTTGATTTTGGGACACTTTTCCTCCCGGTATGTCGATTTGGCCCCGATGCTATTGGAAGCAAAGTCTGTATTTTTAGAAGCAAAATTGAGCGAAGAAGGCGTAACTTATCCAATCTTTCCAAAAGATGAACGACATTCAAAATAGCCGAAAGACCAACCTATTTATCATTCTCGCATCGATCTTCCTGACAAACGCAATCTTGGCGGAGATCATTGGGGTCAAGATCTTCTCCGCGGAGAAAACCCTTGGTTTCGAGCCTGTCAACTGGAGTTTTTTTGATCAATACATCTTGGATTTCAACCTCACCGCTGGCGTGATCATTTGGCCAGTGGTATTCTTGACCACCGATATTATCAATGAGTATTTCGGAAAAAAGGGCGTGCGCAAGATCAGCTTCATCACTGCCGGATTGATCGCCTACATTTTTGTCATCATCAGCGTAGTAACCATTTTGGTACCTGCGGACTTCTGGCTAGAGGTCAATGGCAAAACTCCGACGGGAGATAGTTTCGACATCAGCTATGCATTCAATTCAATTTTCCGACAAGGATTGGGAATCATCATCGGCTCGTTGACAGCCTTTCTGCTGGGTCAGTTGATCGATGTATATGTCTTCCAGAAACTCCGGGCCGTCACCGGTTCCAAGATGATCTGGCTCAGGGCGACGGGGTCTACGTTAGTTTCCCAGTTTATCGATTCCTTTGTGGTGTTGGGGATTGCATTTTATGTGTTTGGCAATTGGAGCATCAGCCAGATTATCGCAGTGGGGATCATCAATTACATCTATAAGTTTTCGGTAGCGATCTTACTGACACCGCTGCTTTATGTCGGACATGGTTTGATAGATCGATATTTAGGAAAAGAGTTGGCGGAAGACATGGCCAAGGATGCGAGTGCTGACAAGGCCTTTTTCTAAGGGTTCCTTAATAGATAAAACTGCAAGTCAGATTTGCTAAAACCTGACTTGATCGAGTCGCTGAAAAGCTTCCGAGAGAAGAAAAGGAAGCCGTTCATTCTTTTTTTAGAATCAGAGCTTCATAAAAAAGTGAATGAGTCTGAAGCAATCTGTTTTATCTCAGAAAAACCACTTCAAGAGATGAAGAAGACGAAGCGTGGAAGGATCTGTAACGGGATGACTAGGCTTTCATAAATCCGATATCATATGATCTCTTTTATTTATTACACCACATAATCATCCTCCACAGCCTATCGAAATCGATTGAAACCAAATATATTTCGCTTTTAATCGCCGAATTATATCGAATCTTCCAAAAATTTTTAAAGCGGGGTTGGATTTCCAAATTATTAACCCTACTTTTGCATCGTCAATTTTGACACAGCTATTTTTCGTGCCGTGAATCCTTACTGTCGCTTGTCTGGGATTTAGGAGTACATGGCAAGAAAAAGTAAGGAAACATTCATGGAAAACACACTAAAGTTCTCAGACCTGGGGATTTCGGGAGAAATCGTGCGGGCAGTGGAAGAGATGGGTTACACAACCCCTTCCCCAATTCAATCACAAGCTATTCCTTTCGTCCTCGAAGGGCGCGATGTAATCGGTCAGGCTCAAACCGGAACCGGTAAAACCGCAGCTTTTGCAATTCCTATCATCGACCTCGTCGATGCGGAATTCAACAAACCACAAGCTATCATTCTTTGCCCTACCCGAGAACTTGCAGTTCAGGTAGAAGGCGAAATCCAAAAACTAGCCAAATTCCACAGAGCCATCAATTCAGTTGCGATCTACGGAGGTGAATCTATCGACAAGCAGATCCGAATCCTTAAGAAAGGCGTTCAGATCGTAGTAGGTACGCCCGGTCGTATTCAGGATCACATGAACCGTGGCACACTGAAGTTGGATAACGTCGGAATCATCGTTTTGGACGAGGCAGACGAAATGCTCGACATGGGCTTCAGAGACGATATCGAGGCGATCTTAGAGCAAATGCCGGAAGAAAGACAGACCGTATTTTTCTCCGCAACGATGGCCAAGCCGATCATGGATTTGACCAGAAAGTATCAAAAAGATCCTGAAATCATCAAAGTCGCTAAAAACGAACTGACAGTTTCAAAAATCGAGCAGGTTTACTATGAAGTGAGGTCTTCTTTGAAGATGGAATTGATGACTCGATTGATGAACATCAACAATTACGCATTGAGTGTAGTGTTCTGTAACACCAAGAGAATGACCGACGAAGTTACGGAGTCTCTGGGGGCCAGAGGAATCTTGGCTGAGGCGCTTCACGGTGATCTTTCTCAAGCGCAAAGAGATAAAGTAATGGGTAAGTTCCGTAAGGGACTTTGCTCGGTATTGGTAGCGACTGACGTGGCTGCCCGTGGTATCGACGTGGACAATGTGGAAGCCGTATTCAACTATGACCTTCCGTTGGACGAAGAATATTACGTACACAGAATCGGTCGTACTGGCCGTGCTGGTAAGTCTGGTACAGCGATCACTTTCGTGACCGGTCGCAGAGAATCATTTAAACTCAGAGATCTGGAGCGCTATACCAAAGCTACCATTGCTAAAATGACTCCTCCATCTGTCAACGAATTAGTTGAGCTGAAAAAAGCACAACTGGTCAAAGACGTCTACAAAGTCTTGGCTGTAGAAGAAGACAATCAGCTTTTCGAAGCAACTATCGGTCAAATGCTTACTGAAGGCTTGTCTATCGAGCAGATTGCTTTGGGCTTGATCAAGATGACGATGGGTGAAACCGTGAAAGAATTGAAAGAGCAGGATTTCGGAATCGAAGCCTACGGAGCAAGAAGAGAAGGATCAAGAGACGGAGGCCGTGATTTCGGCAGAGGCGAAAGCAGATTCGGACGTGGCGAGAGAGGTTCTGACAGATTTGGCAGAGGCGAAGGTCGTGGTGATCGTTTTGAAGGCCGCGGCGAGCGCGGAGGAAGATTCGGTGACAGAAAAGAAGGCGGAGCTCCAAGAGAATTTGAAAGAAGAGGCCCAAGAGAAGAAAGAACGCGTGACGCCAACATGACCCGTTTGTTCTTGAACCTTGGCAACAAAGACAGAATACGTCCCAACGATATCGTAGGTGCCATCGCGGGCGAAACCGGCGTACCGGGCAGAAGCATCGGGGGCATAGACATCTTCGACAACTTCTCCTTCGTGGACGTTCCAAATAAGGACGCCGAACATGTGATCCGAGTGATGAAAAACAACACGATTAAAGGAAAGTCCGTCAACATGGAAATTTCAAAAGGTTAATTTGGTTAAAGGTTAATAGTGTTAAAGGCACATTTCTTAAGGAAATGTGCTTTTTTTGTGTCCAAATCGCAGTGTTGCCCATGCAGCTTTTTTTTCAGGAAAAAATCGAAACACCTCTCACCTACCTCAACGAGGAAGAATCCAAACATTTGGTCAGAGTGCTTCGCAAAAAACAAGGTGACAGCATCCGACTGACTAATGGTCAGGGACAGGTTTTTGAAGGTGTGATCTTGGATGCAAATCCAAAGAAAGCCAGTCTCAAAATCTTGACATCAACTGAGGTTCCCGAGGACATCTTTCATATCCACTTGGCCATTGCGCCGACCAAAAGTCCGGATCGGATAGAGTGGATGGTAGAAAAAATCACAGAGGTAGGTTTTCATGAGTTGACCTTGCTGGAAACGATGAATTCAGAACGGAGTTTTTTGAAAACAGATCGACTCCACAAAAAAGTGATCTCAGCTTGCATGCAGAGCCTGAAATTTCGAATTCCAGTCTTACATCCTATTCGAAAACTGTCGGAACTTTTCAAGTCAACTGATTTTGAGGATTTTCAGAAATTCATTGCCTATGTGAATGAAGAGCACGAAAACCATCTCTTGGATGTCGCAAAGCCGGGAGGAAACTACCTGATTCTCATCGGCCCTGAGGGAGACTTTGACCCAAAAGAGATCCAAACTGCAGTTGAAAATGGCTTTAAACCCGTGTCTTTGGGGAAAAGTAGACTCAGAACAGAAACCGCCGGACTGGCAGCAATTCAGATGCTTCAGGTACTAAACCGCTGAATCCAACGTTTTTTTTACCCTAACCTCAAGTAACCCTTGAAGTCATCACACAAATTTTTAACTTAGATATTAAACGTAACTCTCCAAAGAGTTGAAACCTTTGAAGAGTTACTATTAACAAATACTGCTGTGCCGTACAAAGAGCGAGAGATCGAAAAAAAATACCATTCCATCGGGGAGGTTGCTGAAATGTTCAAGGTAGCACCATCGCTTATACGTTACTGGGAGGGTGAATTTGACATCATTCGTCCTAAAAAAGACCGGAAAGGTAATCGTCGATACACCAAAGACGACATCCAAAAGATTCGCTACGTGTACCACCTGGTCAAGGAAAAAGGATATACGCTGCAGGGAGCTCAGGAAGTGATCTCCTCCGGTAAAAATCAGGGATTCGACAAGGTAGCGGCAGTTCAAAAGCTTCAGGAAATCAAAGACTTTTTAATCAATCTGAAGAATGAGCTCCAAAACCGAAAAGGATCCTGAAAAAATTCGTTACTATTTAGCCCTCTCTCAAGCTCAAAAAGTAGGCCCAAGCGTATTTAAAGCTATACTAGCCTACAGCGGGTCGGCGAAGGCTTTTTTTCAGCTCAACAAAGGCAAAGCGGCCAAGATCCCACGCGTCGGAGAGAAACTCCTTGCAATACAAAGCCAATCCGAGTCACTCCTTCGCAAAGCAGACGAATTGATCGAACACTGCGAGAAAAAAGGCTTTCGAATCTCAGTTTTTACCGATGCAGACTTCCCCAGCCGACTGAAAGTTCTGGAAGATGGCCCCATCATCCTCTTTACGCAGGGGAATGGCAACCTGAATTTTGAGCGAAGCATAGGAATAGTCGGGACTCGCAGTGCAACTACCTATGGCAAATCAATCACTCGAAAGATCGTAGAGGATCTCCTTCCCTACCAGCCGGTTATCATTTCCGGTCTGGCTTACGGAATCGATATCGAAGCACATCGCGCGGCCATGCAGGTTGGCTTACCCACGGTCGCGGTAATGGGCTCTCCCCTCTCACAGATCTATCCTGCAGCACATAAGAAGACTGCAGAGCAGCTGCAAGAGATGGGGATTCTGATGAGCGAATATGCTCCTGGAAGCACGATGGTTCCAGGGAATTTTCCGGCACGAAACCGGATCATCGCCGGCCTCTCCGATGCGTTGATCGTAGTAGAAGCCGCAGTGAAAGGCGGTGCTTTGATTACCGCAGAGATTGCCTACAGCTACAATAAAGACGTCTTTGCGGTACCGGGAAACCTGCAATCCGCATTTTCCGAAGGATGTAATCAGCTGATCAAAAAGATGAAAGCGGGGATCTACACTGGACCAGGCGATATCGCTGAGGCATTATTTTGGACAAAGCCGGGAGAAGAAGCCGTCAAAAGACCGAATTTGGATCTATCCGGCAGAGATGACGACGAAGTCTCGATCTTGAAATTACTACAGGAGAAAGGGGAATCAGAGATCGACCAGATCAGCTACCAAACGGAAATTCCCTTGGGGATGCTATCCTCCAAACTGCTTTCTCTGGAGTTTGAGGGCATTGTCAAGTCGCTGCCGGGGAAAAAGTATAAGCTGTTGATATAGAAATGGCTGTGCCTATTGCTCAAAAACATCTTCTAGATTGAGCATAAAGCCCGGCAAACAGGACGATGTGATAATATCCTCTGAGATGAACAGCTTTGACGGCTGAAATCTCCCGTCGACAAGCGTGTAGATCAACAAAGTCTGCTCAATGGGATGGATGACCCAATATTCTTTGACGTCACACTCTTCGTACACCTCGTATATCAGTTTCAGTTTTTTCCAGTTGTTTCGAGACAACCTGCTTCTTCCAACTTGGTCGGATCGCAAATCACGGAGGGATCTGGCTGAACCACGGTAAAGATTTCAGAATTTTTCCTGGACTTTACAGGAAGTCGTACATCGAAAGGAGCGTGAAAAACCTGACAGGGTTTACCCTTCAGATACCGCTCTAACTCGAAAGTAAGATTGACCGACACTCGTTGATGGCTCAACGCAGGTGCTGCGATGTCTTTTTTTAGACCTTACCCTTAATCAATTCGCCATCTCCTCCATCTGCCAAGTGATATAGTCGGCATAGGAATAGAGTCCGTATTCAATATCCGGTTCATTGACTACATCTGGTTTTTTGGACTCCGTGGGTAGAAGGTACTAAATATCAGGTTCAGGCAATCGATTTTAGGAACTGATCAATCAGGGATTAAACACAAACTGAGTCAGCTTCATCGCCTCCGCAAGTTCTGGTTTGTTGAGTCCAAGCGAATACCCTACGCTTTCCATTTTTTCGATCATCACTTCCGTCGCCATGTTTCCGACCAACTCATCCTTTGCCATTGGGCAACCTCCAAATCCTTTCAAAGCGCCGTCAAAGCGTTTGCATCCACCTTTCAACCCGGCACATACTTTCTCCGAAATAGACTCAGGTCGGCTGTGCAGATGTGCTCCAAACTCGATCTGAGGAAACGTTTCAATTTGAATTTTGAATAATTCTGTGATCAATCCCGGAGTGGCGATACCAATGGTATCTGAAAGAGAAATTGTTTCAATTCCCAATAAAACTAGTTTTTCCACAAATTCTGCAATAAGATCAGGAGAATAAGAGTCACCATACGGATTGCCAAATCCCATGCTGAGATACACAACCTGCTTTTTTCCCTTGATCTCACAAAGATTCTGAATCTCCTCTACCAGAACCATTGCTTCTGCGATGGAGGCATTCGTATTTCTCCGCTGAAAAGTCTCCGAGACAGAAAGCGGAAATCCCAAGTAATCGATCTCGGGAAAGTGAAGTGCGTCTTGCGCACCTCGGACGTTGGCTACGATAGCCAACAGCTTGGATTTGGAGTTATGGAGATCCAAAAGCTCCAATACTTCGGCCGTGTCCCGCATCTGCGGAACAGCCTTGGGGCTGACAAAACTCCCAAAATCAATTGTATCAAATCCCACCTCCAAAAGCTGGTTGATATAGGCAGCTTTGATCGCCGTGTCGATAAAACCCGAAATTCCCTGCATGGCGTCTCGGGGACATTCGATAAGCTTGATCATGGCCGAATATAAGGAGAAAGCAGTAGTGTAATCAAATTCATCAACTTGATTAACTCAACACAAACCGCAAAGGAAGAGTCACCTCAGAGCTCACGGCAACACCATTTTCTGTCTTCGGAGTCCATCGGTGAGGATAGCTCTCGATGACTCTTACCGCTTCTTTCCAAAGAGCTTCATGTATGAATTCCGCATTTCCGACGCGGATATTTCCAACAGTCCCATTTTCGTCAACCTCGAAGGCAAGGAGTACTGTCCCCTCTGCCTTTGCTGCTCTTGCCTCAGCCGGATATCGCATTGTTCCCGCCAAATAGGAATACCAACCATTTTCCCCACCTTTCGCAGAGGGTTCTTCGATAACAGGTTTCGCTATCTCAGCGCCAATTTCAGAATAATAAACCTCCGAGGTCACTTCATCACCCCACATAGCTAGCTCGCTTTTTAATGCTCCACTTGAATAAAAGTACTTTTGACGTGTCTCTCCTTTTTCGAAGTCCGTTCGCGTGCTAAACTCCATTACTCCATTGGTAAAATAACCGAGCTCCCTCTTACTCCTCTTATTCCCTTGATCGTCCAGTAGCGTTGTTGTGTGTCGAATCTTCACAGTGTCACGGGTGAACAGTTGTTGATGAATCACTCCATCCGCCACGGTGATGAGCTCCCTATATTCATACCCGTACTTTGCAGTGTCTAATACCGGTTTTTTCGCAAAATTCAGATATTGTAGGGTTTGGCTATAGCCACTGAAAGACAGCAATAAGATTGCGAGAAAAAAAACAAGTCGCCTCATATAAAAATTATTTCCCCTAAAAAAGTAAAAACTGCTGAATCTTGAAAATCCAGCAGCTGCTTTTTTACAATTTGGAGTGGGTTAAAAGACTGCCTTCGCAATCTTATAGGTCGTATCCGCCTTGCTCATGGTGTAGAAGTGCAGCGAAGGCACATTGGCCGCGATCAGCTCCTTACACTGCTCTACCGACCAAGCGATCCCCACTTCTTTGACATCGGCGTTGGTTTTGCATTTTTCGAGTTCGTCAGTCAAATCATCAGGCAAATCCAAGAAGAATGTTCTCGGTAGGTTGGTAATCTGTCCTAGCGTCGCGATCGGCTTAATCCCCGGAATGATCGGAACGGTGATGCCTGCCTGCCGCACTTTATCGACAAACTCAAAATACTTCTTGTTGTCAAAAAACATTTGGGTAACAATGTATTCGGCACCTTTGTCAATTTTTTCCTTCAGGTATTTAAGATCAAATTTCAAGCTTGGCGCTTCAAAATGCTTCTCCGGATAGCCGGCCACTCCGATACAAAATTCGGTATGGAAGCTGTTCTCGGTTTCCTCATGCAGGTAGCGGCCATTGTTCATCCGGACGATTTGCTCGACCAACTCACTCGCAAAGCTATGGCCCTCAGTTTCTGGAATAAACTTACCCTCCGTCTTTGGCGCATCGCCACGAAGAGCAAGTACGTTTTCAACTCCGATAAAATTGAGATCGATCAATGCATTTTCTGTTTCTTCCTTAGTAAATCCTCCGCATAGCAAATGCGGCACCGCATCCACGTGAAAACGGTTCATAATTGCCGCGCAGATACCGACCGTTCCGGGGCGCTTTTTAGTGCTGACCTTTTCCAGCAGTCCGTTAGGATGTTTTTTGTAAATAAACTCTTCCCGATGGTAGGTTACGTCCACAAAGGGCGGCTTGAACTCCATCAGGGGAGCAATCCCTTCCAAGAGTTCTTTCAGACTTTGTCCTTTCAGCGGAGGCAGAATTTCAAATGAAAAAAGCGTTGATTTCGCGTTTTTAAGGTGATCTGTTATTTTCATGTGTTGTCAATAGCTAATAATAGGTGCTGGAGAATAGGCCAAATTTGGAGAAAGTAAGCGCTCAGCTTGTTGGAGCGTGATTCCTTTTCGCTCGGCATAGCTTGCAACTTGATCCTCCCCAATTTTCCCCAAGCCGAAATACTTGCTTTCCGGATTGCCAAAGTAGAACCCAGAAACCGAGCTGGTCGGATACATCGCAAAACTGGAAGTCAGGGTGATACCCGCAGATTTTTCCAAATCAAGTAAGCGGTCGATCGTCATCTTTTCGGAGTGCTCCGGACAAGCCGGGTAGCCTGGCGCAGGACGGATTCCAGGGTATTCCTCTCGGATCAGGGAATCGTTATCGAGGCCTTCCTCAGTCGAGTAGCCCCAATAGTTCTTCCGGACTTCCTCATGAACATATTCCGCCGCGGCTTCAGCCAATCGATCAGCCAAAGCCTTGAACATAATATCATTGTAATCGTCACCCGCAGCTTGAAACTCGGCTAATTTCGCTTCCATTCCCAGCCCGGCGGTCACGGCAAAGCAACCTAGGTAATCGGTTTTCTCAGGATGCAGGTAGTCCGCAAGCGAGCGATTCGGTACGCCTTTTCCTTTTTTGCCTTGCTGGCGCAAAAAGTGGAAGGACGCTACTTGCTCTCCATTGGGCTCAAAAACCGCCACATCGTCATCCTTTCGCTGTACTGGATAAAGTCCAAAAACGGCATTTGCAGACAACCATTTCTCCGAAATCATTTGATCTAGCATTTCCTGAGCGTCGGAAAAAAGCTTCTTTGCTTCCTGTCCCACAATCGGATCTTCCAAGATTTTCGGGTATCTCCCACTTAGCATCCAGGTGCTGAAGAAGGGAGTCCAGTCGATGTACTTTCTCAGTACAGCAAGGTCGAGATCTTCCAAAGTCGTCCTACCGAGCACTTTGGGCTTCACTGGTACAAATGAACTCCAGTCAATTTCTACCGGATTTGCCTGGGCTTCTTGATAGCTGACCATTTGCTTCAACGACTGCTTCGCCTCGTGCTCCACCCGCAATTGCCGGTAAGCCTCCTTGAGTTGAATCCGGTAGCTTTCTCTCGTCTCTTCAGAAATCGCCTCTCCGGCTATCGGCACCGACTTACTCGCGTCCGTCACATGGACGACTGTACCAGAATAGACGGGATCGATCTTCACCGCCGTGTGGATTCTTGAAGTAGTTGCACCACCGATCAGCAAAGGAATCTTGACGCCTTGACGCTCCATTTCGGAAGCGACGTTGACCATTTCGTCCAGAGAAGGCGTGATCAAGCCGCTCAGTCCGATGATATCTACCTTATTTTTGATGGCCTCGTCGATGATCTTTTGAGCATCCACCATCACTCCCAGATCGATGATCAGGTAGCTGTTGCAAGCCAAGACGACTCCGACAATGTTTTTTCCAATATCGTGTACATCTCCTTTGACAGTCGCGAGAAGTATTTTCTTTAAAGTAGTCACCTGCCCCTCTTCGGGCAATGGCATAAACGGCTCCAGATAGGCCACCGCTTTTTTCATCACTCGGGCGGATTTCACGACCTGAGGAAGAAACATTTTCCCTTCTCCAAAAAGATCCCCCACCACGTTCATCCCGTCCATCAGCGGGCCTTCAATGACTTTTAGCGGATTGCTGAGTTCGAGACGCGCAGCTTCAGTGTCTTCGACGATGAAGTCCAAGATCCCTTTGACCAAGGCATGCTCGATGCGTTTTGCAACGGGATCAGTTCTCCACGCTTCGTTGACCACTTCCTTTTTTCCTGCGGCTTTTACTGTCTCGGCAAAGTCCAACAGCCGCTCAGTGGCGTCCTCTCTCCGATCAAAAAGCACATCTTCGACTCGCTCCAAGAGGTCTTTTGGGATATCGTCGTACACTTCCAACATCGTCGGATTGACGATGCCCATGTCCATGCCGTGATGTATGGCATGATAAAGGAATGCGGCATGCATGGCTTCTCTCATCCGATCATTTCCACGAAATGAAAAGGACATATTGCTGACTCCACCACTGACTTTTGCCCCGGGAAGATTTTCTTTGATCCACTTGGTACCGTTGAAAAAGTCAAGCGCATTCTTGCGGTGCTCCTCCATTCCTGTGGCAACCGGAAAGATATTTGGATCGAAGATGATGTCTTGAGGATTGAATTTGACCTGATCGACGAGAATTCGATAGCTTCTTTCGCAGATCTCGACTCGCCGATCATAGGTGTCTGCCTGCCCTTTTTCGTCAAAAGCCATGACCACGATCGCCGCGCCGAACTTCTTGACGGTCTTGGCCTGGTGTATAAATTCCGCCTCACCATTCTTTAGTGAAATTGAATTAACGATCCCTTTTCCCTGCACGCACTTCAAACCAGCCAAGATGATACTCCATTTTGAGCTGTCGATCATAATCGGAATGCGGCTGATCTCCGGTTCGGAAGCGATTAGGTTCAAGAATTTGACCATGGCAAATTCCCCGTCTAACATCCCTTCGTCCATGCAGACATCCAAAACCTGCGCACCGCCACGCACCTGATCGAGGGCGATTTCGAGTGCGTCGTCGTATTGGCCATTCAGGATCAGCCGGGCAAATTTCCTCGAACCTGTAATATTAGTCCGCTCGCCGATGTTGACAAAATTGATATTCGGGGTAAAAACCAGGGGCTCCAAGCCCGCCAGTTTCATGTAGTTCTTAGACATTGCTTTCCTCCTCTTCCGTTACGTCTTCGATGATTCTTGGCTTATATTCAGCGGCCATCTTGGCCAAAGCCGAAATGTGATCCGGCGTGGTGCCACAGCATCCGCCCAAAATATTCAGCATTCCTTCTTTCAAAAAGTCTCTGACCTGATCCGCCATCTCATTGGCACCCTGATCGTACAGTCCAAACTCATTTGGCAAGCCCGCATTTGGGTAGGCTGACACGTAAAACGGTGCTTTTTGCGCCAGCACCTTGAGATAGGGACGTAATTCTTTGGCACCCAAAGCACAATTCAATCCTACGGAAAGCAAAGGAACGTGGGAGACTGAGATCAGAAATGCCTCGGTCGTCTGACCAGACAGCGTGCGGCCTGAAGCATCCGTAATCGTACCAGAAATCATGATCGGAATCCCTCCGTCTTTTGGATCTAGCGGAATGTTCCGCTCTTCATAGACTTCCTGCACAGCGTACAAGGCCGCTTTTGCGTTAAGTGTATCGAAAATTGTCTCGATCAGGATGATGTCCGAACCACCATCGAGCAATCCTCTTACCTGTTCAGCATAGGCTTCCGCCAATTGATCAAAGGTTATTGCACGATAGCCGGGGTCGTTGACATCCGGAGAAAGTGAAGCCGTTCTGTTGGTTGGTCCTACAGCACCGGCTACGAAACGCGGTTTATGGGGTTCATTTGCAGAAAATTCATCCGCCACCTCCCGCGCGAGCTTCGCCGACTCAAAATTGATCAGATAAGCCAAGTGAGAAAGCTCGTAATCAGCCTGCGCGATCGTGGTTCCGGAGAAGGTGTTGGTTTCGATGATATCCGCCCCGGCTGCAAGGTATTCCCTGTGGATCTGTCGGATAATATCCGGCCGACTCAGGGAAAGGAGGTCATTGTTACCTTTGAGAGATTTAGGATGATTTTTCAACTCCGGTGTGCGAAAATCCTCCTCGATCAGCGTGTATCGTTGAATCATGGTTCCCATCGCTCCATCGAGGATCAACACTCGGTTTTGAATGGCTTGAAGGAGGGTTTCCGTTCTGTTTTGCATCGTATTCTAATAAGTTCAAAAAGCCAATCGAGCAAAACACGGAGAAAAGTACTTGTACTTGTCCGCTCATCTATTTCCGGCATTCCCGGAATGGGAGTTAGCACCTTGGTTGCAGGTTGCTAAGACGTCGTAGGGCCCTTCCCTCGGTCTTTCTCGATAAGCTTCACAAAGGTAATAGCATTTCGCTAAAAAAGCAGTAGAATTAATTCAATTCCTTGAGTTTTGTGCCTCTCATCATCCAAATTCAGAAACTCAGGGGCGGATTCCCACGCTAAAGCCGAGCATCGGCCCACTCAGATACTTTACCATCCCCAGCTCTCCAAGGCGGTAATTTCCGATTGCAAGCTCATATCCGGCGGAAGCGCTCAGCACCAAATCAAAAAACTTTCGGCTGGTCATCGGTATCCCGTATTCTACCAATACCTCGGGTTTAGCCATCAGCCCCGAACTCTTCAAATAGCCATCAAAATACCGCTGCTCAAACAACTCTGGAAAATCTGGCTTCTCATTTTGACTGAGAGTGTACCGGATATTCCCATAACCAAAACCTCCCATCGCACCCACAGCGAGGTTTTTGAACTGAAAAAACTTCATCCCCGCATTTGCATAGACTCTCAGGCTGTTTAGGGATTGATGCTGACTATCGGATGCTGGCCCTTTCATTGCCGAGTTGAATACGTCAACCCCGTACAAAAGCCCCTCTGTTTCGCCCAGGATTCTCAGTCCCCAATTAGAAGGAGTGCCCTCTAAAGGCTGGAAACCGTTCTTAACCAATTCGGTGTTGAGGGCGTCTGGCTTGCTGAAATGGACCCCGCGAATGAGTGAGACCCCTATGGAGGCATCTTTGTAGAAGAAATTGCGGTCCGGTAGCGAAATTCCGGCACCGACCCTCACGAATGCGCCCGCTTGGGTATTATTGAAGGAATAGCCATTCATTTCCCATCTTCCTTCAAAAGGACTAAAGGAATACCCGACTTTGGCCAAGGCCTGAATAGCTTCTTTTCTCCCCGGTAAATCAAAATCGTAGGTCAGCTGAAAACCGATTTCGGTCAGAAAATCGCCGAAATACTGGGTTCCTTTTTGAATATTATTTTCCCGCAATACAAAACCTTCCTCTGGATTTAAGAGGAACGACTCAAGGTTTTGAGTTTGGTCTTTAGGAAGCATTTCAAAATTCAGATAGCCCACACCGATAGACATGTAATGAATGAGCTGGAATCTACCCTCCTCGGTTAACGCGTAGCCCACATTGAGCAATGCACGTGAAGTTCGGTACCTAATCTCAAACTCGTCAAAACTACTGGACTTACTTTGATGCTGTGAAAGCTCAAATCCAACGATGAAATCGTTGATTCTGGCCTGATATCCCAGTCCATAGGAACGATATCGGTTTCGCAGCGGCGAAAGGCCTCTATCTGCGAGCATCTCATTAAACTCTCGGAGCTTGGCACCGGATATACCGGTAAACGCATAAAATGAAGAACGTTTGTTGACAATCCCCTGAGCCGACAGAAAATTGGGAAGGATTAGGAGGGAAATAAAAAGCAGTAGCCTTTGGAAAGGATTCATGAATGCGGATTTGAGCACAGGCTGAAATATTCAGCTGCCACTAGGCAAAATTAATGCTAAACCCCGTTTCTATTTTGATCTTTTGGATTGAGATGCTTTAAAATTTTCTCAAAAAGAATTTCTGGGGTAAATGGCTTGGGTACAAAATCGTCCATTCCGCTGATTCTCATCTCCTCTTTTACTTCGTGAATTGAGGCGGCGGTCAGAGCCAGAATAGGGATTTTTTGCTTTTCGACGTCCTCAAGGCCGCGGATAGTTCTGGACACCGCAAACCCATCTAGCTCCGGCATCTGGAGATCCAGCAGGATCAAATCAAAATCTCCCGCCTTGAACTTCTCCAAAGCATCTCTCCCATCCGAGGCGATGACCAAATTACCGACGTTCCATTTGGTCAGGAACTTTCGGATTAAAATTTGATTGACCACGTTGTCTTCGGCCACTAAAACCGAGGCGTTTTTCAAAAAATTTTGATTGGAAATATGTATGGCCTTTTCTGTTTCAATTTTTTGCAGGTCGACAAATTCAAAAGGAACAGTAAATTCGAAAATACTCCCTCCGTTTTTGCGTGCAGCGACCTCGATCTCCCCACCAAATAATTCTACCAAACGCTTGACTATCGCCAATCCAAGGCCGGTGCCTCCATATTTTCGACTAGTGGATGAGGATGCCTGCGTAAAAGCTTCAAAAACAGTCTTCCTTTTCGATTCGGGTATTCCAATACCTGAATCCTCAAACACGAATCTGATATCCGTCTGATTTCCCTGCGTGTACTCTCTCGAAATTGTAATCTTGACAAACCCCTTCTCGGTAAATTTGATCGCATTAGACACTAGGTTGTTGACGATCTGACCCATGCGGAGGGAATCACCGATTAAGGTAGCGGGAATGGCTTCATCGATTTCACAGGTAATTTTGAGCGACTTTTCGTGGGCTTGATAGCTGTGGGAGTGGACGATTCGGTGGATCACATTCCTCAGATCAAAAGGCGCCTCTTCCAATTCTACTTTTCCAGAGTCAATCTTATTGAAATCCAGAATATCGTTTATCAAAGCCATGAGGTTTTCAGCAGAGAACTGGAGTGTTTTAAGGTTTTCGAGCTGATCTGGTCGAGGCTCCTCTTCCATGAGCAGGTGGGCTAGACCTATGACCGCATTCATCGGAGTTCGGATTTCATGACTCATCACCGAAAGAAACTGCGACTTGATCTGGGAGGCTTGCTCAGCCCGCTCTTTGGCCAATACGAGCTCACGTTGCGTCTCCTTGAGCGTGGAAATATCACGGGCAATACCCGTATAGTACCGATGTATTCCTTCCTTGTCTTCAATGAGTTTTCCGTTGGAATTAAAAACCCTGTACATACCATTCATATGCTTCAGCCGATATTCGAGAAACTGATGTTGGGCAAGAAAATCACTGGTCTCATCCACCAACACCTTAAAGACACCCAGGTCATCCGGATGAAGGAACTCAAAAATACTTCGCCCAATAACGTCCTCCGAGTTGTACCCAAGAAATTGGACAATGTTGGGCGACACATAGTTCAGGATAAATGCCTCCGTCAGGGAAAAGATGATTTCGGTGGATTCCTCGACCAACCTCCGATACTTCTCCTCCGATTGCTGAAGATCCAACTTTGCTTGGTATTCGTCCTGTACATCTTTGACAATACTTAGCGCGTAGACAACTTCGTCTTCGATCACAATCGGCCGGATTGACTGATGGTAATGGCGTCCGTTCAGTTTAAATACTGTCTCTATGATCTCCCGGCTGTCGAATACTCTGCTTATTATTTCATTGATCTGCTCAAAGGGAGTTAGCTGAAGGTCTTTGAGTGATTTACCTTCAAAATCCTCTCTACTCAATCCCCACTTGGCAAAATTTGTTCCTTCGGCTAACGTATAGATACGGGCAGTGTCGATAAGAAAAATGTTGGTATCAGGGATGTTTGCCGCCAAAACACGATACTGTCTATCACGCTGACTTTGGATGCTTTCCAGATTTTTTCTATCCGAAATATCTTGAAAAAGGCCCTCATGCAATAAAATCCTTCCGGTATCGGCCAGCACGTCTTGGGTTCGATCCTCCACCCAGAAGTATTCACCTGAGGCGGATCTGATGCGATACTCACCTGAGAAAGCTGGCACACCCGCCGCTATTCTGGACGTGGCCGCATTGTTTTGGATCATTTGGGCATCAGTTGGATGCAGCAATTCAAAAAAGGACACCTGGCGTTCCATCAAATCTGCAGCATCGTAACCGAACCTATTTATGTTTTCTGAGATGTAGTTGATTTTGAACTTGTCATTGGGATCAACTCTAAACAGAACCGCCGGGCTGCTCTCGACAATCAATTTTGCACTTTTTGCGATTTCTTCTGACTTATACTTTTCTTCCAAGCCGCGTAAGATGAAGGAGTAGCCAACCTTCTCTGTCCCTTCCGCATGGATTGCCTGGATCGAAATTTCATAGGGAGAGGCGTCTTTCATTCGGGTTTTGACGTGACGCTCAGATTTCCACTCCTCGCCGACTTTCAGGTTGGATGTGATCTTAATCAGATCCTCGTTTTTTTCCCAGACCACAGCTAGCAAGTCACCCAGGTTGCCCTCAAAGTCTCTGGAGATATTTTCACAGCACAGCTGCACACTCGCCTCATTTTGATAGATGACCTCAAATTTCAGATTTGTCACCAAAATGGGATCATTCACCTGAGCTAAAATCTGGGACTGCAGCCGGAGGTAACTATCTGAGGCTCTTTTATGTGAAATGTCGGTACAAAATCCATAGACCTCCGATACTTGGGTCAGAAATTCCCGCCTACCTTCAATCTCGTAACTGAAAAACCGCACCGTACCCTCTTGGTTAGTCGAAGTGAATTCACCTGAAGTTCGAGCCAGCTCGTTGATCGCTTTCCGGAGGTCTTTGATGAATTTAGCTCGAAATGGCTTGTCGATTTTGTAGATCAGAACACGAAAATCCCGGCTAATCGGCTCCGCTCCCAAGTCAAACAAAACCGCCAGTCCGCCGGAGAACTGAAAGCGTTTTTTTTGAATGCTGAATCTCCAGGATCCCGACTTAGAAAGCATCTCGGTATGCGCAAGCAAGTTTTCATTTCGCTCTAATTTCTGTGTCATTTGGCTGCCTAAAAACGCGGCAGCCAACACATCCCCGAACTGCCGTAACACTTGGATTTCTTTTTTCTCAAAAAGAAATCCCGGAATATCTGACTGGAAACGAACCATACCCAGCAGTTTATTACCCGAAATCATCGGAACAAAAATCCTGGACTTCTCCCGGCCTTCATCCGTTTGCCTATTCGGGATCTCAGCCGAAACTAACATTACCTTTCCTTTTTTGAGAAAGCGCAGATTTTCAAAAATCAAATCCAATTCATCCTTTGGCAACGTTAACCGAGCATGCTCTTTCCTGCCGGTGGACCAGGACGTTAGAACTTCTAACTGCTCAGACTCTCGATTGAAAACCAATATCTCCGAATGGATTGCATGCAGAAACTCTCCAAATTTGGAGATCGCCGAGAAGTACAGATTCTCCAGTTCTTGGAAACTTCCATTGATCAAACTAGAGGAAATCTGGATGATGAGATTTTCTATTTCATAGCGACGTTGTAGTAACTTTTCCGCTTGGGCAAATTCTGACACATCCCTTGAACTAAATATTACCCCGTTAATCTGTGGATCTTGCAAAAGGTTTTTGGCAAAACATTCCATGTAGATCCACCCGCCGGCTTTTGATTTTACCCAAAAATCAATGGCAACTTGCTTTTTTGACCTAAATACTTCCTCGATAGTTCCTTGGACGATTTTTATTTTTCCAAGCGCAGAGATTTTTCGGTAGTTTTTTCCCAGAATATCCTCCGACGAATAGCCAAGCTTCTTAGTAACCGATTCGTTGATAAATTTAACATTCCCGTTTTCGTCCAGGGTGGCAAGCCTTCCGCCACTGCTGTCAAGTACACTTTGCTTGAAAAAAGCCTCATCAGTCATCGAATCCAGACTCGGTGGAAGGCCTGTCGGGATGCTTAGTGGTGAACGCTCTCTCAGCTGAGTACCTTTCGCAACCAAAAACCGAGAAGTGTAGGTGGAAGGCAGATTAATAAATGTCCATTCAAAGTCAATCGCGCTGCCATCTGCAAGGTATTGTGTTTTTGAGAACTTGCTGGAAGGTAGATTCCCAGTTTGGAAAAAAGCATCAGCCTCTAAAATCAACTTAGGATCATCAAAAAAAACCTTCCAATCGTCAGCGGGAGATTGGAAAATTTCCCGAAAATAGTGGTTGAAGAATACGATCTCTTCAGCGTCCATCAAAAGGATGGGCTCTTTTATCTCATTTAGAAAATCGGAAATATCAAACTGCTGGTATTGACTCATGAATCAGCTTCAAAGATTTGGGGCACTGGTCTGATAAACCCAATTAAAGAGGGGGATTTATGAATAAAATGCACTAATCACAACTGAGCAGTTCAAAATCTTCAAGTCTTGTCTGGCTCTTTTTCAGGGATTAAGATAAATTGAAAACCCCGAAATAGATATTCTGAAGTAAACTTTCTCCATATAAAAGTCGTGTCAACTCTGAAATACACATAACCTAATTCAAAATTCATTACTATGATCATTTCCACCACTCCCTCACTTGAAGGCTACCAAATTGACCAATATCTCGGCATCGTGTCAGGAGAGACCATTATCGGCGCCAACGTCTTCAAAGATTTTTTTGCAAGCATCACAGATATCGTCGGAGGACGATCTTCTGCCTACGAGCAGGTACTGCGCGAAGCCAAAGCCACTGCGATGGCAGAGATGGAAGTACAGGCGAAACACTTCGGAGCAAATGCGGTGGTTGGCATCGACCTAGACTATGAGACGATCCGGGATGGAATGTTGATGGTGACCGTTAGTGGCACCGCGGTGAAGGTGACCAAACTTTAAATCAAAAAGGCCTGATCGATCAGGCCTTTTTGATTTGTTCGGCAACACTTTTCATGTCTGCCTTTTTGCAAAAATACCCATCGACAATCACCACGGGTGCTGACTTACACATATCCATGCATTTGGTCTGGAAAAACTTGCAGTGCCCCTTAAGTCCGCCTTCAGTTGCCGCTTCCTTCAATTCCTTTCGGATTCGCTTAGAACCGGCTTTTTTACAATCCGAGCCGCCACAGATAAATACCAATCTTCTATTAAACTTCATCACATTCCTGAAATAGCCCGCATCATCAATCCACAGAGATAGGCACCATAGGTTCCAAGAGCATATCCCAGCACAGCAATCAAAACGCCCACGGAAGCTAGAGATGAATCAAAGGCTGAAGCGACGATCGGCGCGGATGCTGCTCCACCCACATTCGCCTGAGAACCCACCGCCACGTAAAAAAATGGCGCCTTGATGATCCAGGCCACTAAAATCATAATAAGCGCATGGAATATCATCCAAATGATCCCGATCAAAAAGAAAATCGGGTTGTCCAATATCGCTCCCAGATCCATCTGCATACCGATCGTGGCAACTAATACATAGAGCAATACGCTGCCCATTCGGGAAGCTCCAGCGCCTTCCAGCTGCCGGGCTTTGGTAAATGAAAGCAAAAGACCAGCTGTCGTCGCAATGACCACGATCCAGAAGAAATGCGAATTTAAGGAGTACTGATTAAGCTGGGGATAATTGGTCTCAAACCAGGGAGCCAAAAAGTCCGCACATAAATGGGACAAACCGGTCACGCCAAATCCAAAACCCAAGATCAACATGGTATCCCCTAGGCTAGGAATTTTCATGATGCCTTCTCGGTACTTCGCTATCCGGTCTCTCAATTCATAGATCGCAGATGCGTCGGCTTTGAGCAACTTGTCAATCTTTTCCGGCTTGGCCGCCCAGTAAAGCAAGACTGCCATCCATAGGTTTGCAACCAACACGTCCACCGCTATCATCTGCCCAAACAAGGTCGGGCTAGCGCCAAATACCTCCAACATCGCAGTTTGATTGGCTCCCCCGCCAATCCAACTTCCCGCAATGGTAGAGAGACCACGCCAAATCTCGTCCGCTCCGGATGTGGCATAGATTTCCGGATAGAAAAAACCTACCGTGAGCATCGCCAAAGGACCGCCAAACATGATGCCCACGGTCCCTGCCAAAAACATCGTCAGCGCCTTAGGACCTAGACGAAGTATCCCTTTCAGATCAATGCTGATCGTGAAGAGTACCAGCGAGGCGGGCAATAAATATCGGGACGAAACCTTGTAAAGGCCCGAAGACTCACCGGAAATCAACCCCAATGAATTGAAAACAGCGGGAATGAAATAGCAAAGCAAAACGGTGGGGACATACCGATAGAATTTGACCCAAAAAGACTTCTTGCTGGCAGAAGTGACAAAAACAAATGCCAAAGTCGCCATCAACAAACCTAGAACTACGGCATCATTGCTGATCAAAGGGGTGCTTTCTTCCATAAAAAGGTCTCGGGATTGATCTGCAACAATACCAACAAAAGCGCAAACAGACCAATTTTAAAAATCTTGTATGTCCAAAATCTGGATCAGTTCATTCAAAATCATTGCCGTAGCCCCCCATACCACCTCTCCGTCTATCTCAAAATATGGGGTATCCAACTTGATATGGGTGCCGATTTCCAGAAGAGTTTGCTTACGAGTTTCCCGGCTAAACAATGTCTTTAAATCGGTCTGTACAATCCGTGAAACCTCATTTTTCTCTGCGACAAACTCAGGGCGCTCATCCAAGAAACCAACCACCGGACTCACCAAAAAATTGCTCGTTGGAATGAAGAGGTCTGTCAGCTTGCCGATGATTCTTACTTGATGCCGATCAACACCGACTTCCTCCTCCGCCTCCCGAAGGGCAGTTTGGATGATATTTTCGTCAGACTTTTCCATTTTCCCTCCCGGAAAAGCCATCTGTCCGCTGTGAAAACCAGGGTATTCGGGCCTCTTGATCAGGGGAAAAAAAGTGTCTTCTCCATCTGGATAGAATAAAATAAGCACTCCACTATTCCGGATATTCAATGGCAATAGAGTATCAAACCTCCTTTGGTCAACCGGCTGAGGAGACATCTTCAGATGGGCTTCTTTACCTGGAAGGGGGCCCTTTAATCTCCTTTCGAGGAGCCCTATCACTTGATCAAAATCCATCTGAGGCGAGATCCACCGATTTGAGCTTCGCATCCAGATAAGATTCCTGAGGATAGTCCACCAGCGCCTGGTTCATCCTAAATTGACTAAATCGATGGGTTTCCAAGTCAATCAGCCAGACCATAGGTCTGAAACCAGCCTCTTCTTGCAGGTAACCCAGTACTAAAAAATCCTGACTGGTGAGCCACAATCCGTCTTCAAACATTCCTGAAGGACCCATGAAAAGCAGTCGTTCTCTCATACCGTCTAATCGATACCAGATCACCTCGGAGTCGGGATTCAAGAATGGATGATCCAAACTCTCTTGTGCCTCCACTTTATAAGAATAAATGTCCATGGTGCCATTGCCCTCCGGATGAGGAATCTGGTAAGGAAAAAGTGGGTCGCCTTCCAGAATCGGATTTTTTTCGGGCATTTCCATCGCGTCAATCGAATCAGTAAACACCAAATCAAAAAACGAAGCATCAAAATTTCCAATTTTTTCTGACCAGTGCTTACGCCAAGCAGATTTTTGTGCCAGTCCGAGATCAATTTGGGCTTGCATCGTTGCGATCATTTCGGCATCAGAAACCGGATCGGAAGTACGCTCATTTTTTACAGAATTGGAAGACTCACAGGCCGTAAACCCGATCAGCAAGACAAAACATAAGCGACAAAAGAAAACTCGCAATAAGCCCATAGAATAAAATTTGAAAGATGAAGCTAAGAGAAGTGAATCAAAAATCAAATCAGTGTTGACCGGACTAGGTTGAAGAAAATCTCTGTAGTGAACGCTCCCAACCAAATATTATTTAGAATTTGGGCTGATCTAAAATACAAAAAAGGCCTGGATATCATCCGGGCCTTTTCCTGCTCTCAAACCTATTAAACCTATTGTAGATATTCAATTTATGAATACAGCCGAAAAGTAAAAAATGTTTTCATATCCACCAAACAATCGATTGCGAAAAAGTTTCAAAATTATATTCTGTGAATTTCAGCGAACTGTAATCGGCAGAAAATCAGGACTTTTTTTTAAAAAATACAACCGATAAACAATTGAAAAAACTTAATTTCTCGCCGATACTACCAAATATTCTATGCCATTACGAGCGCTGCCACTTGCCATCCATATATTCGAAGGATTTGTAGCCTATACCGAGACTTTCAAAACTTATACACGCCTTGCCCCGATTCACTTTGCAGAGCGCAACTGGCCGGCAACACAACTCAATCACCGCCAGCGACTAAGGCTATACAAGGATCTCCTGTTTCAGCTGGTAAAGGTATTTCACAACATTTTAGGGGATGACTCCGCCAACCGGAATATCTGGGCGTCTATTCGAATGGAATACCAGCGGCTGATCCACGATTTGCCGGATGTAGAGCTCGCGGAGACTTTCTTCAACTCTGTCTTTCGAAAGGCGTTCCCGAACAATCCACTGGATGAAGAGCTGATGTTTGTCATGGAGGGCTATGAATCCTGCGAGATTCATAAAAACTCCGAGCTGTTACACACCTACCCTGCCGAACTCGGACTGGAGCAAATCATCCGAAAAATTCTCGACGACTTTGATTTTGGTGTACCGTACATGGACAGGGAAAAAGACGCCGAGTTTTTGGTTGAGGGGGTCAAAAAAGTAATCCTCACTAGATACCGGGTTGAAGTGGGGACGACGACACAACTTCTCAAACCGGTCTTCTACCGAAACAAAGCCGCTTACTTGATCGGCAGAACCTTTGTCGGAAATAAATGGATGCCTTTTATCATCCCGTTTATGCACGGGCCCAAGGGCGTCTACGTGGACACTTTGATCTTTGACCCACACTTGATGAGCCACTTGTTCAGCTTTACAAGATCCTATTTTATGGTCGAAGCGGAGGTTCCCTCGCAGATCATCGGCTTCTTAAGCTCTGTCATTCCCCACAAAAAGATCCACGAACTCTACAATGCCATAGGATTCAACAAACATGGCAAAACACTTTTCTACCGCGATTTTCTTTATCATCTGGATCGAAGCTCAGACGAATTTGTAATTGCACCGGGGATCAAGGGAATGGTGATGACGGTGTTTGCATTACCCTCGCTGAACATCGTCTTCAAATTGATCAAAGATCACTTCGAGCCACCAAAAAACATGACCCGACAGGAAGTCCGGGAGAAATACAAGCTAGTCTCCCTCCATGATCGCGTTGGCAGAATGGCCGACACCCACGAGTTTGAGTACTTCAAGATCCCGCTGAATCGGGTAAGTGATGAGCTGATGAAGGAGCTGCGAAACACGGCTAATTCGTTGCTTGAGGTTAAGGAAAACTTTCTCGTTATTAAACATTTATATACTGAGAGAAAGATGGTTCCGTTAAACATATTTCTCGAAACTTGCTCAACCGAGGATGGACTTCGCGCCGTAGAGGACTACGGAAGGGCGATTTTGCAGCTCGCCCAGGCGGATATTTTTCCAGGAGATATGATGACCAAAAACTTTGGACTGACTCGACAAAAAAGGGTGATTTTCTACGATTACGATGAAATAGAATTTTTGGGAGACATGAATTTTCGAAAAAAACCCAAAGCGGAAACCTATGAACAAATCTATGCTTCGGAACCCTGGTATGACATCCATAAAAACGACGTCTTTCCAGAGGATTTTCGACGCTGGATGATTGGACGAACCGACCTCAAGCCACACTTCCTTCAATATCACCAGGAATTGTTTGATCCTGAATATTGGAATTCGTTGAAGCAAAGAATCCAAAAAGGAGAGCTGATCCACGCCTTTCCTTATCCGGAGGAAATCCGATTTCGGCCGGGAGAAGCAGTCTGAGTTCGCTTTCATTTTATTTTTAGCCAGACAAAACTTAATTTCGCATCCTCGGGTTAACCCATCACTCACCACCGACCCATGATTTCAGAAGTAGCACCACCGATCGTCATTCCTAAACGGGGGAAAAAAATAGTCTTGCACACCCCAGATGACGACGACCGCCAAGTTTATATTTCAGGAAATTTCAACAACTGGTCAACTCAGGATTATCGGTTCAAAATGAAAAGGCTTGGGTCTGGAAAATACGAGTTCAATTTTCCGGAAAGCCCAGATTATCAAGGCGAACTGATCTATAAATTCACCAAAGGTGACTGGTCCGAGGTCGAAATCGATCGACACGGAAACAGAACTCCCAATCGTCACTGGCACGACGACAAACAGATCAAACTTGAAAAAGTGGCCAGATGGCGAAAAAATTGGCTTCCCTATCGCCCTTCCCAATTGCCTCAAATCCATCTGATTTCCGAAGAATTTGAAATTCCTCAGCTAAACAAAACCCGAAAAATCTGGGCGCTGCTACCGCATGATTATGAGACCAGCGAAATGCACTATCCCGTGCTTTACCTTCAGGACGCTCAGAATCTATTTAATGAAAATGGTGAATTTGGAAACTGGCAGATCGACAAAAAATTGGCGGTCATGTCGGACTACGGAATAGGCAACATCATCGTGATCGCTGTCGAGCATGGAGAAAAGGAGCGATTGCAGGAGTACAATGTTGGCAAGACACTATTGGGCCATGGGCACGGAAAACAATACATCCGATTCATCACCGAAACACTCAAACCATATATTGATCAAACTTTCCGCACTAAACCCGAGCGGGAGTATACCGGCATGGGTGGCAGCTCAATGGGCGGATTGGTCAGTATATTTTCGGGTCTGATTTATCCTGAGGTCTTTGGTAAGCTGATGATTTTTTCACCGTCGCTCTGGGTGATTCCCAAGATCAAGCTGGGCTTTCTGGATTTTTTCGAGCCGCAGAGAACAAGACTTTACCTATACGCTGGTGGAGACGAAAGTGAAACGATGGTAGATCATGTAAGGAAGTTTCGAAAAAGGCTACTTAAAAGAGAAAGTCTCCAAGGCAAAATGCAGGTACGCCTTTCGATCAACGAGCAAGGCAAACATAACGAATCCTATTGGAGCGACGAGTTCCCAAAGGCGATTGAATGGCTGTTTTTCAGCGATAAACCGGAGTAATCTCCAAAATCCCATTTTATGCAGTTCAAGATCAATCCTAAAAATCCTTCAACAGGGGCGTTGAAGGTCATTCCAGTTTTTGAAAATGGAATAAGCGAATTCCTTACGGAAAAGCTGGCGCTCCCCTTTCCTCCGGCTTCTCTTTTCTCCGGAAAAAAAGACACTTTCTACAGCTTTGAATCCAAGGACCATTTGGTTTTGTTAGTCGGTTTGGGAGACAATCCCGAATACAAGACCCTTGAAAATTCCTATCGGAGAATCCTTGCAAAGCAGGCTTCATTAGCTGAAAATGGAATATTTCTGGATTTCCCAGACACATTTACGTCAGCGCAATTGGAGGCAGCAGTGGTTGGATTTCAGTTGGGTGCTTATTCGATTGGGTTTTACAAAAAAGAGAAAGCCAAAGACTTTAAGAAACTGAAAGTTGAAATCTCTTCGACAATGGAAAAGGTAAAATATTTGACCGAACGAGCTGAAAAAATCGCCGCCGCCAAGATCGAAGCCTTCAAGCTAGTCGATCTTCCTCCCAACAAAATCACCCCGGAATACTTGGGAGATTGGGCGAAAGATCTGGGCAAAAAATCGAAGTTGGACATTAAAGTATTTGATACCAAAAAAGCAAAATCAGAGGGATTGGAGGCATTTTTAGCCGTAGGAAGAGGCTCTGCAAAAGAATCAAAATTCATAATTCTTGAATATCGACCTTCCAAGCCCAAGTTTCACCTGGGATTAGTCGGTAAAGGTGTAACGTTCGATACTGGCGGGTTGAACGTGAAAACCCAAGGAATGCACCACATGAAATCTGACATGGGTGGCGCTGCAGCGGTACTGGCGACAGTGCAGCTCGTAGCAGATCTCGGGCTTCCGATCCATTTGACTGCCATTGTACCGGCTGTAGAGAATGCGATTGACAAAGACGCCTACCTCCCCTCCGAAATCATTGGAAGCCACGCAGGCCTGAGCATCGAAGTCATTGACACCGACGCAGAAGGTCGACTCATCTTGGCGGACGGACTCTCCTATCTGGTCAAAAACTATCAGGTGGATCAGGTCATCGATCTGGCGACATTGACCGGAAGCTCTATCGGAACGTTCGGTTTCGAATGCGCAGCGCTTTTCTCCAATGAAGGTAGCATGTCACATGGACTGCAAGAGGCTGGAGAAGCTATCGGGGAAAAATCCTGGCCGCTGCCGCTCTGGGAAAACTACGGCAAAGAGATGGATTCTGAGATCGCGGAAATCAAGAATTATCATGGAAAGCCCTTTGCGGGAGCCATCACAGCGGCCAAGTTCTTGCAGGCATTCACCCACGAGCATCCTGCCTGGGCACATTTAGACATCGCGGGGGTAGCATTTGGCGACAGTGAATTTGCAAAAACCAAAACAGGGACGGCCTACGGAGTCAGCCTTCTTTTACGTTATATCGAAAATCAACTCTAAAATTTATCCGGCAAGCGTTCACTTTTGCCGGATTTTTTTTGACATTAAACTGCAAAATTTCCCATCCATGAGCATATCCAAAACTTTTCTCTGCGTTTCCAATTATTTCAAAGGAAACGCATTTTTAACTGCGTTGAAGAAGCAAGGAAATCGAGTTTTTCTGATCACCACAGAACAGCTTCGCAACAAGCCTTGGGCTTTTGAATATATTGACGAGATTTTTTACATGCCTGGTTTGGATCTCGACTGGGATTTGGATTTGCTGTTGAAAGGTGTGGGAGGTTTGATGAAAGATCATAAAATTGAGGCTATCATCGCTTTGGATGATTATGATGTAGAGAAAGCTGCCTTTCTGCGCGAAAACCTGCGGATTCCCGGAATGGGTCAAACCACAGGCCGCTATTTCCGCGACAAGCTTGCGATGCGCATGCGGGCGAAAGATGCCGGAATTCGAGTCCCTCCTTTTTCCCCATTATTCAATAATGCTGAAATTAACCAATTCGCAGACACGGTCGATGCCCCTTGGGTATTGAAACCAAGATCGGAGGCTTCGGCCCATGGGATTATCAAAGTTCACAATAAGGAAGACCTCTGGAAACATATTGATCAGCTCGGCGAAAATCGCGTTTACTACCTCGTAGAGCAATTCAAGCCAGGCGATGTCTTCCATGCTGATGGTCTGCAAAAGGATGGAAAGACTCTGTTCTTGACTGTTTCCCGCTACCTCGCCACTCCCATGGAGATCTCTCAGGGCGGCGGGATCTTCAGATCTGCAAATCTCAAGTATGGGTCGGACGATAACAAAGCAATCAAAAAAGTAAATGAGGCGATCATGAAGGCCTTCGGGCTGAAAAGTGGGGCCTCGCACACCGAATTCATCAAAAGCCGGGAAGACGGGCAAATCTACTTTTTGGAGACTGCCTCCAGAGTAGGCGGTGCTCATCTTGCCGAGATGGTGGAAGCGGCGACGGACATCAATCTCTGGACGGAATGGGCGAAAATCGAAGATGCTGTGGCAAAGGATGAACCTTACCAACTACCCAAAGCCGCAAAAAACTATGCCGGGATAGTCCTGACACTTTCCAAATACGAGCATCCTGATCTAAGCAGCTTTGATGATCCTGAAGTTTGCTTCCGTGTCCCACTAGATTACCACGCCGGATTGATTGTCAAATCAGCAAACCAAGATCGGGTAATGCAATTGCTAGACGACTACGCAGAGCGATTCGCCAATGAGTTATCCACCAGCGCACAGGCACCTGAGGTGAAGAAGTTTCATTGATTAATTAGCCAGATGTTTGATCACTCTACCTTGACAGCTCCTAAGGTTGGTTTGTTCAAAGTGAAAAAACGCATTGTCAGGAACACCAGGGCTACTATGTAAATAGTAGATTATTAAGCTTGGAGTTTGCCTTAATGGAACACACACAAGCATTGTCGTTACTTTTACTGCTCCCAAACGCGGTATTCATCAACTGAAATATTCAAATAGATTGAAATTGTTCAAGCCCAGTACTTTAAAGCAGAACCCGTCGTCACCGCTAAAACCTCTCCTCGATCCCCAATCCAAACAGCGCAAAATCATATTTCACTGGGTCTACGGGGTCAAACTCTCTGAGCCTTTGAGTCAGCTCTACCGCAGTCAACCAGTCGGTTTGTTTTCGGGTGATAAGACCAAGCTTTCTACCCACCCGATCTACGTGGAGATCACAGGGGCAGATCAATTGAGCTGGACTGATCTTTTTCCAAAGTCCAAAATCAACCCCACTGTCGTCTGAGCGCACCATCCAGCGCAAGTACATGTTGATCCGCTTGCAAGCTGCCTTTCGGGCCGGAGTGGCGATGTGCTTTTTGGTACGGTTTGGAAAATCCGGAAGGCTGAAGAAAAACCCATGAAACTGCGATAAGATAGATCCCATGGCATCGATCTCGCCAGTTTGACCTATTAGAAAAGCCTCTTCGAAACTTTCGTGCTCTCGATAAAACCAGCTCAAAAAGTGAATGAAGTATAAGGTGTCGACGTCGTTGAAGGTTCGGTGTTTGAAACTCAAGAACGCATTCAAATCACTTTCCCGATGGTTCAACAGGAAATCATGGGGAGCATTGTCCATCAACTCAAAAAGCTGAACACATTTGTTGATGATGGTTTTCCGCTGACCCCAGGCCAGAATCGACGCAAAAAAACCTGCGATCTCAATGTCTTGCTTTTTGTTAAAGCGATGGGGAATACAAATTGGGTCGTTGGCAATAAATTCTGGACGGTTGTAATGCGACACTTTATCGTCCAAGAATTCCTTCAGATTATGCATCAAAGCGCGACTTTAACTTCACCACCCTGCGTCCCGTCAAACCATTTAAAGGAGAGTTCATTATCCACTTTCTCAGCCACATGCCAGTCGAAACACTTGATATTGGTCAGAGGACGAAGCGAGTCCTCATCCGGATCATACAGACAAATATCGAAATCTGGCATTTCTTTCGAATCCAGGGTATTCCATTTCTCAAGAATATACCCCTCCTCAAGCACACGAACTTTGTTCCCAAAAACATGGTCTTCCAAGACCGAGGGCACGCCGTCCTTTCTCCTCAATCTAAATCCAGACGGGCCAAACATAATCTGCTTGCATACCTTGGCTTCAATCAGCTCATTGGTATAGGGCATTGTCTCCCAATCAGTCTCTTTCAGTACCACTTTGTGGCCTTCGGGCTTGATCCGTGTGAGTAATTCGGAAATCTTCGAAAAAAAGAACGTCAGTCCGATGAACACCAACCCAAAACTGGCCAAGATCGGATAGCATACGATGAAGATTGCATTCCAAATGAACCGAAACGAATGATGGAAGAAGAGCTGGACTTTACTCATGGATGAAATGGCAACGCACAAAGGTACTCTGACCCCGTTACAATGCCAAGCCATTCTGCCCGCTGTGAGTTCAAGGTCCCTCTCGCCTTTTGATCAATTTAACCTTTGCAAAACTTCTTATGGTTTAAACTATCAAAAAAAAGCTCTCCCCAAGTCTGGAAAGAGCCTCTTTTCTTGACACGAAGGCAAATATCAATAAAGCACTTCTACCGGAAAACGCTGGTTTACCGCTTTCAACTGGTCAAATGCTGCTTGCGAAAGCTTAATCACCAGTTTGGAATTGTCTCCTGTCTCAGGGAGCGTGCCCACTACCCGGGCAAAGATCGTGAGGTCATTTTCCTCGTTTTTCACCCGCATGATACTCCCTACCGGAGCGTCTCGGTGGAGCACGAGGTATTTCTTGTGAGCACCGGTACCCTCGATCAATTCTGCCTGGCCGGTTTGGGTGATGTTCTTAAATCCTCCTGAAGTATTCTCGATAGTCGGCTCTACAACCATTTCGGCCGTGGATGCCGCGACTTTTGGAGTACCAATAACTGGAACCGTCGATGGTCCCTCCTGAGCTCTTCCCACCTTGATCACCTGTCCCGACCGCAGATTGTTGGAGGTCAGTGCGTTCCATTTGATCAAATCTTCCACGCTGGAACTGTACTGGTTAGAAAGCGAAAATAGAGTCTCACCCTGCTTGACCGTGTGTGAAATCCACTCACCGGGTGCAATCGGAGTAGCATTCGCTACAGCTACTGTTGTCGCGGCAGAATTTCGGACAGGTTCAGGCTGGGGTTTAGTCGCAGGCTGAGCCAAATGTTTATTCGCCTGATTGCCGCTAGCTTTCGACGGAGTGTCCGCGACGCTTGGCGTCTGGTTCGCAGCACTTCCGGTGGCCGCAGCTGCCGTGAGTGTAGGAGCTGTTAAGGGGGCCTCATAGTCACTAGCCAGACTCGCATCTTTCACAATCAATGCCTGCCCTACGCTCAAGTCGTTTCCCATCAACTTGTTCCACTGCTTTAATGAGTCGACAGATATTCCGTATTTCCGAGAAATGGAGAAAAGTGTTTCTCCCGGATTTACTTTGTGAAGCGCTGCTCCGGTAGGCACGGCGTTTTTCTCAATGTAAGGAACCCGGATCGTTTGACCGATTTTCAAACCTTGCTTCAGGACTTCGTTCGCATTTTGAATTTCACCTACAGGCACTTGGTATTTCCTGGATATCGCGAAAAGCGTTTCCTGAGGTGTAACCTTATGCAAAATAAAGGTCTTGTTCCCTACCCTTTCGACTCCGACAGAGTCTCCGGCGCTGAGATTAGAAGCATTTGAATAAGAAAGAGTTAAAACTAAAACCAGCAGGAAAGCACTTAGAAATTTGGTCTGGGAAGTCATTGTAATCTGGGGAATTGAAGTGAAACAGGTCAAAAATTTCAATAAACATTTTGCAAGAATTATGCTAGAAATGAAACCGAGGGGCTTTTTTGGAGCAAAAGATCGGTGAGCGACCACAACGTTGACTAAAGGACGTTAGACTATGTTTTGGTATAACCTCAATCCTCCTCCAAAAGCCCATATTTCGGAAACCCATAAGCAGCAGTGGAAGGTCCGCTGGGAAATCCAGACTAATGAAAACGAGAGCAATCGCCACTTTATTCGCTAGAAAAATGATCTTCCCTGCTTTTCCCTCGCCCATCACGATCTACAAACCGCAAGTAGCGAACTGATCTTTTTCCGAAATTTGATCCGATGACTAAACAACCCGAAGTATGGTTGAGGGGATCCTCGGAAAGCACTCCTACCCTCTTACAACCTGCGTCTAATGCCATCAAGCAGGCGCATGAGGATATCTACGGGCATATGGTTGGCTTTCCCTCCGACTTGCATTGAGAAAAACCCTCTGGAGTTGCCAGCCCAGGGGGTTCATCTGCAGCATATTGCTGGCGTGCTGGATCGGATGATAACCTATGCCAAAGGCGAAAGTTCACACAAGAGGCAGTTCGACTACCTGAAAACCGAAGGTGTGCCTGATGCCAGTCTCACGACAGAAATCTTGCTGGAAAACCTCGATGTCGAGATCGCTACCTATTTGGCTTTCGCTTCGCAAATAGACCCCGACAGCCTCACCGATTTTCGGGGTGTGGAACGGGCGCAGCTACCATCTAGTGTCGGAGGTCTTCTGTTTCACGCCGCAGAACACACCCAGCGGCATTTCGGACAACTGCTGGTGACAGTTAGGATTTTGCTATCGAATTGACCAAACTCTGAAACGCTTCAAGCAACTTGTATTGGCTGGTAAAAGCACCCTGTCTAGTGATATCGTACTCGAAATACTTCATTGAAAAGACGAAAAACTCTGCACACCTAGCCCTCAACTCGTTGAGGGAGAATTCAAGAAACCTAGATAGCCGTAAATACTTCATTAAACAAGCTTTCAAAATAAACTACTTTCTATCGAACACCAAGCCGGAATAAACTATTGTAAATAATTGGATATTAGTAATTTAATGTTTAAACTGGAATAGAGGTTGTTATTTCAACCAGTCAAAAAGCCATAACGGAGGTAGCCAGCTACTGAAAATTTTTAGAGACTTTTTCTGCTACAGTTGAATGATGAATCAATGTTTCAATCGTGTACTCGATTTATTCTGACCGCACTTACTTGCTTAGTCACCAGTTTTCATGTTTTAGCTCAACGCCCTGCGACTGGAGGATCTGCGCCGATAGTCCCCTCCCCGCTGGTTGACGAAGACGATGGTCTCAATCCCGTCATTTTCGTAGTAGGAGGAGTAGTCGTAGCGGGAGCCACCTATGCCTTGGTAAAATCCAAGGGAGCAAAACTGCCGGTTGCGGAACATCTGCCTGACTACTTGCTTGCACATAATATTTTGCCTAATTCCGATGCTATTAACCTGATGTATACACTTAATCCTTCATTGAACAATAGGGAGGAGATTAAGTCAAAGAAAAGGCTGAATCTGCCGGATTTCCCCGATTTGGATCAATCTCTAACTGGCGATTTGCTTGCTGGAAATGAAAAAAGCACAGCTCTGGATCTGGACAGGCAGGTAACCCGATTTGAAATTTCAAAACTAAATTTAGAGCGGGTCGCAGCTGAACTCAGTTCTAATGCTTCTGTTCAAAATGTAGTGAGAATCACGGCAATTGTAAACCAACTGAAACAAGAAGTGAATACTTCAGGTTGGGGGAGTGATGGAACGACTACAATAATTCACCAAATGGTTTTTGACCTATTCTCCATCTATAACCAGACGCTGAGCCAAGTGATAGCTGATAAAAATGCTGATGCTAGTCAAGTCACTTTAATGCAAAATATTGCGGACAATTTAGCTGAATTGGTGGGAGATGTCAAAGCACTTAGCCGAAACGGGCTGGCCAGTAGTGAGTGGATATCATCGGATCTGCGTGATAATCAAAACTATTTGGCTTCGATAGGCGAACCCGAATTTCTTGCAATAGGATCTTCTGAGTTTAAAACAAGCACCGGCACTTCGATATCAGCAGCAGCAGGGCTGTTAAAAGAATTCGCTTTTGCCGTGTATAAATACAGCGACGCGGGAGAACTGATCACCAAAGGACCTGAAGTGGAAGGTAAATATAAAGTAAAGTATGTATTGCCTGCATTGAAGGATATTCCAAATGCCTATCACCCTCTACGAGACCCAGCAACCTACGCGGTGGCGAGCTTACCTCCCGCGAAGATTTTCATCGTTGTAGAGGATTTCAGTGGAAATCAAGTATCAATTCAAGACCCATTGATTGATTTCAAGGTCGTGTTCAACAATCCTCAACTCGGCGACCAGGACCGGAAGATCGTCGTCCCCTTGTACATCACAAGATGATCCAACTGCTTAAATATCGCGCAGCCCTACTTGGGATACTATTCGGACTGTTTGGCGGGGCAATTTCTCAGCTCTTGGCAATAGAGGAAATGACCTTATATTATACTGCACTAGCAAGTATAATAGGCCTTGTGGTCAATCTTATGGTATCCTTTATGCTAAAGGGAAAGTGGAATGCAAAAGTGAAAAACACCCTAAAAGGGATATGTGCATTTTTCTTTGTCGCGCTGGTTGCTACTTTATTTATGCATACCAAGTTTTTTATTGAAGGAACCTTTTCTTACCAAAATTTTGAAAATGAAGTAAGCTATTACATCAAAGGCAGCGAATATACCAACGTTGCAAAAAAATTTAAAGAAGAAAACCCCTACATAGAGTCGGATGAAGATCTTATTCGAGAAGGCTTTGGGTCACCGGAAGAAAAGGGCAAAGTATGGACCCAAGAATCAATAAACAACAACTGGATGAAAATGCTCACCACCTATTGTCTGATTGTAATATTCTTTGTTGGTCTGATTTCCATCCTAATCGAAGTATTGATGGGCAAGTATGGGAAATCTACCGGCAAAATGATCGAGTCCTTTTAAATATAACAAGTATGGGGGTATAGCGAACAATTAAAATCCCACTCAGATGAAAGCTATAGCTGTATTTTTAAAAAAAACCCTCATGACTTTGGCGGCTATTTGCAGCCTCTTCGCGTGTGATTTGGATGACGCTCCAGACACACTCCGTCCTTCAAACGTGTTGACTAAATATGTTTTTCCGCCGGAAATAGTCGAGCAAATTTTCACTGAAGATGTACTGGAAGTAACAGGAAGCTTAGAACCTTTTTTGGATAGAATCAAGCGAAATGGAATGAAAATATACGACGGTCATAATCCACCGGTTGTTTACAATCCATATAGTTCGGGTGAGCTAGAGGGAGTTCAATTCAGAGTAAAAAATGACTGTATATATGACGAAAAATACCCCTCATATGCCGACTCCACTTTCGGAGACTATCTAGATCAAATACTTATTTTGGAAAAAGAGAAGGATGTCGTAGAGGCCATCATTTCCTACAGCTCTTTGAGTAACGATCCGAAATATCCTGATCGACTGGACAGTGGAAATGGGGAAGGAATCGCTACTGGCGAAGGCGACGATTTTACAGTATTTTACAAAGTAGAAAGAGGTCAGTTTGATAAAATTTTCTATCAGGGAATATGGATAGTTTCCGGAACATTTACCTTTGGAGAAAATCTTCAGCCAATTCTAAGCAACGTCTCCAAATGTCTGATTCTCTTGGAAAAAAGCAGTGACCCTGATCAAAAAATGGCGAACGTTGGCACCATTCGCATATTCCAGGATCCCGCACCAATATGGCAAGATTGAAATCAAAAAGCGATGGCTGGCTTGCGTAGACGGAATAGAACCATCTATTTCTATTGGGTTTCGACTTCGCTCAACCTGAATTTACTCAGTTTCCGTAAAGGGTGTTTACTAAAAAATGCATTCCAGTTTCACCCTAATAATTCCCCTCCCGTAAAGATACATGGTCAGAAGTGCTTGGTTCTCGTGACCTCATGCCTCTCGGAGGGTCAGGTTCTAAATCTAAAGTCTAGCCTCTTGAAAATTCATGCTTTCAATCGGTAAATCCGTATCTTTTCCTCCTCATTCCACACTCAAATGCAAATTCGCTGTTTCTTCCTTTTGCTCTTTGGCCTGATGAGCTTTTCTCTTTTTGCACAGCAGGCACCTGAGAAAATCTTCACCTTCAAGATCGACTCAGACATCGATCCTGCCATGAACCGTCGGGTTCAGCTTGCACTGGCAGAAGCGAAAAGGACCGAGTCAGAACTCATCATCATCGAGATGGATACGTATGGAGGCGCGGTCACTGACGCGGATGAGATTCGCACGATGCTACTCGAAAGCGACATCCCTATCTACGTCTTTATCAACAAGGACGCAGCTTCTGCCGGTGCCCTGATTTCCATCGCCTGCGACAGCATCTACATGGCACCCGGCGCCAGCATTGGGGCGGCGACTGTCGTCAACGGTGCTGGAGGGGAAGCCGCGCCTGACAAGTACCAATCGTACATGAGGTCGATGATGCGAAGTACGGCGGAAGCGACTGGCCGGGATCCGAAGATCGCCGAGGGAATGGTCGATGAGAAAATCGAGATCGATGGGATCTCTGCGGCGGGTTCAGTGATCACTCTATCCGTCTCGGAAGCGATCAAATACGGCTTTTGCGAAGGTGAATTCAACTCAATCGCCGCGATACTTCAGTCGCAGCAATTGCAATCCGCCGAACTTCTGGCCTACGAAGAAGATACAATTGACAAAATAATTTCCTTCTTCCTGAGTCCGGCCATCAGCGGCGTGTTGATCATGATCATTATCGGAGGCATCTATTTTGAGCTGCAAACTCCCGGCGTCGGCTTCCCGATCTTAGCGGCTATCGTTGCCACCTTGCTCTACTTTATTCCCTATTACCTCAATGGAATTGCCGAAAACTGGGAGATTCTCATCTTTTTCTTGGGCATCATCTTACTGGCTGTAGAACTCTTTGTTATCCCCGGATTTGGAATCTTCGGAGTGTTGGGGATTGTCTTTATCATCGGAGGATTAGTTCTCGGCATGCTTCCCAACCAAGATTTCAACTTTGATTTCGTCCCATCTTCCCAACTTTTTGCAGCACTATTGACAGTTATATTAGCGTCCATTGCAGCGGTCGGGATGGTATTTTGGCTCACGCCAAAAGTCAATGAATGGGGTGCTTTCCGACATCTCACCCTCGCTGGCACTCAGGAACGTAGCCAAGGCTATACCTCAAGCTTTTACTCAGAGACGCTCAAAGGGAAAACCGGGGTAGTCCATTCCAGACTGCGGCCCAGCGGAAAAGTGGACATCGATGGAGAAATCTACGATGCCTATTCCCGGGGCGAATTCATCGACCAGGGCGAGAAAATCATTGTCATCTCCACCGAAGGCACCTCCCTGAAAGTAAAAAATCTTGAAGCCTGAACCTAAAAGATTTGGCTAAGTTTACAGCATGAATCCATTTCAGTCCATTTATGAACTGATCGGCGAAGATCAAATCCGATTACTCACCCGATACTTTTACGAGAACGTCACCCAAAATCAAGCCCTGAGAAGACTCTATCCTGAAGAGGATTTGGCTCCTGCAGAGCGAAGGCTTTTCCTGTTTTTGCTGCAGGTTTTTGGCGGGCCGCAGACCTACTCTGAGGAGCGAGGTCATCCGAGATTGAGACAACGCCATTTTGCATGGCAGATCGGCCGGGAGTTCCGCGACCACTGGCTCAACGCCATGCTCTCTGCCCTCGACCGACTCGATCCGGAGCAAAATGCAAAAGAACTCATGGCAGGATATTTTATCAAGGTTGCCAATCACATGATCAATCATGACTAGGCTTCTGTCACACCTCCATTCGATCTATGCTGCGGTGACTTTTGTGCTTAGTTTCCTGCTCATCTTTCCGTTTATCGTGGTTTGCATCTGGATTCCGGGCTGGAAAAAGTACGGAAGAAAGATCAACCGCTATTGGGCGAGAGTGTACTTCTCACTGATTTTTCTTCCTGTGAAGATCGAAATGAACGCCAAAATCGAAAAAGGAAAATCTTATATCTTCCTCGCCAACCACTTCAGCTACCTTGACGTTGCGATGATGGGATTCATCCCCGGCGATGTGCTTTTTGTCGGAAAAGCATCGATCCGTAAAGCACCTCTTTTCGGATACTATTTCAAAAACCTTCATATCGCAGTGGATAGAGACCGGTTAAGAAGCCGCGCCGAAACCATGCGCAGAGCTGGCGAAGCTTTGGATCAGGGAAGCAGCATCATCCTTTTCCCCGAAGGAGGTATTTTCACCAAAAATCCTCCCCAGATGATGGCCTTCAAAAACGGGGCGTTTCGACTTGCCGACGAAAAACAAATCCCGGTAATACCTGTCACGTTATCCTACAATCATCTAATTTTACCCGATGACGGCAAGTTCCTGCTAAACCGAAGAAGTGCCAAGATGGTTTTTCATGAGCCATTGAATCCCAGTACATTCGGTTCGGACGAAGACTTGAAAAAAAGATGTTTTGAAGTAATCCAATCCCAACTAGACTTGGACAATCCCGTTATTCATTCCTAGAATTTCCAAAAAAATGAAGATAGACAAAGACTCAATCAAGAAGATCGCTCACTTGGCGCGATTGGAATTTGACGAAAGTTCTGCCGAAAAGATGTCCAAAGACATGTCGCAGATCCTGGACTGGGTGGAGCAGCTGAATGAAGTCGACACCAGCGGAATAGAGCCACTCACAACCATGTCATCGGAAATCAATGTGATGCGCGAGGACAAAGTCGGAAAGCATCTCGACCACGAAGCCGGATTGCTGAATGCCCCAAAGCGAGACGCAGAATATTTCCGAGTACCGAAGGTTTTGGAATAAGAATGCTAAAAAACACCTCCATTTCGAATCTCATCGCAACAACAGCTGCCCTCCTGCTTTTACTGTCTGGAGGGCTTTTTGCGTGCTATGCGCTGCTAGTTGGAGCAGAAATTTACCCCAATATAGAGCCTGGAGCCTTTTTGGATACAATTGCCGTACCACTGGACTGGGTCAACTTAGGCACGCTCTCCTTTCCGATTCAGGTGGACAACTACCTCATATTTCAGGAGTTTCACTCGCTTCCGGCTAGGTTTACCCTGCGTGAAAGCTATTTGTTTGGCGGAATAGTCTTTTTGACCGCCGTTTCGGCACTGGCACTTTTCAGTACGTTTCGAAAAATCCCTTTCCTCCTCGCCAGTGGCGCATGGATTGTGTTGTTGTCGCTTTTTAATGCTAACGGGCTGAATATCGGAACGGCCAGCTCTAACATACCGTTGATTATTCTGATCGTTGGTACTGTTTTGCCTTTGATCTATTTCCACGTCTGGAAGACCAACGCAGCTTTTTGGTATCGATGGGTGGTGGTGTTCTTGACGTCCTCGATTTCGTTGACAGCCTTGATCAAGCTGAGCCCAATCACTAATCCTCAATTATACCTCGCCGAACAAAGCTTAATTGTAGGGATGGTCATGTCTATCGCCTGGATTTTTTGGCAGGGTCATGCCGTACTTTCCGGCATCTACCTGCTTTTGGCCAGAGCCAACCAAAACATCAGCATGAAGATTTCCTGGCAAATATTGGGGATCAGTGCTCTTTATTTACTGACGCTGGTATTCCTTCTTCTCGAACTGCAAGGCGGAACCAATCTGCTTTTCCCGACTTTTTCACCGCTGTATCTCGTACTGCCAATCGGAACTCTAGGCTGGATATCCACCAGCGAAAAGCTGAAGCAAGAATCGGAAATCGCTGCAAAACCGAACTATCTAAACGCACTATTCGTACTCGGATTTTCACTGGTTTTTTGGGTAATCTGGAAACTTGAAATCTCCCAAAATCAAGCCGCTTCGGAGTTTTTGAAACAACTGATTGTCTATTCTCAATTTGGATTTTCGTTGTTTTTCGTTGTCTACCTCCTGAGCAATTTCCTCTCGGTCATGGACTCCGGCAAGTCGGTCGACAAAATATTGTACAAGCCATTTTCACTCCCCTATTATCACCTTCGCATCGGGGGCTTGATCGCGATCTTGGTGGTCACCATCTATATGGATGCGATCTTGGCACCACAGGTCAGTTCGCTTACATCCAACATACGTGGGGATTATTACTATCAGACAGGCAAAAAATTGGAAGCGAGTATTTTGTATGAAAATGCCTGGGATACGTTTCGCAAAAATAGAAAAGCAAAAAACACAACCTCCCAACTCCTTCTTGATCTCAACCAGCCAACTCTGGCGAAGGAACACTTGGATGAAAGTTTCGCCGAAGCGCCGCAGGTGGATAATATTCTCTTGCTCAGTGCGCGGGTGATCCGGGAGAACAAACCTTTTGAGGCGGTGTTTTACTTGGAAAACGGATTAAAAAAATTCCCCAACAATCCTTACTTAGCAAATAACCTGGCTTTGCTCTATGTCAGAGTTCAAAAACCAGAGCAGGCACTCAAACTGCTAGAAGACTACCAAGAAACCAATCCAGTACTTGCTTCCAATCTGATTGCCCTTCAAAGCAAGTTTCAGACCGAACGTTTTGCAACCGAATCGAGCGATGAATTGATCCCCCAGATCAATCGAATGGCGAGAAGAAATCTCCTAGGCGAAGCAAGCTCCGAAGCCGAGCTAAAGAGTCTTGACGAAGAACTGAAAAAAGGAGCTTCACCAATGATTTTGAACGCCGGAATCAGAAATCTTTTCTCAATCAAAAGCTTCTCAAAGACCCCGGAAGACCTCGCCCTGATCGACTCAATCAGCCACGATCCGGCGATGCTGGAGTACCTAATGCAAGTACAGGAGACAGCATCGATCCGAAGTCTAGCCGCAGGGCGAGTGACCGAATCAGTTAAAAACCTGAACGGACTTGCCTTCCGAAACCCAGGCGATGCGGGCTATTACCTTAACCTGACAGCTGGAATCTTGGCTCGGAATCTGGATTTTGAGAAAGCGTCAAAAGACATCATCGCTTCGGAAGAAAAAGGTTTCAAAGCCTTCAGACCTTATCATTTGACGATTTTGGAACTGGGTGGATTTGCAGAAAAGAGCACAGAATTAAAAGCAAAATATCAGGTTCCGGGATCAAATTCTCCGGATGAGTTTCTCGCTTTGCTCGCCAAGTTTAATCAAATGACCCCTGAAAAGCTTTTCGATCAATGGGCTGAACTACCGTCTGAAGAAATGAAAGCAACTTTGGCCTACTTGCTTTTGGAAAGAAAAGCCCATGGCCTGACTAAATATCAACTAAATGAGCTCGGAAAAGTCCTGAAAGGAAAAGTAGAAAATGAGGAGAAACTTGCTCAGTTCCTTCAAAACCCCAATTGGTCAAATCAAGCTTCGCTCCTCGCTTTCTCTGAATTCCTCCAAGTTGGCGAAGAATTGAGCGCGAATCCCTATCGCACCCCATTGATTCTCAGCGCTGCGGATAGACTCCAAGATCCTTTAGCCCAATATGAATTGCTCAACACAGCGAGCGAGTTCAGCAAAGATCCCTTGCTCTGGATCAAAAAAGTCCAGGCAGCCAAACGTATCGGTCTGGGAAACTATGCCACGGATGCGATTCAGGAGATGAGTACCTGGATGAGTTGGGATGAAATTGAATTCCTGCAGGGCACCAACTTTTAGGCTTTTTTCACGTATTTTGACCCACCGGCTTTCGGAATAATAAATACTAAACCACTATCTTAAACAAAATTTTATACCATGAGCAGAGTCATCGAAACCCAGGATATCAACAAAACTTATAAAATGGGTTCAGAAATCATCCAAGCCCTCAAGTCAGTGAGCATATCAGTAGATCGTGGAGAATATGTGGCGTTCATGGGCCCATCCGGATCCGGGAAATCCACCCTGATGAATATCATTGGCTGCCTGGACTCACCTACAGCAGGCTCGTATGTCTTGGCCGGAAAAGACGTCAGCGACATGAGCGAAAATGAGCTGGCTGACATCCGAAACAAGGAAATCGGTTTTGTTTTCCAGACGTTCAATCTACTCCCAAGAGCTTCTTGCCTTGACAATGTGGCTCTACCGCTTGTTTACGCAGGTTTCAGCAAAGCTGAGAGATCTGAAATGGCTTTCAAAGCATTGGACAACGTAGGTTTGGGAGAAAGAACCAAACACCGCCCGAATGAACTTTCCGGTGGACAGCGTCAACGGGTTGCCATCGCCAGAGCGTTGGTAAACAATCCAAGTATCATCCTTGCCGATGAACCTACCGGTAATTTGGACTCCAAGACTTCCCACGACATCATGGAGCTTTTTCACGAGCTCCACGCAAAAGGCAACACCATCATCATGGTGACTCACGAAGACGATATCGCCCACTATGCACACCGAATCGTCAGACTGCGCGACGGCTTGGTCGAAACAGACACGATCAATCCCAATCCTACCCGAGGCGTACCGGCACACGCCTGATTTCATCCCGTTAAATTCAAATAGATTCTTATTTTTGTCACTGAAAAGCACGGTGACTGGATGAAAATCTATACAAAAACAGGAGATCAGGGTATCACATCACTACTTGGCGGCTTGCGGGTACCAAAGTGCGACTTGAGGATTGACGCCTATGGCACCATCGACGAACTCAATTCCTACATCGGGTTGCTAAGGGATCAAGCGGTCAACGAGAAACGGACTGGTTTCCTCAAAGAAATCCAAGACCGACTGTTCACTGTCGGTGCCGACCTTGCCACTGCTCCCGGCAAAGACAAGGTAAAAAAACCAAGTCTTGATCCCGCAGACATAGAAATGCTCGAGCGAGCGGTGGATTCGATGGAAGCCGAACTGCCGATGTTGACTGCATTCATTCTTCCCGGAGGTCATCAGTCGGTTTCATTTTGTCATTTGGCAAGGACGGTATGCAGGCGTGGAGAGCGGATCACAGTGGAATTGGCTTCTGTCGAACAGGTTTCTGAGTTGGTCATTCAATATCTTAATCGGCTATCGGACTACCTGTTCGTTCTGGGTAGAAAAATGGCACAAGAACTTGAAGTCGAAGAAGTAACTTGGGCACCAAGACTAAAATAAGCAAAAGCAGTTTTGTAAATTGCCTTGAATTCAAGCCGACGTCCGATTTGGATTAGAAGGAAAATAGAAAAAATGAGGACACGAGCCTCCAAATTTTAAAGCGTATGAAGACCACACTTGCTATCCCGGTTCAGAAGACCACCAAGTCCAAACTTGCCGAAACAGACTTTTCCAACTTGGTCTTTGGTAAGACTATCTCTGACCACATGTTTGTGGCGGACTATAAAAACGGGGAATGGACTGATCTTCGGATCCAACCTTACGGCGCATTGGATCTTCATCCAGCCAACGCTGCGCTTCACTACGGTCAGTCAATTTTCGAAGGCATGAAGGCTTATAAGAATGAGAAAGGCGAAATCCTGATCTTCCGAGGCGATGCCAATGCGCAACGAATGAATGAATCCGCTGTGAGAATGTGCATGCCCGAGATTCCCGAGGAGATCTTCATGGAAGGACTACTCCAGTTGGTCGATTTGGACAGAAATTGGGTGCCTGACGGAAAGGGCTCCAGCCTCTACATCCGCCCTTACATGTTTGCCACGGACAATTACATCGGGGTCAGACCTTCCGACACCTATAAATTCATCATTTTTACAAGTCCTGTCGGTGCATATTACAGCAAGCCTGTCAGCGTAAAAGTGGAGACGGACTTCACCAGAGCTACTGAAGGCGGAACTGGCGGCGCAAAAACCGCTGGAAACTACGCCGCATCGCTTTTCCCTGCGCTTCAAGCACAACGAGCTGGCTACGATCAGCTGCTTTGGACAGATGGAAAATCCCACAGCAAAATCGAGGAAAGCGGCACCATGAATGTGATGTTTGACATCAACGGAACTTTGATCACCGCTCCAACCAATACAGGAACCATCCTCAAAGGTATCACCAGAGACTCTGTCATTCAACTGGCAAAAGAATGGGGCAAGCCATTGGCAGAGCGTTTCCTCACCGTTGCTGAACTTCAGGAAGCATTGGAAAAAGGAACACTTCGAGAGGCATTTGGAACCGGCACCGCTGCAACCATTGCCCACATCTCCAAGATCAACGTAAACGGAAAAGACTACCTCCTACCGGATGGAAATCCGGGTGCCTTTTCCTACAAAGTGCTTCAAGAGCTGGATGGTATCAAATACGGAGAGATAGATGATTCGAGGGGCTGGATCGTAAAAATCTAGTCTATCGGATTGTTATTCCTGTCCAGGAGCTAGTCTTCTTCCTCAATTGAGAAGAAAGAACGGTAACCATGTATTGATGTAGTGTTCTCAACACGGTTAAGCAAATAGGTTTTTAACGTTGTTCTCTTTCTGGTCGGGTACCGTGTACCCATAAAATCTAATTTATACGGGAAGGCAACTTCCCTTTTTTTGGTTACTATACATTTATGAAAATAGCGTTAGCGGCTTTACTTTTTCTTTCTTTGATCTTTGGAGCGCAAGCGCAATCAAAAGATTTTATCCTTCTAAAAAGAGGCAGCAACCAGAAAAATCAAATCCGTTTTTACCCTGGAGAAGACATCACCTACAAAAGCAAGAAGCTCGACTATTTCGTCACCGACCAGATTGTAAGTCTTGACAAAGACTTCATCTACCTGACGGAAAACATCCTAAGCCCCGCCGACATCGAGGAAGTTGGCATTCGGCAAAAAGACCCCCGAAATCGTACGATGCGCAACCTGACAGCCCTTTTTCTCGGAACTGGAGGGATCTTGCTCAGTGTGGAGACAGTCAACACCTTAATCAAGGAGGACGATGACAGTATCGATTCCGGTGTGGTGATTACCTCAGGCATCCTGATCGGCACCGGATTAGCCTTGCTTCCGCTGCGGTACAAGACTTTCAAAAACACCACGGGCTACGGGATTCAAATCATCCTAAAGAACTTGGATTAATCAATTCGGGCTGGCAAAAGCGGATATTTTTTCGGACTTTTGCAGACTAAATTTTCCAACTAGACAGATGACTTCAGAACAACTGAAAGACTTGAAAGCCCGCACATCGGCTTTGAGGAGGTATCTTTGACTACGATCGTAAGAAAGTAGAGATCCAAGACTTCGAGGCCGTATCGGCCCAGGCAGACTTCTGGAACAATCCGGAAGAAGCCGAAAAAACCATGAAACACATCCAAGCCCGAAAGGCCTGGACTACTTCTTTTGAAAGCCTGGATCAAAAAATCCAGGACCTGGAAGTGCTGTATGAATTCTACAGCATGGAAGAGGTTTCAGAAGAGGAATTGAAAGCCGAATTCGTCAAGGCAAGAGATGCCGTCGAAGAACTCGAGCTGAAGAAAATGCTTTCCAATGAGGAGGATCAGCTCAATGCAGTCCTTGAAATCAACCCGGGTGCCGGGGGAACAGAAAGCAACGACTGGGCCTCGATCCTCATGCGGATGTACATCATGTGGGGAGAAAAGAACGGCTACAAAGTCAAAGAAGTGGACGTCCAACCCGGTGAAGTTGCAGGGATCAAATCGGCTACTTTGGAGTTTGAGGGGCCATTGGCTTACGGATTCCTGAAGTCCGAAACGGGTGTTCACCGCTTGGTTCGAATTTCGCCCTTTGACTCAGGGGGAAGAAGACACACCTCCTTTGCCTCGGTTTATGCCTATCCGGAAGTGGATGATTCGATCGAGATCGATATTAACCCTGCTGATGTAGAACTCCACACGTCCCGATCAGGAGGTGCTGGAGGACAGAACGTCAACAAAGTGGAGACGAAAGTCCAGCTGACTCACAAGCCGACAGGCATCGTGGTCGTCTGCCAGATCGAGCGCTCACAGCTCGCCAACCGGGAGAAAGCCATGCAGATGCTCAAGTCCCGACTCTATCAGCTGGAGTTGGAAAAGCGAAACGCCGAGATCGCCAAGATTGAATCCTCTAAACTCCGAGTGGACTTCGGTTCCCAGATCCGAAACTACGTCCTTCACCCCTACAAACTGGTGAAAGACAACCGAACCGCCCACGAGACCTCCGATGCGCAGAGTGTGTTGGATGGAGGCTTGAATGAATTTATGAAGGCCTTTCTACTCGCCCAAAGTGAGGAAGAGGCAAACAAAGACTAATTTAGAAGGCCGGAATTACCTCCGGCCTTTTCTTTTTCTAATTTTTTAAACCGCATAGAAAAACTATACAATGGTGGTGCTTGAGTATTCACTTGGTTTAGCTAGTGCAACCTATGATTGGTTCCGGTCTGTGAGGACACAGACCGGGGGTTGGGTGTTGTCGAAAAATGACCCTGAAAGGGTCTAACCTTTCAATAGCCCCCGGTAAAACCGGGGGTATGAATGTGCGGAAGGAGTTCCGGCAACCCTGAAAGGGCTGAACTTATAAAAGATACTTCGGATCAAATTTAATAATTCGACCCCTTCGGGATCTTGATGGACTTTGTTTGTTACGTTTCCACGGGTCCCGATAGCTATCGCGGACACCCATGGCTATTCAAGGTTTGATCCCTTCGGGATCATTACCACAACATTTAAGCACTATCAAGACCAGCCGTTAAAACGGCTGGCAATCACATCGGTCGTCCCGATGGGACTTTTATCCTATGCTTTCTATGATCCCTATGCGCTAAAAAAACAAGGTTGAAGGATTGAAGGGCTATAGCCCCATTATGGTTTCATATTTTGGGAATTATAAAATCCAAAAAAAAGGTGGAGTTGGTAACTCCACCTAGACAAGTGCCAAGCCTTCACTAAGAATTGAGTCTGGAATTGCAAATTCCGCTTACTCTAATATCCAAGCGAAACGGGAAAATCAAAGACCAAATATTTCTCTTGCCTTCCTCCAATTCTTTTTCAGTATTGGCCTACTTACGGTAGTCTCTCCGTAGGAAGGTTCGCCTGAAAAATGGCAGAATCTTTCGGCGTATTCTGGATCCCCATACTTACTCCAAGACTTAAAGGCATCAAAACTCATTGGTTTTTCAACATTGAAGGGGATTGAAATGCCTGATCTGATGCAAAATCCAGCCTGCCTGTCTGATGACTTTGTAAAAGTAGGTGCAGTCTCAACCACTTTCTTTTCAATTCTTGGAGGAGTGTCAGATGTCACCTTTTTCACGGTCACTCTTATTTCTTCACTAATTGTTACTAGCCGATGAGCTTCTTCGAGTGCCGAATTATACAACTCTGGATCTTGTGCTTTAGAAATGTAAATTCCCATTTCATTGTTGTTTTGTTGCGAAAACTCATACAAATTCATTGATGTTATGATCGCTTCATTTTCATTCAGATAACACTTTGCATGAAGGTTTTTGCATAGACTTGTGCGAATGCCTATTTGGCTTTCTAGCCAATTATTTTCTTCAAATTGAAGTTTGTTTTCTCTGTAAACTACTCTGATATCTCGCTTTTGAATATTTAGGTTACTCAGATGTTCCTTGATACGGTCATTGAATTGCAAGTATGGACTTATAAGAATTAATCGGTCTTTAGTCCCTTTGATTAGCTCTTCTAAATGATAGGAAACTCCTGTTGTGTTTAAAAATTTTGCCATTTTACTTTTTTTTGTTTAGGGTATAATAGATTTTATCTTGTGATAATTTGATTTTATGTAGTGGGATTACAAATTAGAAGAAATAAGAAAGCTTCGAAACTCTCGATGGCTATCGCGGAATACAACCAGCGTCCACGGAAACTCAAAGCTGAAAGGCATTGGACTACGCCGAGAAGGGACTATTTTACGGAATAAAAATCATCAACAACTCTTCTTAAAACTGAATCACCTTCCGAGTCCTTCCAATCAAACAATTGGATATACTTTGCTTTAGTCTCCATTTGACCAAATTCTTTAAATAAAATCTCCGCATCTTCATCAAGAAGGGTCGTTCTATTGAAATCAACGTTATAATAATTTGTTTTCTTAGTATTATTTATATCAATATAATCAATTTTTAAATAATTAATAATTTTTATAAAGGCATATCTAAATTTTAACGAATCTTCAAGTTTCTCTCCCATATTTCTAGTAAATTCCAATAATTTCAAATTGTTTTTATATCCAGTATGAGTTTCTGAAAAATTATTTCCGACAAATGTCGTCTCATAGTATCCATATAAAATATATTTTATATCCTTTGAATTAAAAAGGGAATCATGTAAATTAAATTCAATGATAGAAATTAAATTTGAATGAAAGTTATTTCCATATCCAGAAACCTTTTCTATAGTAATTTCATTCGTTTCATAAAAACCTGAATTTGGATTGTATTTTTGGTTTTGATTGATTTCAAAAATTGGCATACTTAAATTATAATTCAAATTTAATTGACTTTGCATAATCTTATAAGACGCCCAAGTAACCGTAAGAGACATGATAGCTATAAGGATTGTTGAAAAAAGGTTTATAAAATCCCTATTTCTATTTATCCAGTTCTTACATATTGCAATTTTACTTTTTTTCCTAATTTTCATCCCTCTGCCCCTTCCATAAAACCCACCCCATCAATCTCCTTCATCACCCGCTCCGTCTCCGTCAAGGCTTTGATGATGCGCTGGTAATGCATAATATCTTCGAAGTCGAGGACTCGGCCTTTGCGGTCTTTGAGCCACTTCTGGGCGGGTTGGTAGCCGCCGATGTAGAAGTTCCAAGCGAGCTCGGGGACGGAGTCGAAGTATTGGATATCGTTGATATAGACTCGGCCAATCACTGGTGGAGATTGCTTCGTCGTGCCTTCTTGCAAGGACGGGTCCTGCGTCACTGCGAGGCTTTTCGCCGAAGCAGTCTCATCAGGGAGATTGCTTCCCTCCTGCGTCGGTCGCAATGACGAGACAAACCGTGGCTTCTCCACCTCATTTTCGCCAGCCTCTGGATACTGGGTGATGAACTGATTCAAGGCCGGACTCTCCATCAGATGCAGGGCTCGTAATTCCCCGCCCAACTTGACCAGTTCCCAGAATTTGCCTGTGTCAGTCGGATAGGGCACCCGAGGAAAGTCGATCTTCAAAAACTCCTTGTACGTCTCCCGATATGTAGGCGAGTGGAGCACCGCATAGATGTAATCCAGCAAATCAATCGGCGCAAAGCTTTGTCGATAATCGGGCATCACCTCCCCACTCTCCGCAAAGCAGACTTCTCCTTCTTCCCCTTTTTCAGAGGTAAAAGTAAAGCCCAAGCCTTTCGCAATCTGATCCACGATCTTCATATCCAAATTCGGCGTGCGGGTCTCGGATTCGCCCAAACTTAACTGACCGGATGATTCAGGATAGAGGAAAAGAGGTGAGCCATAACTTCCATCATAAGGAGTTACTATTTTATGTTGACCAAGCGGAGTATTAGAAATGAATACAGAAAAATTTTCTTTTGTCTGCCTGGTGTATACAATACAAATATTCCCTTTAATTAGTTCGTCATTTAATTGTATCCCTCCGATGAACTGCATCTTGATAGGCCGTGATTTAAGAGCTAAAGTTGCGGGATGAAAAAGTGGAGTGTCGAAACCT